>JBFZBL010000168.1:0-5325 GCA_041308485.1 Phycisphaerae bacterium | reverse complement strand
TGGTTAAAATAATACCATAATCATTACTGTTGACAATGTTTGACTCGATGTGCGAGTTAATATATGGCGCTCTTATGCCCGCACCATCGGAAGTTGTTTGGCCGTTGTAGCTGCAGTTGTTTTCTTTGACCATACAGTATGCGCCATGCAGATAGATACCTTCATCGTTATTTCTAACAACAGTACAGTTTAAAATGCTGCTTCTTATGCCCGCGCTGATGCCGATAAGATTGTCATAAACATTGCACTTGCTGATAGTTCCTTCTGAATTGGCATAGATGCCATAATTTGTGTTATTGTAGGCGACAACATTGCTGATTATCGACCCTGTTCCCGCCCAGATGCCGTTGTAGCTATTGGAATGGCTGGTACAGTCTGTAATAGTGCAGCCGGAGTTTGTGGAAAAGCCGGTGCTCGAATTGGCATAAGATGTGCAGTTGGTAACAGTGCATCCTGCGCCGATATTGAAGCCATAACCGGTATTGTCGTGAGCGACACAGCCTGTAATCAATGTACCGAATCCTGTGGCCATTCCATCGCTGTTGTTGCTGTAAAACACGCAATTGCTGACGCTGCCGGTATCGAGGTATAAGCCTATACTGTGGTTATCGCTAAAAGTGCAATCCTGCACAGTGTTGGCCTTGCCTATCAGAGACGCGCCGTTGACTCCATTTGTTACCGCACGGATTTTTATGAGTCGAATGCTTGAAGCTCCTGCGTTGTTGGAAGCAATGCCGTGAGCGCCGAACCTGCAAACCGTACCGTTGCGAATTTCGACGTTATTGCAGTCGTTGCTGATGGTTATGCCGTTGTATGAGCCTGTAAGAGAGCCTGTTAACGTGTAGCCCATAAGGTCAACGGTAACGTTGCTTGTGTTGACTAATATTCCTGTGCCAGTGGCCTGACGGTCGCCTGTGAAATAATAACTGCCGGGCGAACTGATTGTGTAAGTCGCCATACCTGTGCCGGCAGGGATTGGGATTCTCGGCTCAATTTCATCGAGCGTTTTCATTGTTGGCGCAGGCGCATCGCTCGGCTGCAATGAACCTGCAAAACACAAAGAACAACTTAATGCTATTAACATAATTTTTACATACGTTTTCATTTTGATCTCCTGGTCTAAAGTAATTTTTATTTTGAAACGTTAATTTATTTATGGTGCGTGATTAGTGCCATAAGTATTGCCGGCGGAGATATACATATTTGTTCCGCCGTTGTTATAAGCGGTGTTTTGGTCAACCAGACTGTTTAATCCCGGATAGATGCCGTAGATAGACGCGCCTGTGCCGGAAATACCGTTATAATATGCCGTGTTTCCGATTATTGTGCTGCCGCCATCTGCGGCGATTCCATAGACATTGCTGCTTGAGGAGTGGGCGTTGTAGTGAACTACATTTCCTTTTATTACTGCGCCGTATCCTGTAACGATACCGAAAACCAGAGTTGCGGCGCCTGTTCCATTGTTGCGGACGGTGTTTCCTATAATAATTGCTCCTGCTCCGGCATGAATACCGTAAACCTGACTGCCGGCTGGTGCAAAGCCATTATAACTGGATGTGCAGTCTCTGACTTCGTGGCCGTAGCCGACAAGCTGGATTCCCTGTTTTGTGTTTGATATGGCACGCACATCAATCACACGATGGTCTCTTCCGGTGGTATGAGTTTCTTCAATGCCGATGGCGAAATTGCGAATCGTACCGTTTCTGATTTCAATATTGCTTTGGCCGACCATATAAACACCGCTTCCGGAACTACCGTTTCCGATGAGCGAATAACCGCAGAGGTCGATTGTAACATTATTAGCGTCAACGCTGATGCCGTGAGACGAGCACAGCCTGTCGCCCTGAAGATAATATGAACCGCTTGTTGTAATAACAAATGGGCTCGCGGAGGTTGCAGATGCGGGAATTGGTATTCTTGGTTCGATTTGGTCGAGCGTTTTCATCGTTGGTGCAGGTGCCGCCAATGGCTCAAGCGAACCGGCAAGAGCAAAATTACCCGCCCAACTTAAAAGAACGATTGTGATAAATGTTAGGATCTTTTTCATTTCCTCTTCCTTCCAAAAATTGTTAATGTTTTCTTCTCAAAGCTAAGCCACCTATGCCGAGCAGTAAAAGTGTTAGAGAAACAATCAACGACACACACGAAATCCGAGGTCGTAGTACATGCCGTCCTGGTAGCCGCGGTACCTGCCCGAGACAGAACAGAAGTAGTCGAAGTTACTCCAGCCGCCGCCCAGGATAACGCGATAGCTGTCACTGTAAATCGAAGATGTCCATTCCCAGACATTGCCTGCTATATCGCATATCTCGTAACCATAAGCACCAAATGCACCCACAGCGGTTGTACCATCTGGGTGAGTTGAGCCGGTATAGTTGGCAATAATATTGTTTATAGTAGTTCCGCAACCATAGGTATAGCTGCCGTTATAATCCGCCACCGCCCGCCACTGCCACTCCGTCGGCAGTTTGCAGCCGTAATACTCTGCAAAGGCTGTTGCTCCATACCAACTCACACAAGTGACAGGATGGTTCTCAAAGCCGCTGTCAACCGTGAACGAACTGCCAGTCCAATTAATCCTTGCCGCTCCGCCGTTGGTCGCTCCATCGCCTGTCCAGCCCGCACCCGCGAGGTAATAGTAGTTATGACCGGAATAAGGACCGCTAGTGCATACGACAGAGCTGCCGCTGACGGTGATATTGCCGATAGCAAGAGCGGCATTGAGATACTCACAATACTGGGCATTCGTCGTCTCGTATTTGCCAATCTCGCCGATAAAGCCTTCATGGCTGGAAACGCCGGGGTCACTTATTGACACCCATGTCATACCGTTGAGGATGGGAGTAGGTGTTCCATCAGTCAGCCAATCAGCTACCATAATTGCAAAATCAGCAAAATTAACCTTACAGTCGCCCGTCAAATCGGCTGATGAACACGCCGCAAAACAGGGCAATGAAATACATATTCCAGCCAGAATTGTGATATACGATTTCATTTTCTCATCCTTCCAAAACTGTATCTCCCAACCATTGCCTGTGGGCAACAACAAGACATTTAACTCAATCACATTATCGCCATTATACAGAAAGGCGTGATAGGTAGAACTTCCAGGAATATAACTTTTCCCTGTAATCTGGCCATTGTTAGTGATAACAGTGGCATAAGAGTAACTTCCACCTAATTTGGGCTTTCGTTTCTTACGGCCAGTTTTCATCAACAAGCCAGTTTTCGGCGAACAATGAGAAATCGATGAAATTCACAATACCGTCAGAATTAAAATCAAATTTATTGTCACCCAGAATTCTTGTATCCCAAATCCTAATATCATCGATGTAAATCATTCCGGTAAATCCGTGCATCATAGGGTCTTCCACGCCGATACTGATACTGGCGATGCTGTGAAGGAGCAGCCCGTTTTGCTGAAGATTTCTCAAGTCAATATTGATTCCCGTCCATCGGTCATCTGTCCCATCAAGCCATATATTCTCGAACAGTTGCGGTATGTCAGGTTTGTACAAATAGACATGACCGAAAGAATCCTCGATGCGGATATAAATATAATCCTGGGCTTCTGGCGAAAGCTCGTTCGCGTCTATCCATACTTCCAGTGATTTTTTATCTGGCCCGAACCAGTTCGCAAACGGAGTAAAAAACTTAACCGCAGAACTGTAATGCGGCGGCAAGGCTGTATCAACGATTAGTTGCATCGACTTGTTGGAATTGTGAGCGTAGGCGTCATTCAGTTCAAGCAGACCGCTGCCTTCGAGCTGCCATGCTGAATGGAAAGTAATATCGTCGTAATCATCAAGCCTGTCTATCTCTTCAAAAACTTCCATTCCTATACCAAGCACAAGCTTGCCCATAACCGGCGATGGGCCGTGCAGCCAGTTTCCGTCCGTGTCATAAAGTTCATTTTCGGCATAAAACCAGAAGCTCAGGTATTCATTAGCTTCGGCTGCCTGCTGCATATTATCAAGCCATACCGAACCGATTACATTATTAACACATTCCGCCGGAGCAAGCGGAATCAGCAGCGAACCCTGAATCATCGACTGGAATATCGGATTGTTCGATGGTTTGTACTGCGGATTAATAATATACGCGGTAAGAAAAACCGTGCAAGGGTCAAACGAGTCGGTTATCCTCATCTTAGCATCGGTCATTTCGATAATGCCATTTTCCATTTGTCCGATTGTCATAAAACCATCAATATCAACAATGCCCCGATTTTCGATTGTATCGTCTTGAATTCCGTTTTCGTTTACATCGGTTATTGGTACAGGGGGCCAGAATGTCGATCTGAACGGCGAACACGGGTCGGTGAAGATTCCGCCGAAACCTATGCCGGGGGTTGTTTTTGCCTTTTCACGGGGTTTGATGTTTTTGTAGTCCTCTGGCGCTACGTTATCAAATCTTTCTTTAGTCTCTTTAACACCATCAGCGGCTGATACACCATTTCGGCAGTGGTCTGTTACCTTGTCGTAATAATCATTGATAATGTTCATCTGCTCGAAGATTTTCGCATAAGCTAAATTTAACCGTCTTTGAAGTTCGGCATCAGCTTTTTTCTTGGCATCTTTCCTTCTGGCGGCCTTGGTGGCACCTTCGCCTTTAAATTTCATCTTGTCAAGGCCTTCCAGTTCCTTCTCGATTTTTCTCTTTGCGTTCTTTTCCCATTCGTATCTGTTAAGCTCGTCGTGGCCGAGTTCGTGTGCGTGCATATTAGGGTCGCAGTTGTTCGGTTCGCGGATGTAGGTATATCCGGTCAAATCAACTGTGATATCGTTGACTGAGTAATTCGGGTCTGAGAATGAACCGGTTATGCCAGCCTTTGGCGGGCTGATATTAGGCCGATCGTCAGCTACATCGTCTGGTGCCATATCTGGGGGTTTGTTCCCTGGTGTGTACGGCGGAGCATACTGCGGCTGGCCCCAGTGGGTAGTTACCGTGATTGAGGCAAAACTCACAACAGGCAAAATCGCAAGAAATATAAGACTCGTTAAAACAAACAGTCTGCTGATATTGAGACTTTGAAATGGTCTTCGCATTCTACCTAATCCTCCAAGGCTACTGACTAACTCCGAAACCTACCATATTTTGAAATAAACTGCAAGTCTAAATGAGCTCAAACAGTAGAAATCTCCCTATACCTGACGATAAGAAATGGAGGGTATTGCTCTATTTAACTCGTTTAGAGATTTAGCTTCCGACTCTTTCTGTCGTCAATATTCGCTTGCTGCAGTTCCGGCAATGCCTGTATCTGCGTATAACTTTGCCTTGCCGCGATGTGTGGTCAGCGCGACACACAGGATTTGACGTTTATGA
>JBFZBL010000167.1:0-3787 GCA_041308485.1 Phycisphaerae bacterium | reverse complement strand
GCTATGGGTGTCGCAGGTTTTTTAATGGGCGTACTCATAAGTTTTATATTGAAGAGCAGTCGGATACTTACAACGATACTTGCGCTATTGTCAGTAACTCTTATTTATGTGATTTATATATTGGTGCTTGTTCCGAGTATTCCGCAGGATTTAAAAACGGCTGTGCTGATCCGCTTAAGTATTAGGTATCTTCTTGATATAGTATTTTTCTGGGGATGCGGTTTTTTAGGCGTCTGGCTTGTGTCACGCAGGAAACGCAAAAAAGACAAACAATCCCTTCCGGGCGGTGAGCTGAAGACCATGCCTCAGCCATAACGATGGATTAAAATTTTAGCAGGAAGATATTGGCGTGAAAGATTAGGCAGGTATGCGAAGGAAAGAGAAAGTATGGCTGCAGACAATAAAAAATACCTGTTCAAGCCGAGGCGAGCGCTGGGCAGGACAGGTTTTATGGCTACGCAGTTAGGCATTGGGGATATCGCCGACAGAAATATCCCTCTCGATAAGTGTGTGGCGACGGTGCGGCGGGCGCTTGATGCAGGTCTTAACGTGATTGATACTGCGCCGGGTTATGAGAATGGATACAGCGAAGAGATTGTAGGCAAAGCCCTTAAAGGCCGGCGGGAGGGCATATTTGTCATAGATAAGATTGACCATCACGATAAGCCGGTAGCTGAGCAGGTTGATGGCAGTTTGAAGCGGCTCGGAATGGAAATGGTTGACCTTTTTGTTATGCATGGTTTGTCAGATATGGCGGGCTGGGAAAAGGCAATATCGCCGGGCGGGGCCTTTGAGCAATTATATAAATGCCGAAAGAACGGCAAACTGCGTTTCCGCGGCATCTCAAGCCATAATCCCGATGTCCTTGAAGTGGCTTTAAAGTCAGGTTTGTGTGATGTAGTGATGTTTGCTGTCGGTCCTTATTGCGACAGTCGATACATTGAGGAAATTTTGCCGCTTGCGAAGAGTTCGGATGTGGGCACTGTGTGTTTCAAGACCTTCGGGGCGGGAAAGCTGCTTGGCGACACGGAAGGTTACAGCAATCCTCTAAAAGTTCGGCCTCGCGGCAAGGTCAGCTCCGGCGGCGACAAAACGAGCACAAATTTATTGCCTTGTATGCAAGGGGTCGAATGCGTTCATTACACTCTAAGCATTGACCCGGATGTGGCACTTCTTGGAATGAGTTTTACCAATGAGCAGGACGCGGCTTTTGATGCCACGATGAATTTTAAGATGATGTTGCCTGAACAGATGGCTGATACCCGTAAACGTGCCGCCCTAGCCGTGAAGGGCAAGGGTAACTGCTGGTGGAACCCGGAAGAATAAACAACTCGTCGGAAAAGAGCCGGATTTCATCCGTTTTCAGCGGCTGTGCCGCATTCATTAGCGGAACTGGCGGCGATTGAGGACATACTGAAACGGGCGATTAAATTAAAGTAAAAAGTAAAGAGTAAAAAGCAAAAAGGCGAAATTCAGAATTTAGAATTAAGAAATTAAAGTGGATCCCCTGTTCAAAGCCATAGGAGCAGCACTCGGGGACAGGCAGGCAAACAATCGGGCTATTGAACAATCAACGGGGCGGAATGGGGTTTTGCAATCTTCTCAGCCCCTTTCTTTATAAACCTAACCTGCTAATACTTACTTTTAGCAAAATTTTCATTTTGCTTGTTTTCTTTTTCTACCGTCCTGCTTTCCTTAATATTTTTAGCTTTTGGAAAAGTGAACGTGGTATTTTTTTGAAGTAATGCATTGCCAAATTCAAGCATCGTAGTATTGCCGAGTTTATCCACCTTCGGCGGCGTTATAAGCAAATTGGCCAGAGCCCCCTTAATGCCTCCGAAGAGGCCGGCAGATTTATTTTTCTTGGCGATAGACGCCACTTTTATTCCCATATGGGGAGTCTTTTCTGTTTTTTTGAATACAAGTGAATTCACCCGTGCAACTATCTCGTTCGACCTGTTTTCGTACTTATATTGTCCGTCTTTTGGTTTAATATCATAAAGACCGATGGTTACCGGGCTTTTATGCCCTCTTGCATTGAACTGCATGGCCACCTCGGTAACGGTCGGAGCAGAACCGCTCATTGTCCCCTTAACCTCGATTCGGCCGAACCCTTCCCCGTCAAACTTGATATAATCAAGCATATTTGTCAGCGACTTGCCTTTTTTCAATTCGTCGATATGCGCCGCAACCATCCCCGCCGAATCAAATGTGTTCATATGAAAACCACTTCCCAATATTTCAAAATCGCAGGCCAGATAGAAGGATTTTGAAGTGACTTTTTTTTTATACGAGATTATACCTACCTGCTGCGTATTATTGACACTTGAAATATTGTCAACAAGTGTAGGGGCTATCAGCGGAACAAAATACATAAAAGATTCTATAGGATTTTTTACAAATTCCTTTTTACTGTAACTCATTATCATAGTGGGGCCGTTGATGTCCTCGGCGGCATCATTGCTGTCCGCCAAAGACTTGCTGCCGCTCATTTGATTGTTCGGGTCAGAACTTAACACCACGCAGGGCGTCAGAAGGAAAATGCAAACAGCGATTACTGCAAATGAAGCGATTAGGCGGTTTAGTTTCATAGGTATCTTAAATTAAATAGAGAGCGCCCAAATGCACTCCTTAATGTTAGGTACATATTCCTTATCGAAGCATTCAGATGCCCTTGGGCTTACCAAACGACAAGCCACCCAGGCCGATGATGACCGCGACAATTCCGCCGATCATCATCCATATCGCCTTGTCGGTAGGTGAGCCGGTGAAAAAACGAGAAACATCAGAGCTGAATGAATCTGTCGCGGCAACGCCGAAGACCACAAGAACGACACCGCCGGCAAGAATCACCAGCGAGATTATTTTATTTGTATTCATTGGATTCTCCTTTAAATTTTTTATGTTCCGCCTAATGCCACGGGTAGTAACCTGCAGATAGAATTATCCGCCAAAGGCAGACAGGCGGTAACTGCTATGGGTATTGTCCCACAGCAGTTAGCATCTAACTCACTAAGGGTCACACGACTCTTCGTCCGGCGATGACTCTAATCAGAAGAATCACAACGGCAATCAACAGGAGGGCATGAATCAGACCTCCTGCAGTATAGGAAGTCAGTAATCCTGCGAGCCACAATATGACCAGAACTACAGCTAAAGTGTAAAGCATAATAATCCTAACCTTTCTTTTTCGGATTTAGTGTTCGTTGCATACGGCCACAAGCCGTCTGATGAACCAAACCCGCATGTTTATTTTGTATGCAAACTCGTAACATTTTTTTCGCTGCGGGGATAGTTAAACTCTTCCTTATCTGCGGAATCTCCGGAGCGTTTTTGCCTTAATTCCTCGAGATACCTTGCCGCCGCATCTTTACCGCCTAATCCAAAGGCAATCGCTAATGCAAGGACAACGCCGCCGAGGATGATATTGAAGGCAGTTCCCACCAGAAGCGGCGCGATGCCAAGCTGTTCCATCGCAATAGTCGCCGCGAAGATTATAATCGCCCATCGGCTTATACCGGCAATCAGTTCAGGTTTGGGCAGATTCGCATTGCCGCAAGCCGTGCGAACTATTCCCGACACAAAGCCGGCCAGAAACATCGCGACTATCAGGACAAGAAGGGCCGCTATGACATTTGGAACATAAGCGAATACGCTTGAAAGAATATCCGATGCCTTGGGCAGCCCCAGCGCGTCAACTGTCATCACTAAAACCATAATAATAATCAGCCAGTAAACCAGGCCGCTTACGACCTGGCTGGCGGTAATCTTCAAATCGCCTTTCCTT
>JBFZBL010000166.1:0-9213 GCA_041308485.1 Phycisphaerae bacterium | reverse complement strand
CTTCACTCGAAGGCACCGCCAAAGTCGGGCTTGGTTTATGCGAGGAAGAGCTTGGCAATGCTGACGAAGCGAGAAAACTGTACGAGGAGGTGGCAACCGGCGCCGCTTACGAAGGCACCGTGCCGGCAATAACAGCAAAAGAACGGCTCATCGCGATGAGTTCCTTCAATGAAAAACTGGTCCTCAAGCCGATGCCGAGACCAAAGGTGCAGATGCAGGTTCCGGCCGTCAGCGAACCGAATGCCCCGGTCCAGAATTAATTATCGCGTGAAATGCCGAATAAGGATACAGACCTCACACTTCGCGTCGGCAGCGCCCTGCAGGAACGCCGGCTCGATAAATATCTCCACGGGCGGTTTTCCAACTACAGCCGGGTAATGCTGCAGGAGGTCATCAAGGCGGGCGGCGTAAAGGTCAACGGCAAAAAGGCCAAACCAAGTTTGAAACTAAATCCTGACGACCTCATCGAAATTTCCCTGCCCGAACTGCCAAAAACAGAAATCCCGCCCGAAGATATACCGCTCAATATCCTCCATGAAGACGACGACATAATCGTCATCAATAAATCCGCCGATATCATTGTGCATCCCGCGAGGGGCAATACCAGCGGCACTATCGCCAACGCGCTGGCCTTCCACCTCGCCGGTGAAGAAACCGATGAAGATAAAGATGAAGAAGATGAATCCGAACCAGATGAAACCGGGCTGCCTCTCGCCCTCGGGGATTTTCGTCCGGGCATTGTCCATCGCTTAGACAGAAATACCACGGGCGTAATGATTCTCGCGAAAAACGAAATCGCACAGTGGAAAATCTCAAGGCAATTCCACGACCGCAAAGTGGAAAAAAGCTACATCGCCATCGTCCATGGCATACCCGAACTCACGCGAGACCGTATAAACGCCCCGCTCGGCATCAACACCAAATTCAGATACAAATATGCTGTACGGCCGGAAACAGGCAAAGAGGCAATCACCTTTTATGAAGTCCTCGAAAGTTTTCGCGGCTTTTCACTATTGAAACTCACCCCCAAAACGGGCCGAACACACCAGATTCGCGTGCATCTGGCCCATATCAAACACCCAATCGTCGCCGATGATATGTATGGCGGCAAACCTGTTTATCCATGGCAGATAAAAGACGCAAAACTGACACCGGAAGACCCGGTTATATCCCGCTGTGCACTCCACGCCTGGACTATTTCCTTCACGCACCCCACAACTGAAAAAATCGTCAGCTTCGAAGCCCCCCTGCCCGACGATATGCAAAACCTCCTCGATTTGCTTAGAAAATACAGAAAAAAGCAAAAATAGAGTATCGCCTCTTATTGACTCGACTCAATTGCCTAAGAGAAATCCGATTTTTTCCGCCATTATCTTATGACCCTCTGGAGACAAATGAGCTAAATCAACTGTCGCGCCTTTCGCCCCGAATACATTGGCAAGAAAGCTCTTTGGAATCAGTGTAACGCCGAATTCGGCAGCTAATCTCCTTTGAGTCCGCCCATATCCAATATGCCATGGAGCTAACGGCAACTCGAACATTAACACAGACTTATTAGGCCGAACAACCTTCTGCAAAAGAGACCTGAGGTTTTGTTCAAATACCGGCTGTGGAGTCAGAGATAATAAATCGTTTCCGCCTATTTCGAGCAGAACAATCGCATTGTCGTCTTCGATTTTCCCTGCCTGTGGCAATATCGAACCAACTGTTGCGCCGGCCAGGGATAAATTAGTTACCTCGACTCCATATTTTTCACCTAAAATCTCCGGCCATATTCTTTCGCCCTTGCCGCCCATGCCGGCGCTGACTGAATCACCTATCACATAAAGCTTCTTAAAATTGCCTCGCGGCATCTTCTGACCAAAATGAAATGGCAGCTCAACTGCCAAAGCAGCTATGCAAATAAACACAAAAAATATCTTTGGCAAATACACTTTTTTTGCAACCGGAGAAGGTCTGACAATCACAAGAAGAAATACCAGAAAAGAAACCGTCCAAATCATATAAATCCATTTGTTGAGCGGAGTCGCAGAAAAAAACACCAATACGATGCCGAGAACAATGCAAACGGATCTGATTAAATTGACCCAAATGATTCGCCTGGACAAAGGTATAACCGCCGCTAAAATGAGTAGCCCAATACCAGGGAAAAACGCCTTTCCAGCCGCACAAAACCAGACAAACCACCCAATATCCCATCCCCACAGATTAATCATTACAGAACCTTCAAAACTTAATTGGATTATGCAACATCCGCAAGGCCTAACGAGTCGCCGAATTTGGTTATCAGCGACTGGCGGATATTTTTGTGTACCGGACTAATCAGCATAGGGTCTGCTGAGACAAGCTCAAACGCGCATCGACGAGCCATAACCAGCAAATCGTAGTCATCTATGATATTGGCGATTTTCAAATCTGGCAGGCCGTGCTGACGCGTGCTGAAAAGCTCGCCTGGACCGCGTAATTTCAAGTCGTGCTCGGCGATTTCGAATCCGTCGTTACTGCGCTCCATCATTTCAAGCCGGCTTTTCGCCACTTCGTTTTCGGTTTCTTTGTCCGCGAACAAAAAGCAAAACGATTTGTCCGTCCCCCTGCCTATTCTGCCTCGTAACTGATGCAGTTGCGCCAGGCCGAACCTGTCGGCCCCTTCGATAACCATTATCGTCGCATTTGGAATATCCACGCCGACCTCTATCACCACCGTCGCGACCAGCGCTTTTATTTTTCCCCTGCGAAACTCCCCCATTACCTGTTCCTTCTTCTCAGAACTCATCCGCCCATGCAGTAATTCGATCTTAAATTCGCCGAACACCTTCGATAATTCGCGCCAACCATCGGTCGCCGCCTTAATGTCCCCTTCCTCTTCAATTCCTGTTATACGCGGATATACAAAATACGCCTGCTTTCCCGCTCGCAGCCTTTCACGGATAAATTCGTACGCCTTGGCCCTGTCATCCGGCGAAACCCATCGCGTAACCACCGCTCCCCTTCCCGGCGGACTGTGTTTGATTATCGACACATCCAAATCCCCGAAAACAGTCATCGCCAGTGTCCGCGGAATGGGAGTAGCGGTCATAACAAGGCAATGAGGTGTGCCATCCTTGCGCAACTGGGCACGCTGGTGAACGCCGAATTTATGCTGCTCATCAATAACAACCAGACCAAGCTTTTTGAACTCTATATCCTTCTCCAACAGAGCGACCGTCCCGACAACAATATCTATTTCGCCTGTCTTTATTTCTTTAAGAATCTCCTCCCTCTGCTTACCAGTCAGGCCACCTGTAATCAGGACACGTTTTACATCGCTATTGCGCAGATACCTCTCGATGCTTATAAAATGCTGATTCGCCAATATCTCCGTGGGCGCCATAATCGCGATCTGTGTCTTGTTTGCCACCGCCAAAAGAGTCGCGTAAAGAGCCACCACCGTCTTGCCTGAGCCGACATCGCCCTGCAAAAGTCGATTCATCGGAACAGATTTTTGCATATCAGCGGCTATTTCAGTGATTGTATTATCCTGGTCTTCGGTAAGTAAAAAGGGAAATCGCTTTCGAATCCGCCGGTCGATTTCGTCGGAGGATTTCATCGCGACCGCCGAAGCGAATTCACTGTGCCTGTGCCTGCGAAGCGCAAGCCCTAACTGCATCAAAAATAATTCATCGAATTTCAATCGGCGTTTTGCTTTTTCCAGTTTGCCTTCATCGGGAGGCAAATGAATCCAGCCAAACGCGTTTTTGCGTTTTATCAGTTCCCTTTTTTTAAGAAATTCATCGTCATAGAATTCGCCGACGAGTTCACTGAGATTATCCAGCACGGGCCTGATGATTTTTTTAATCTGCATACTGCTCAGACCAGCGCTCGCCGGGTATACCCCGCCATTGAAGAAAAAGGTGTCAGGAACCTTTTTCTTTCCCAGCGTCTCCGCATCGATTATTCGAAACTTAGGATTCGTCAACTGCAGCTGGTGCTTGTATTCGCCGACCTTGCCCCACGCCATAATCGCCTGGCCGGGCTTTAACTGGTCTCGCAGGTATCCGCCGTTAAACCATATAATCCGGCAAATCCCCGTCTCATCGCCCACCATGACTTCGAATATCGCGGGCCTGCGGTAATTTTGAAAATCCGTTGATTCAATCAGTCCCACAATCGCCGCTGTCTCACCAACTTCCAGTTCACTTATTTTTTTAGGCTCCGGCGCAAAGACCCAGTCACGCGGAAAATATTCCAGCAAATCACCGACCGTCTGCACACCCAGCTTGGCAAAAAATTCAGCTCTCGCCGGTCCGACCCCCTTCAAAAACTGCACTGGCATCGACAACTTAATCTCACCCGTTGGTTTTGCGGTTACTTCACCCACGTATTATTCCTCGAACGCTTGCTTGCCAATGAGTTTGACAAACCGGACATCGCAAATCTTCCGCTCAATAAGTTTCCCTTCTTTTTTTGTCCCCACGATAAGTTCCTGGGCACCGCCCTGGCCAACCGGCGTGACAATAATCCCGCCCGCGACAAGCTGGTCAATTAATTGTTCCGGCACCTTCGGCACAGCAGCCGTAAGGATAATCCTGTCAAATGTTCGTTTTTGAGACCATCCTCCGCTTCCATCTCCGACATAAAACTCAACATTATTAATTCCCAGCCGGCCAAGAACCGCCTGTGCTTTCGCCGATAAATCCGCAAACCGCTCAATCGTAAAAATTCGTTTCGCTAATTTCGCGAGAACCGCCGTCTGATATCCACTGCCAGTTCCAATCTCGAGCACATCGCAGAAATTATTCAGCCGAAGCTCCTGTGTCATAAGCGCAACGATATATGGCTGCGAAATCGTCTGCCCCATTCCAATCGGCAAAGGGCAATCCGCGTATGCCTGCGACTCATACGACTCAGGCACAAACTCCTCTCGCGGCAGCCGGTTCATCGCCGAAAGCACACCCGCCTCGGTGATACCCCGCCTCTTCAAGTCGTACTCGACCATCCGCTGACGCTCATTGGCAAACTTATTGTCCTGCGGCCCTGTTATCATATCCCTAATAATCCCGCCAAAACTGTATCTTTGCAACTCATTATTTAAAACAACAGCTTAATCCCCGCAACAAGCGCTAAAAGCTGTATCGTAATCTCGAATACTTTCTGAGGCATCTTCTTCAAGGCAACTATCCCTAAAATCGCCCCAGTTATAATAAACGGCAGCATAACAAAACCAAGTTTTATTGATTCGATATTAATCAGCCCCAGGTGCATACTGAACGGGACCTTCAGCCAGTTTACAAGAAAGAAAAACCATGCGCTTGTTCCCACAAACTCAACCTTTGGCAGCCGCATCGCCAGCAGATACACAATCATCACAGGCCCCGCGGCATTGGCCATCATAGACGTCAAGCCGGCGAAAAAACCCATCACCTCCGCAAACCACCATGCCGTCGGAACGTCCTCACCCTTCCGATTACGCCACCAGTTGACCGCCAGCATCGCCACAACGATTACGCCGATTATCGGCTTCAACTGCTCATCGCTGATTACCTTCATCACAAAGTATCCCGCGACGATACCTACGAGCGTCGCCGGAATCAGCCGGATAATATGACGCCACATCGCGGCTTTGTGGTAATAACTCACCGCAAAAACATCAGCCAAAATCAACACCCCCAGCACGGCCCCTGTCGATTGCTTCGCTGGTATTATCATCGCCATAAGCGGCACAAACAGTATTCCCATCCCGGGCAGGCCGGTCTTACTGATACCAACCATAACCGCACACGATGCCACTACCACCCAGCCGAATAAATCCAGTTCCATCATTACATAATCCTTTATTGCTACCGCTCAAAGAATCGTTACAATACCATAATTCCGAACGAATTTAATACAGGTAACCGTTAAAAACTTAACTTTAGCAACGCTTGTCTTCTTTGAAAAAAGGTGGTTACTTAATGCTCCAGTCAGACTTTAGACGCTATCTTGTTGATATTGACTCCGTTACTACGCACCAGCAGTCGACCGACTACCTGGTAATCGGGGCGGGTGTCGCGGGTCTCCGCGCAGCAATCGAGGCCTCACAGCACGGCTCAGTTACTGTCGTTACCAAAGGAACCGTCGAGGACAGCAACACCTGGCACGCACAGGGAGGCATCGCCTCGGTACTCGAAAACACGGACAAATTCGAATCGCACATAGCCGATACCATGCGCACAGGCGGCGGACTCAGCGATGAAAAAACTGTTGACCTCGTCGTCCGCCAAGGCCCCGGGCTTATCCGGCAATTGCTCGACTGGGGCTGCGCATTCGACATGGTTAATGGCAATATCGCCACCACCCTCGAAGGAGGCCACAGCCACCCGCGCATCGCCCATGCCCACGGCGATGAAACAGGCAAAATCATCGCCCAGACCCTCATAGCAAAGGCAAGACAACAGCGAAATATCACTATCATCGAAAATTTCTTCTCAATAGACCTTTTGACCGATAATCATAAATGCCTCGGCGTCATCGGCTGGCATAAGGAAAAAGGCACTCGCATAATCTGGGCGCTCAACACAATCCTCGCCACGGGCGGCGCTGGCCAACTCTACCGCGAAACCACAAACCCATCCTGCGCGACAGCCGACGGACTTGCTATGGCCTACCGTGCCGGCGCGATTCTGCAGGATTTGGAATTCGTGCAGTTTCACCCGACAACACTGTATATCGCAGGGGCATCACGAGCTCTGATTACCGAAACTCTTCGCGGCGAAGGCGCTGTCCTGCGCGACACCAAGGGCCGGGCGTTTATGAAGGACTACAACCCCGCCGCCGAACTCGCCCCGCGAGATATTGTCAGCAGGGCCATCCTCACGCAGATGCTCAAAACAAAATCCACACACGTATATCTCGACATACGCCATTTCGATAAAGAGCACTTCACCAAAAGATTTCCTGTCATAAGCGAACTCTGCGACAGCTTCGATATCGACATCAGCAAAGACCTCATACCCGTCCGCCCCAGCGCACATTATATGGTCGGCGGCGTCAAAACCGACATCGCCGCAAAAACCAATATCGAAAATCTCTACGCCTGCGGGGAGGTTACTTCAACCGGCCTCCACGGCGCAAATCGCCTCGGCAGCAACTCGCTGCTCGAAGGTCTCGTGTTCGGGAGAATCGCGGGCCAGACGCAACTCGCTCCCAAAACCGCCAGCTTCGGCCAATCTACAATCAAATTTCAAATACCTCATTCCGAACTCAGGCACCTCGATACCTCCGACGTCAAGAACTCCCTGAGGGCGATTATGTGGCGTAACGTAGGCATCACAAGAAAATCGCCTGAAATGAGGCAGGCCATTGACCAGATTCGCTTCTGGCAGCGTTACGTTATGGATAAGGCCTTCGACTCTCCCACCGGCTGGGAGCTCCAGAATATGCTCACCGTCTGCCTGCTCATCGCGCAATCTGCGCTAGCCCGCAAAGAAAGCCGTGGCGTCCATTTCCGCAGCGATTTCCCGGAAACCGACGACGAACACCTCAAAAAGCACTCCGAAATTAAGCGGGCGGAATAACCTACTTTTTGGTACAATATCTGCCGCTGCACCGAATGAACTATTCAATCATCAGCTCATTGAAAATCAAAAGAGCGGGTCGGACGGCCGCTGGCTCTTCGGGGCCGGAGGAAAGTCCGAGCAGGACAGGGCACGGTGACGGCTAACGGCCGCCTCCCGATTTGTCGGGAAGGGAAAGTGCCACAGAAAATACACAGCCCCGTGAGATAATGCGCCGCGGTTAATAAAAAGACTTCGGCATGTTATCTCACGGGGCAATGGTGAAATGGTGCGGTAAGAGCGCACCGCGGAGTTGGTGACAATTCCGGCAGGGCAAACCCCACCGCCTGAAAGACCAAGCAGCCGGTGCTCGGCCCGGGCAATACCGGCGGGTAGGTCGCTTGAGCCGCCTGGCAACAGTCGGCCCAGATAAATGGCTGTCCAAGACAGAACTCGGCTTACAGACCCGCTCTTTTGATTTTCATGTGCTATCGCCGGCCTGAAAATCAAAAATCCCGACTTAATCCTCCATCGCAGCAAATCCTTCGAAACCGAGCTTGCCGCGTTTCGTGAATGAGCCAAGCTGCATTCTGACCGTTACAATATCATCGTCGACAACCATCCGCAGCCGGCCTTTGTCCAACAAAGTGGTATGTTCGAAGTCCAGACCATTCGGCTCGCCAAAACGGCTTGCCAGCACAGGTGAAGCATCCAATCTCAAAAGAAGGTTCGACATGGTCTGGGCTAACATCATCCCAGACGTACTAATCATCTTGTTGTCTGTCCCCACCTCGGCAGTGTCTTTGCGAATATCCGCCTCAACCTGTTTTAATATAGCGATGCGCCTCGCGTTTTCATTGGCGTAGGGCTCATCAAGAATATCTTTCGGCAAAACCATCTGGCATCCGAAATCCGAGCCTTCCCATGGCCTGACGAATAACTGCTTGGGCCTATCATCATAAACAAACACGTATTTGCGCCTTGCTACCAGCTCGTTTTCATCGAACGTAACAATATTGAACCACTGCTTTTTGCCGGTTTTTTTATCACCGTAAAGGGCAACGATACTCTTGCTCTGGCTCAAAAACGCGTCTTTGGGCGTTTCTACTCCGGCGAATCTGGCCAAAACTTCAGCGCTGGTACTCTGCTTGAGAGTCGTCTGCTTATACATATCATACAGCTGTTTGTTAAATGGCGGCCCTTCATGCTCAAATAAACCAAAAAACGCACAGCCCGCAACCAGACAACACACCACCAGAACCGCCACTGTTAACGCTTTCACGTTTTCGCCCTCACATATCCGTTTCACTTATTAGTTACGGGCCGCCCGCCGTATTATTTAGGTTTCACGCCTTCCTTGACGTCAATCCACTTCATCATCTTCCGCAGTTTGCGCCCGACGTTTTCGAGTTTACTGTTGTAATCTTTCTCATAGAGCTTGTTGAACTTCTTTAAGCCCGTGGCGTTTTCCTTCATCCACTCTTTGGCGAACTTTCCGCTGGTGATTTCCTTGAGGATTTTTTTCATTTCCGCCCGAGTCTTTGACGTGATAATCCTGGGGCCGCGTGTCAGGTCGCCGTATTCGGCCGTATCCGAAATACTGTATCGCATATAACTTAAGCCCCCCTGATACATCAGGTCAACAATAAGCTTCACCTCATGCATACATTCGAAATACGCAATCTCCGGCTGATAACCCGCC
>JBFZBL010000165.1:0-9946 GCA_041308485.1 Phycisphaerae bacterium | reverse complement strand
GCTATGTTAAGGGCGCGAACATCCTTAGAGTTAACTAAGCCGTCGAAATTGACATCACCCTGCTTGGGCGATATCCAGGGGGCCCAGCCGGGACCGTACGCGATTCTCATAAGAGTGTCGCCAATAAGGACTTCCGACCAGCTCAAGTATGGAATTGCTGTAAAAGCCGCTTCTGCGAGGGTCAGGTCAGCTTTGCCGTCCCCATCGTCGTCTGTCAGAAGATTGTAGAACAAATATAAATTGTCAATGGCAGCGGTCGACAGTGGCTCAAAAGAATGGCCTATAGCAGCGGTGCCGCCGATGGATATGAAATCTACCAGTTTGCCTTGCGCAGCCGGCAAGGTATTTACATCGGAGAACATCGTAATGGCGTTGTAACTCTCTATAGACGTAAAGACCGCCCCGTTTACGACGTTAAAAAGCGGTCCCCCGCCCGGCCCGCCCGCAAGTATATAATTACTTGCGCTGCCCTCATCGCCGTTTCGGCCAAAGGTCGCTACGAGTATGGCACCCTGCCCCGGTTGTCTTTGAGGATATGTAGTCGTAAGCGCGTTCAAATCCGCCTGGGTGGTTCTCGTTGCGCTTCTGCGGTCCAGCATAACGCACAAGTCGTACGCAGGCCCCATTAATCCTGTATTTAAACCAGCGTAATTCACTGATTGGTTTGTCATAAAAATGAAACAGGCGACATAATCATCTTTCATTAAGGGATAAGGTGCATTCGGTGGTTGTAGGACATCGGGTTCGTACATCCAGTAGTTTACCGAACTATCGAGGTTAAATACGCGGTTATTATCGAGATCACCGAACTGACTTGCCGGGGCATCATCTAATACCGCCACCGTTTGCAAGGGGTTAACGCCATAACTGGCACTGGAGGCCCGCTTGGCCCTTTCCAACATCGCTCGAACCACGAAAACCGCGCTATGTCCCTGTTTTTTGGGGCCGTCAAGACGAGCTGTCAGATACATATCCCCGGCGTTAAATTTTCGGTTGATGGTTCCAAATCCAAACGGGCCCAGTACACCCTCCATTTTAGGTGGCGGCCCACCGAAAGAAGCAGGGACACTCCAAACCATATTTTTAGTCCCAGGTACGACTCGTTCAAACAGCTCAAAGCCGCTGTAGCAATAACCCTGATAGGGGCTAACCAGTCGGTTATTCAGTCCGAAGGGATTACTGCCGTAATCGCCGTACCAAAAGCCGACCAGTTCAGATTCCACCGAGGCCGCATTGATATTCGAGGTATGACTTGATACTACAGTAGGATTTGAGCCGGCAGGATAAATTACATCGCCATAATTTGTATCTTCAATGCGATAGGGCATACCGGCCGTGGTTATGATGACCTTGACGCTGGTGATTCGGTCCGGATAATTGGCGTCTGTCAGGTACGCCCTGAGAGGATCGGCTATGCAATCATTGTACTGCTGCCTGTTAAGGATTTCGTCGGCTGGTGTGGCAGCGGGACCGCTGGAGTCGGGCAGGCCAGACAGGTAAAGCACTTGTGAAGCAGTGATTTGAGGATAATACCGCCGATACATTTCGGCAATATACCGGCTTGTAGGGCTGTTTTGGTTGACAAGGATAACAACATCCTGCGGGCCTAACTGGCCATAGGCGCAAGATGAAATCAGGAATAGCAAAAAGAAAACAAACCTTCCACGAATGCCCCCCTGCACACTCCGGCGTGCGAAGCTTCTTCTCTCTTTGGGCATCCTTATCTCCTCCTCCTTACTTACAGAGGTTTCCGCCTATACGGCGGTCAAAAGCAGTTGCCCGGCTGAAAATTATTTCCGGCGTCTTAAAGCAAACGCCGACGCTGTTATAAACAATAACATTGATGCCGGCTCAGGAACTATTGTAAAAACGTGGTCTGAGCCGTCTGCATAAAAATATGTGCCGCCGTATGCTTCAGGATCACTGTTATCAAATATAGTGGGGTCTAAAACGTCATCTGCAAGCAGGCCAAACCAGCCGCCGCCTTCATCCATTATCGTATAAGTCGCCGATGACGACTCAGGAGTCAGCATCGCTTGAATCGTAAAGTAGCATATCTCTGTATAATTATCCGGATTGTCAATATCGTCATCATCGCCTACTCCTGTTGTGGAAGCAGCTCCTGCAACATCCTGCACTACGGTAACACCCCTGACTTCTCCGGTTATAGGATTATTCAGTGAAGATGCCTGGTATTCATCTATCCCAGTCCAGCGTGGGCTGGGTGCCACTGTGTGAATAGAACCCGACACAATCTGAATCACATTTGTGTTATCAACACTTAAGTCAAGCTGCCACGTGTCCAACCCTTTGTCGGGTTTTTCTATACCAGTCGGCGTGTATATCCACGCCCACAGATGTACAGTCGTTTGCTCGCCGGGCACAAGGGTCGTGTCGTCCGCGGTCATTTTGAAGACCAGCGTAGGTTCTGTTAGAGCAAAAGTTAATGAACTCAGGCAAAACAGGATTAATAAAAACAAAAATGCACAAAACTTGATTTTCAACACTTTCATCATCTTCTCCTTCCCCGTACCCGTCAGAATACACTACTGCACAAGACCCACATCTCAGCCATACAATAACGGCTACGGATAGACTAAACCACGCTGTAAATTATAACCCAAAGCCCCAGAATGTCAATAACAAAATTGCCTGAAACCCTATTTTTTTGTGTATTGGCAAATCAGCCATGGGGCAGCAGCGGAATATCCTCACCTGCGCATTCTCGCCTGTATGGCCGGCCTTTTCGTTCAAAAAATGAGTTTTACCCACTATTTGCCATAAGCAAAATAGCTTCGGAGCAATCTTAAACACCGGCGCGTTGCTTTTTGTCAACATCAATGCTTGACAAAATCAACGTAATCGTTATTATTGATGTTATAAATCACCTCGAATTTCAGGACGGTTCCCGGGCACAGGACGCCCAAATTAAGGAGTAAGGTAATACTATGGCAGAAAAGACAATCCTCGTGGTTGATGACGACAAGGTGATTCGTGATTGTCTAACGGAGTTTCTGAAGGCCGAAGGCTTCAAAACGGGCGTCGCCGCGACGGTCAAAGACGCCGCTGCGGAACTGGAAAAACAGGACTATGCGCTTGTTATTACTGAAATCAACCTGCCTGATGGCGACGGCTTTCAGTTGCTGGATTTAGTAAGGCATAATTACCCTCAAACCGTTGTCGTGGTCATTACCGGATACGGCACCATCGAAAGCGCAGTCAAGTCGATAAAGACCGGAGCATACGATTACCTGACCAAGCCGATTAACGACGACGAACTTCGCCTCGCGGTCGCTCGTGCAATAAAACAACAGTCCCTTATCAGTGAAAACGTCAGCCTGCGCTCCCAGCTCGAACAACGCTACTCTCTGGATAATATCCTGAGCCATGATTACAAAATGGCGCGGATATTCGAGCTTGTGGAGGCAGTTGCCGACAGTAAAACTACAATTATGATGACGGGACCGTCGGGGACAGGCAAGACAATGCTGGCCCGCGCGATTCACCACCGCTCAGGGAGGCGCAAGGAGGCATTTGTAGAAGTGAGCTGCGGTGCCCTGCCTGAAACGCTTCTGGAAAGCGAATTGTTCGGGCACGTCAAGGGTTCTTTCACGGGGGCAGTAACGAACAAGAAGGGGAAATTTCTTGCGGCGGACGGTGGGACGATTTTTCTGGATGAAATCGGGAACGCCTCGCCCGCGCTGCAGGTCAAATTACTGCGTGTGCTCGAAAACAGGCAATTTGAGCCTGTGGGCAGCAACAAGACGATTACGGTCGATGCCCGGATTATACTGGCGACGAACAGAAATCTTATCGATGAGGTAAAACAAGGCAGGTTCCGGGAAGATTTGTATTACAGAATCAACGTCGTAACGATTAATCTGCCGGCATTATCGGAAAGGGTAGGCGATATTCCTTTGCTGGCAAAACATTTTTTGAATATATACAGCGTGCAGCACAACAAAAAGAAGCTGGGAATAACCGAAGAGACGCTTGGATTTCTTGAGAGATATCCGTGGCCCGGCAACGTGCGGGAGCTTGAGAACGTAATTGAGCGGGCGGTGCTTCTTAGTAAAAACAGCTTCATAACACCGGATGATTTGCCGGCATCAATCAGACAAGATCAAGTCGTCCAGCAGGCAGAATTCAAGGTTGTGAGCTTGAAAGAGGCGGTTGCCGAGCCGGAGAAAAATATCATTCGGCAGGCACTGGAGGCGCATAAATGGAACCGGCAGGAGACAGCGCAGGCACTTGGTATAAACCGCACAACGCTGTTTAAGAAAATGAAACGCTACGGCTTGTACACAGAAGCCGAACGTTTAGGGCTGCTGTAACTTGCTTTAAATCCCAGTAACCTCCTCAAACAGCACACGCTGCACATTTGAAAAGGAACCGCATTACGTGCTTTTTCGCGGGGTTTTGCGAACGATATCCTCGTAATCCTTAACTTCGTCGATGGACTCGAAGCCGACGACGACGGTATCGACACAGCCGAGGTTAAAGACGAATTCGGCACTTTGTTCACGCAGTTTGCGGTCGTTACGATATTCGCCTTGGCCGATGAGCTTCATGCCGACGACGCCTTTGCCCGCTTCGTGAATCTTGCGGATGATGGGGACAACTTCTTCCGGACTGCCATCCATATCCGTGCCTGTGGCGTTTGTGCGTGCGTGGACTGATTCGACCCAGGGGTCTTCTGCGGCGACTTTCAATGCGTCCATTGAATGACAGGAAACGCCGAGCGCACGGACCTTGCCTTTTGCCTTGGCTTCGGTCATTCCATCCATATATGGTTTCAATGTCTTGTTCCAGTCGGGAGCCATCATGCAATGAAGGAGGAGCACGTCGATGTATTCAGTGTTCAATTCCTTGAGGAAGCGGTCGATTGTAACAAGCGGTTTTTCCCTTTCCTCGGCTGGCGGGTCCCAAATCATCAGCTTTGTAACGATAGTATACTTGTCGCGAGGAATACCTTTGAGGCCTGAGATGATATATGGGTGCGAGCCGTACATATCTGCGCAATCGAACAGCCGGCATCCCCGGTCATAAGATTCCTTTAACAGCGCCTCGAATTTTTCTCTGCCGAGTCGTACCTGGTTGGAGGAGTGTCGTCCGCCGCTCATACCTGTACCGAAGCCGACGCGGGTGACTTTGATGCCGGTATTTCCGAGTGGGACAATTCCCCATGGGTCAAACATTTTGAGGGCGGCCTTCGGGGCATTCGGTTCAGCAGCAAGAGCTAATTTAGAGCCGAGAATAAGTCCTGATGCGCCGGCGAGCGAGCCGGCAAGAAATTCACGACGTCCAATGCGTTTCATCTTTCACACTCCTGAAATTATGACTTGCGGATTCTGGTTTTTTATGACGCCCCTAACTGATTTGGCCAAGCATATTACGCCAGCGATTTATATGTCCATCTTCGTCGGCCTGGTCCTTTTCAATCATCTTTCTCGTTTGTTCGTCCCAATCGACGTTTTCAAGGAGTTCAGTATAGTGTTTTACGGCCTTGGATTCAACCCAAATACCGGTTTTTAGAATAGCTTTGGGTCCAAGCAGGCGAGAAACGAAACCAAAAACGAAGCCGACCATCCAGTAAGCCGGCCGCAAAATGCTCGGCCGCAAGCCGTATTCGTAAAGTTTGACCTGGAAATCCTGAAGATGAGTCATTTCGTTGCACATCGATGCGATGAGCTGACGGTTTATCTCGGAAGGGGCTTTGGTGAGTTGGAACTTGTAGATATTGACGGCCATAGTTTCGAGTGTGTGAAAGGCCTGAAGCGCTTTTTTGAGCGCCTTCAACTTCTCCGGGTCCATGGGTTTGCTTCTCAGATGAACATCACCGGCCTGCATCTGCGGGCGTATTATCTCGACATCATATTTTGGCCTGTTCTCGCCGGCCATTTACTGCATCCTTTCGCGTAAGCGTATTGATTATCCTAATAAACAGACGATTTGTCAAATGCCGGGCGCATAACAAAAATCTTGCGAAAACGGGCCTGTTTGGTTATCGTTTATAGCTCGTTTTCGTAGTCAAACTTTGAAAGTTGAACATTATTTTCAGGAAAAATGAAATGGCTGAAGGCGTAAGAGTAAAAGGCGTCAGCGAGCTTGATGAGCTTTGCATTGATACGATAAGATTTTTGGCGGCGGATGGCGTGCAGAAGGCCAAGTCGGGGCACCCTGGCATGCCAATGGGATTAGCGCCGGCGGCGTACACCTTGTGGATGCGACATATGAAATTCAATCCTGCCAATCCAAAGTGGTCCAACCGCGACCGGTTTATTCTTTCGGGCGGACACGGCTGTATGCTGCTTTATTCACTGCTTTATCTGACGGGCTATGATATGACTTTAGATGACCTGAAAAATTTCAGGCAGTGGGCAAGCAAGACGCCGGGACATCCTGAATACAAACCTGAACTTGGTATTGAGGCAACGACAGGTCCGCTGGGCCAGGGAATTTCTAATGCGGTAGGTATGGCGATTGCGCAGAAGTACACTGCCAATTATTTCAACCGCGAAGGTTTCCCCATCGTCGATTACAAAATATACGTGACCTGCGGCGATGGCGACCTCGAAGAAGGTATTTCAGGCGAAGCAAGCTCATTAGCGGGACACCTTGCACTCGATAATCTTGTCGTTATATATGATGACAATCACATTTCAATCGACGGCGAGACGGAATTATCGTTCACCGAGGACGCGGCGAAACGCTACAAAGCGTACGGCTGGAACGTGATTGAGGTGCCGGGCGACGGTAATGATATGGCCGCGTTTGAAAAGGCACTGAAAAAAGCGAAACGCGCGAAGGGCAAACCGACACTGATAAAATTACGCACGCATATCGCATTTGGAGCACCGACAAAACACGATACATCGGAGGCGCACGGCTCGCCGTTAGGTGATGATGAAATTAAAGCCGCCAAGAAAAATTTCGGCTGGGACCCTGAAAAAACATTTAATGTCCCCGAACAGGTCATTGAGCATACACGCAAGGCAATCGACAGGGGCAAACGCGCGGAGGCATCGTGGAAACGATTATTCACGAAATACGCCGAGGCATATCCTGAACTTGCAAAACAATTTGAGGAAGCCCTCGAGAATAAAATCACGATTGATATCGATTCGCTGCTTCCGAAATTTGACGTAGTTAAAGATGGCAAGCCCAACGCGATTGCGACACGCTCGGCATCGGGGAAAACGCTCGATGCTCTTATGCCGCAAATGCCTTTTATACTTGGCGGCAGCGCGGATTTAACGCCTTCGAATAATACACGCTGGAAAGAGGTGAAGGATTTTCAGCCGAATTCGCGAGACGGCAGATATATCCGCTTCGGGGTTCGCGAGCACGCGATGGGTGCTATTATGAACGGCATCTCGGTAAGCGGGCTGACGCGGGCTTTCGGCGGGACATTTTTAGTATTCAGCGATTATATGCGCGGTTCTGTGCGCGTCGCCGCGATATCGCATTACCCGACGATTTTCGTATGGACGCACGACGGTATCGGCGTGGGCGAGGATGGCCCGACGCATCAGCCGGTTGAGCATTTCGCGGCATTGCGCGCGATACCGAATCTGCTGACTATCAGACCCGCGGACGCAAATGAAACTGCGCAGGCGTGGAAATTCATTTTGCAGTACCGCGGCGGGCCGGTCGCGCTGCTTCTTACTCGACAGAATCTGCCTGTTATCGACCAGACCAAATACGCCTCGGCGGATAATCTCGCCAAGGGCGCTTATGTGCTCGTTAGTTCGGACAAGCCGGATGTATTACTTTTGGCAACCGGCTCGGAGGTTTCGCTGGCAATGGAAGCATACAACAGGCTTTCAGCCGAAGGAATTAAAACACGGGTAGTCAGTATGCCCTGCTGGGAATTATTCGAGAAGCAAAGCAAAGAGTATCGTGACTCGGTGATATTGCCTGATGTGAAGGCCAGAGTCGGCGTTGAGGCGGCTATTGCGCTTGGCTGGCACAAGTGGATTGGTGACAAGGGGACATTTATCGGCATGTCCTCATTTGGCGCATCTGCTCCTTACAAAACCTGCTACGAGAAATTCGGCATTACCACCGACGCGGTCGTCGCCGCAGCGAAGAAGCTGTTGGGTAAATAGTTAAGGGCGAAAAAAGTCAAAAAAGTGTCGAAAAAAGTACCGATTTTTCGAAAAAGAGACCGGTTTTTTTCCTTTTAATGCGGTTTTTGACATTTCACTTCAATGAATAGAGGCCGCTAAGCTTATTAATAACAAATACTTACATCGTTTTAGCCACAGATTCCACAGATGACACGGATTTGTAAGCCACAAAAAAGCACAAAAATCTTAGACACAGATTGCGCAGATTAACGCAGATGACAGTCAGCTTTGCGTTCTCAACGCGGCCTTTGCTCCAAATGAGATTTGTGCGCAAGGCTTTCGTCTCGCCCGCAAAAGCTAATCGCTCTTTTATAAAGCTGACTACATCACTTGTGACTCAAGACTCAATATTCAGTTTTCAAAGTTCGGAGGAAATGCCCGCCTCTATATATAGGGTGGGTTTGGGGGTGAAACCCGTTCGACGCGGCTAAGCAAGCTTAGCATTGCTCCCTTCGACTACTGCTCAGGGCTAAGCAGGGTCCAGCCCCCTCCGAAGAACTATGTCCTTCTATATATAGGGAGGATTGGGGAGTGAAATAAGGAGTTAGGCGGCGGGAATTTTTGGGGGAAATGACGCAAGGCATTACAGGGAAAGGGATAAAAAAATTTTAGAAAATGACGAGATTTTTTTGGCAGTTTGGGCAAGGTTGTTGTAGCGAGAGTTTTGAATTTTGAGTGTTGAGTTTTGAGTTGGGATAAGGAAGACATAATTCAATTGCCGAAGCGGCTACGCAGGGCAGGCAGATTTACACTGCCGGTTTTGTATTTGAATCGCACTGAAAAAAAGGCTCCTTACCCCTTTTTCTCTTTCCCAAAAACATAGCATCGGATGAGTTTTTTAATGGTACGGGACAAACTCAGTTTCATTCGCTTTCGTGCCAGTGTCCGGCCCATATCGCATAGTCTATGAAATTCACAATACCATCATGATTCAGGTCACTTTCGTATTTGCTTTCCTCTTCGCTGCCATTAAGCCACTCAAAAGTCACAAGGGACAAATCGCTTTCATTTACATACCCATTGCCGTCAAAGTCAGTTCCTTCGAGAGCAGATGTGCAGGGGTCATCGTAATTGGCAAATCCGTATCCTATTTCGATATTCGACCCCATGACGCATACGCAGAGCCATTCCGGATGATAGCTGCCGGCGAAAATAGAAGATTTAATTTGTACCGGTGCGGTAACGGGCCCCTGAAACAACGGGTGATTGACATCGCGGTATATGTACGCATTCTCAAGAGAAGGCGTCGGAACATCGCCTGGAAGCGGAGGACGATTATATCCGAAATATGACCATCCGCCGGTGGAATAGCCAAGAGTAATATTTGCTGAGGCAAAGCTGTTAGGATCCAGACGTCTGACAGTCATTGAAGCATTAATCTTTTTGCTGTTGTTTGCATCATAAGGACCGTCGTAGAACCAGACATTCCACCAGTTACTGTTCGAATAGCGGTACCAATGGCCGGAGTCATAACCGGTGCCCTTATCAGACCACGAAGCGCCGCTGGGGATAGTGCTGTTTGTCATCTGAAGATTATAGGCATCCCTGCCGGGCCCCATTTGTGTCACCGTGGTGCTGCACGGGTCAACTCCGCAGACAGGGCTGCCGTCCCGATACCAGCTTCCGCCGGTAAATGTCACATTTTGGTAATCGGCGCTGAATTGCACCGTAATCGGCGTATTTGGCCCAAATGTACGAGGCCACTTGATATTAATCATATTGCCGTCACCGACGTTGATGTCCCCGGCACGGTCGGGAAGAACTGTATCAATGGTTCCTTTCGCTCCATTGAAATGCATATTAACTTCATTGAC
>JBFZBL010000164.1:0-10250 GCA_041308485.1 Phycisphaerae bacterium | reverse complement strand
TGCCTGACTGAAGTTTCTGGAAATCCAAGACGTCATTGATGAGCCGGGCGAGGCGGTCTATGTTGCGCTGGGCAATCTCCAATATCTCCCGCTGTTTGCTTTTGACCCGTCCCGCCGCGCCGTCCATAATTAGGGCGATATCTTCCTTTATTATGGTTAGCGGCGTCCGCAGCTCATGGGAAACGGTGGAAATAAACTGCGATTTCAGGTCCATTGCTTCCTTGACTTTCTTTTCGGCCTCTTTGCGTTCGGTGATATCACGGATAACGCCTATTGAACCGGTTACGCGGCCGTCGGGATCTTTCAATACACTCAATGATACGTCAACTTCGATTACTTCTCCGTCTTTTTTTAGCATCTGCGTCTCAAGATGATGCTGCATTCCTTTCTGCCTTACCTCGTGTGTTCGGATATTATCCCACGCATCCTTCGTATAAAGCGACCGGACCGGTTTGAGATGCAGGTCGTCTTTGGCCATTCCGAGCAGCTGCTCTGTGAACTTGTTCCAGGAAATGAGCTGTTCCTGGTCATCCGCCATCATAATCGCTACCGCTGAGTTCTCGAATATAGTGCGGTATCTCTCTTCGGCAATCTGCAGCGCGCGTTCGGCCTGCCTGCGGTCTGTAACATCCTCGTAGGTTACCAGGATTCCGACGACATTTCCGTCCGAATTGTGCAGAGGCACTTTATTTGTATCCAGCCATGCCTGTTTGCCATCCGCCTGGAGCTGCGGCTCGATGATATGATATTCGTCCGTGTTGCTCTCCATAACGCGCTGGTCGGATTGTCTATAACTCTCAGTTTCTTCTTTTCGCCACGGCATATCATAATCCGTTTTACCAACTATTGCTTCAGGAGAGGATAAACCGGCGTGCCTTGCGAAAATCGGATTGCAGCCCAGGTATCTCGAATTGCGGTCTTTCCAGAATATCGCCTGCGGGATGCTGTTCATCACAATCTGCAGCATCTGCTGTGATTCGTGCAGTTTTTCCGCGGCTTTCTTTCGTTCGATGGCGTAAAGAACGATTCTCACCAGCGATGTTTCCATTGCCGGACCTTTGACGAGATAATCGGAAGCGCCGCTCTTTATCGCCTCGAGCCCCGTCTCTTCGTTCTCGAGGCCCGTTAACACAACGATAGGTATATTGGAATTTACTTTGCAGACGCTTTTCACTGTTTCGATGCCGTTGCTGTCCGGAAGTCCAAGGTCTAACAGCAAAATGTCGTATTGCTTGGTTTTGAGCAGGTTAAGGCCCTCAGACAGGCAGGGGGCGGATTCGACGACGAATTTAGCGGATTTGGTGCATTTGCCCAAAGCACGCTTGACCAATCGAACATCGATTTCGTCATCGTCTATTTGTAAAACTCTTATCTCGCTGTTCATAATTTCATCGTAAATACCGCAGAGGTTGGTTTCCCTGCCGCGGCCTCTGCGGATTCCGCGGTGAATGCAGGTGTGCAAGTCCTATAACTAAGGCGTTTGCGTATAGTCCATTTGCCCTGCCGGTTAAATTATCGGCAAATTAGACACGTGATTTCAGAAGAAAAAACTCGTTTTTAGAGACGGGAATGGGAATTACGACCCCCGAATAACTGAGAATGCCAGCCTGTCATTTGCGTTTTTCTTCAAGCAGAGTTTTTGGTTCGGCTATAATTTGGATACGACGTTTCTGGGGCAGCACTTTTGCGGAGATTTCCTCTTTTTGGCCCGGTTTTAATTCCAGTTCGAAAGTATCTTGTTCAAAATAGTGATATTTAGGCAGGCTGTCACTGGATATGTTAAGTGTCCATTTATCAGGACGCAATTCCTCGAATGCAAATCGCCCCTGGTTGTCCGTACAGGTTCGTTTTATTTCTGAGCCGCTCTTAAGTTCTATGGTTGTATTCGTAAGCCCGTAATTTTCGACGACGTTGGTGTCTTCATTGCTGCTGCTATTTGCGACAACATAAAGTCCGCTGGTCTCGCCGGTTTGTCTGTCTGTGGCCGCTTTATCACGGCTGTTTTGGTGACTATATACCATAATCCGGCCTGAAAGCTGTGCGGCTCGCGTTACGGCTATATCCACCGAGGTTTTTTCTCCTCCCTGAACAGACAGCTCGATGGGTGTCTTTTGGGTGGGAACACGGTTCATGCCGATACTTGCCGTATCCACATGCAGGTAGTAAATACCGGGCTTTACAACAGGAAAGGTAAAATTACCGGTTTTGTCGGTTACCGCGGTGAGGCCATTGAGTCGCAGAACCGCGTTGCCAATCGCATTTTGTGTCTCCTGGTCATAAAGATGTCCTTTAATAATGCCTATACTTTTCTTGCGGCAGACCGGCAGGCCGAGAGGTATTGTGTATTCTACCATCAGGGCGGTCTCGTCACTTGAGGTTGAGTTTTCATAGCTGGTATAACGAGCAAGGACCGAAAACCTGTTGTTATTGGTAAAAATGTGGCTCAATCTCATCTCCAGATTGTCTCTGCCTCCCGTTGTCAGGTCCTCATAGTCGTTAGTTTGAAACATGAAATTAAGTGATGTCCTGTTTGCTATTTGGTATTGAGCGTTCAGGCCAATAGTTGTGCTGCGTTTGGCCTGGCCCGAGAAATCGCTGTTTTTGTCATAGTAAATATAGCCGCCGTAAGACTGTTTATTGTTTGGCCTAAAATAAGCAGAAGCAGTATATCTTTCCGATGGGTCTGTTGTATCATTGAGATTATTTTTTATTTCGCCGTATTCAGCAGAGGTAAAGAGAGTCAATCTTTTAAGTATCTGGCCTATACCGAATCTGAAAGTGTTTTCTTGATAGTCGAACTGTGGACTGTCAAGTCGGTCTCTGCGGTCTCGGTTCAGCCAGTCCAGAGAAAAAGTGGTGTCCGTTTCAGTTCTGTAGTCGACACCCAGCTGGTAGTATTTTTCCAAAGGGGCCGAGTAAAGTGAGGGGTTTAAATCGAGGTTGTTTTTTTCCTGTCTGAAGCTGGTGTTTAGTCTTAGATGTTTGTTTACAGAAACGGTGAGGCCTCCCAGAATATAATCAATGTCTCTGTAATAGCCGGGGTGGTCAGGGCCGGCGTGAGTTAGTTTTAAGTAGTAATTAAACCGGTCGTTATGGCCGTATAACTTGGTAAGATAAGCGTTGTCTTTACTGTCGCCTCCTGGTCCTAATGCATACTCAAGGTCGGCCATGACATTTTTAAAAGGTTCAATAGTTCCCTCAATACTCGTGATGTCACTGACCTTGTTGTCTCTGGATTTTCTAAGGTAATTCAGGCCTACTTTGTTTTTTTCATCTATTGAATAGTCCATATAGGCGGCGGTTTCTTCTATTTCGGGCTCCACCCAGCGTGTTTGTGTGTAGTAGCTCCCTATGCTGAAATCGTCATTGACATTGAGTTTTCCTTCCAGGCCTCTGCCATAGAGATAATTTTCAGTCAGCCCTGAAAGGGAATAATTGCGGTCGCCGAAGTTAAGCGCATACTCTTTTGTCCAGTAACTGAAGGCGTATTCGTCGCGTTCTCCAATTACTGATTTATCCTGAAGGTCGGGTCCTCTGGCCTCATATTTGACGTGCTTTTTGCCTTCCTCGTCCATGGTTCCTTCCCCTCGGATTTCGGCTTGCATGCCGGATTCACGGTCCTTGTTTTTGTCATAAATATATCTGACGGTCATGTCAGTCGGGATAGTGTGATAGGGCTGCTCTGTGCCGCTGATTCTGGGGATAATTTCCGTGAAACTTTCAGACTGGGCTTGGGCTTTTGTCTGCCCGTCCTCAAGAGTTTCGACGGTTAATTGCAGCCGGTGTTTTAATGCGGTTGTTCTTCCTGAATCAGTCTTCGCGGTGACGGCAACGGTTTTTGACTCGCCCGGGGCGAGGGTGAACTTATTGACATCAACGGCGCATGGGATATTTTCCCTGCTGGCGACTTTTGTATTGATGGTATATTCCGTATTGCCCATGTTTGTCACTACGAAAGAGCTTTGATATTCCTCGCCTGCTATTGCGTAGCCGGGAGATTCCAGTGGTTTTACCTGCAGGTTGCCGACCGGCAGCACCGTTAAATAAACGGTATAAAAGTCGCGGATGGCGGGGTATTTTCTGTTTTTAATGATGTATGTAATTTCATATCTGCCGGCTAATGCCGTTTGGGGGACGAAAAAACTTATCAGCTTTGTGTCATTTTCAGCAGGATTTAATTCGAAAGGGAGGTTTTGGGTAACAGCCGCCCATCCTTCAGGAAGTTTGACTTCGGTAATTAGCTCCTGCTTTTCGTCAGTCGGATTGTTGATACGAAGGACGGCGGTTACCATTTGCCTCGGTGTGGCTTCAAGCGATTCTTTCGCGTCGTTCAGACCTAATATAAATCTCGAATTGGGAAGGGGCCTGCCCTCCATGCTCGGTTTGTTGTTGTCTTCGGCATTTTTTTTAAAGGTAATTCCTTGTGGAAATTGTATCTGCGGCAGAATTGGTTTGAAACATCCTTCCTCCTGGCGTGCCCGAGATATGATTTCCACTATGGATTCGGCTTTGCCTTGCGTCTTGAGCTTGTTGTTTTCAACAATTTTAGCTGTGAGCCGGATACGATGTTTGAACATCTCTGCCATTTTTGCTTCGGGTTCTACCCATACTGTGACTATTTTTGATTTCCACGGCGCGAGTTTGAGTGTTTCGTCAGTATCAGCGAGAAATGGGATGTTTTCACTGCTGTCAATATTTATTACGACGGTATTTTCTGTGTTGCTGTTATTGATGACAAGGAATTGGACCTGATAGTATTCGCCGGCGATTATATATCGAGGGGTCTCCAGCAGCTTTACCTCTAGTTTGCTGTGCGGCAGCACCAGGACGTCAACGGTATAAAAGTCGTGAATAGAGGGGTATTTTCTCATTTTGACGTGGTATGTAACTTTATATCTGCCGGCATGGGCCGTTTCGGGAACAGTAAAGCTTACCAGTTTTGTTATACTTTCATTGGCCCCAAGGTCGAAGGGGAAATCTTGTGTAATAAGGCCCCATCCTTCGGGCAGTTCAACCTCCGAGACCAGTTCAGATTGCCGGCTGGTGATGTTGGTTACACGAAAAGTGAGAGATACGATTCCTTTTGGTTTGGCTTCAAATACTTCTTTTCCCGCGGGTCTTACTTCTACACCAAGACCCTGTGCTGTGTCGAGCGCCACAGTCAGGGTTATCAGAAAAATCACAATGGCTAATAAGGTACATCTCATTTTTCAAATTTAAAATCATAGTTGGCACCGAAGATATCATTGCCGCCTCCGTCAGCTACCACCAGGGCCTTGTATGTGCCTTGCGGCACGCCTGTTAAATCGACCTTATATCGAACAGAAGTGCCGGGATAAATGTGTTTGCTGGCACTGTCGAACTTGCCTACGTATCCGCCGCTCTTGTCGTAAAGTTCGACCCATAGAGATGCCCTTAGCCATCTTTGGCCGGTGTTTTCTACGTCTGCCTGTAGAAATCTTCCTTCGGTTTCTCTTACAAGTTTTGTTTGTAAAAACTTAAGGCTGCGTTCGCCGGTGTCGCCGATATTTGTGATTATCTGGATGCCGTAACGCATTATTTGAGTTATGCCTATTTTGGTTTTGTCTTTCTCGGCCTGGCTGCTCTCCGGTGAGCTTTTCGGTATGCCCTCGACCATGAGCATGCTCCAATAAGTTCCGACGAGATTTGGTTCGTTTGGAACCTTGACGGTGTAATTTACCATCAGTGTGTCGTTTGGCGGTATTACCAGCCGGCGGGGGGCCACGGCGAGCCAGTCGGCGTTGGAGCGTTTAGATTTGCCGGGCGGGCCGTAATTATTGTTGCCGTCGAACTGAAACTGGTAATCGGTCTGGTAAACTTTGACTTCCTGCGGCTCGGCGTCATTGTTTTTGATAATAACGGAACCTTTGTATATTTCGCCGGGCCTGGCTTTTTTCTCGTGGCTCAAGCCGCCTATGACAGATACCCCCGCCTCTGTGGTGGAGAGTATCGAAAAAGAAAGAACCAACGCTAAATAAACATTTTTTTTCATTGTTATTTTCCTCAGTTATTGGTCGGAGACCGTGTAATAGACCGTAGCCGTATAAGTATCAGGGGGCACCTGTATGGAAATCCCTGTAAGTTTAAGCTGGATATTTATACCGCTTCTGTCGTCGTTCCCGTTAAAGAAGTCGTTGTCGATATCCGTTGCCTCTATGTAGGAACTGCCGCCTGAAATGCTGCCCGAACCTGAGCCGTCAGATGTTCTTTTGACCCACAGATGCAGGTTATCATGCCACTTGGAGTTGATTTTTTTTACAGTCAGGCCCCAGTTGTCGCTGGTTGCTGTGATGTTTATGGATATGACGTTAGTGGTGCTTTCGCAGGTATTAGGAAGGTCGCTTCCGGCGGCGGGCGGGGGGGAACCTATAGTTTCGGACCAGCTGCCTGTTGCCGATATTGATATAGCCCAGCACAGCCCCCCTGAACAAACGAACACTGCCGACACCGCGAGCAGTGTACACGTGACTGCCTTCTTCTTCCTCATCTTCTGATTCGCCCTCCATGACCAAAAAGGTCGATTCCTTTATTTAAGCCGAACTATTAAGAATCTTCAGTAAGCGTCCAGGTAACTACCTTCTGGGTGCTCGTGTAGGGAGCTACTATTGAAGTTACATTAGCCCTGAAAGTTATCGTTTCACCGGATGTATTGCAGTTGCCTATCCCGGTTACGAAATCCGTATCAGTTACGATAAGCTTCTGTTCTCCCGCTGATGTGCCGCTGCCGCCCCCGGCTGTTACTGTCGCGTACAAGTCGATACCGGAGAACAGCGAAGCGATACTGCCTGTGATTTTTCTGGTTGTGCCGGCGGCTACGCTCGAGGTCCAGGCCATCGTGGTGGTAGCGTCCGTCTGGTCGGCAGGCAGGCTACCTGCCGTGGCGGTCCCAATGGTCAAAGTTCCCGGGTCGCCGCTTACAGCGAGCTCAGATATCTCGCTGAAAGTGATGGTGACGGTCGATGTGGCCGTGTCGGTTGTGGCTATCGCCGCACTTATCAGCCCGACAATCACACCAGCTACCAGTAATGTTTTAGCTAAAACCTTCATATTTCACCTCCGTATCCTGCGATTTTACTTTTGTGTGTTTCAAGCATTAAGCGAATACGGCCTTCCGCTCATTAGGTAAAGTATATTTATATCAAAGATAATATGATTCTTATTATTTCAATTTCCGCCCCATCATTTTGTTCGTCCAACCCCGTGCTCGGATGAACTGCGGAAACTACCTGATTTCCCCTAAAACCCGCTTAAACCCTCCATTTCTTCAAATTTTATTGCGGCGGGGCCATCTGTTGACCTGTTTATAATCCTGCCACCTGACTTGCTCGTTACGGCCCCAAAACCCGCAGTCGGGCCTCGCTCCCTTTTATAAAATATAAGTTGTATTTAGGATGGTTCAAAGGTGGGCAGGCAAATACCCGGTGTTTGGATAAGTTGCGGAAACTACCTGATTTGCCCCTAACTTAGCCAAAAATGTATTGTATACACCTGAATTGGCTTATTAGTGTAGGGGTTTGGCTTGAAACAAAAGTGTAATTTATAGAGGCGGCTTATTATTCCGTGATAGTATAAATGAGGGTATGCTCATCACGCCCTGATTTTATGCCTTTACGGGGCAATGCCTCGTACTCCAGGGAACAACTGCCTATTTCCTGCGCCATATCACTTATAATATCTGAAGGTTCCTTGCTAACGTTTACCCAGCCTTTCGATTTGCCGCTGCTCTTCAAGTTTATGGCTCGAGCTCTAAGGATGTAATTCTGTTGGTCTGCCGCCAGATCAGACTGAACAGTAATTCTTGTGTCTTTGAGATTCGTGCTCCATTTCAGTTCCTGGTTTCCGGCGGTTATGCCTGTTTCGTCAACGACCACCCGGGTCCAGTTTTTTCCGTCCTTGCCCCCCAGCGAGATAACAGCAAAAGATGTCGTTCTTATTGTTACAACCTGAGTAGCGGTGGCGCCGGCTGCGGCATAACCAGAAAATCCAAGGAGGAAAACCATCAGAAACGAAACAAATAACCCCCCGCTTTTCATCATTTTGCACGCCCTCTTTAGTAAAACTGCTTGAAAACTATCATCATTATATACTTTTTTCGGCGGTAAGTCAAGGAGAAACAGCCTCAAACATAGACGGCAATGCGCGGATTCGTAATGTGTCTGTTGCCAGTGCGGGCGGCTATCGCCGGTTGGAGGTCTTGTGTTGTGACATAAGGTCTGTGAACATGCGGAAAAGGTATTGTGAGTCGTGCGGACCCGGCGATGCCTCGGGGTGGTACTGCACGCAGAATGCCGACAGGCGCTTGCATCGGAATCCTTCGAGGGTGTTGTCATTGAGATTGATGTGAGTCAGCTCAACTCCTTTATCTTTCAGCGAGTTGATATCGACGCAGAAGCCATGGTTCTGTGAGGTGATTTCAACCTGTTTTGTTTCGAGATTCTTAACAGGATGGTTTGCGCCTCTGTGCCCGAATTTGAGTTTATATGTTTTTCCGCCCAGCGCAAGCCCCAGTATCTGGTGGCCTAAACATATTCCGAAGATGGGGACTTTGCCCAAAAGTTGCCGTGTGCTTTCTACCGCGTAAGTTACTGCCGCCGGGTCTCCGGGGCCGTTGCTCAAAAATATCCCGTCCGGCTTTCTTGCCAGGACTTCTTTCGCCGTCGTAAACGCGGGCACTACCTGCACATCACAGCAGTGGCTGATGAGCAGCCGCAGGATATTTTGTTTCATGCCGAAGTCATACGCGACCACTTTATATTTCAGTTTGGGTTTTCCGGCCGATGGTTTAAGAACGTCAACAACCGGCTTATCCCACTTATAGGGCTTCTTCGATGTTACATCCTTGACTATATCTCTGCCCACAAGCCCGGGGTATTCGCCGAGTTTCTTTGTCAGTTTCGATAGGTTAAACTCCGTGGAGGAGATAATGCCCCGCATCGCACCTTCTGTGCGGATGTGCTTGACGAGTTTTCTGGTGTCTATGCCCGCGAGACCAACGACGTTATTGGCCTTGAGATAATCGCTTAATGACCGTTCGTTTCGCCAGTTGCTTGGGTATTCGCAATTTTCTTTCACGATGAAGCCCGCGGCATAAACCTTTTTGGATTCCACGTCGAGTGCGTTGGTGCCGTAGTTGCCGATGAGCGGATACGTCATAGTGATTATCTGCTCATAATATGAAGGGTCGGTCGTGATTTCCTGATAGCCGGTCATACTGGTATTGAAGACCACTTCCCCGCACTTCTGGCCTTTGGCCCCGAAGCTTATCCCTTCGAATACAGTTCCGTCTTCAAGTAATAACACCGCCTTCATATTTTTGCTTTTTCCTTTTTACTTTTTTCTCTTGTCTTGTGATACAACTGAATACACTTCACGTCTATCCGCTCTTTTTTCAGTGCCTCGATTGCCTTGACGACCGCCATCGCGCCCCTGATTGTTGTTACATAGGGCACCTGCTTGTCGAGGGCGGTTCTTCTTATATGGAAAGAATCGCTTACCGCCTGTTTGCCTATTGTTGTGTTGACGATGAGGTCGACCTTGCGGTTGATGATTGAATCGAGCATGTTTGGTCTGCCCTCGCTTACTTTGAGCACAAATTCCGCGGGGACATTGTTATTGATAAGCGCGATGCATGTTCCTTTCGTTGCGGTGATTTTAAACCCCATCTGGCTTAATTTGCGGGCGGCATCAACGGCTCTGGATTTATCCGCATCCTTGACGCTGAAAAGCACCGTCCCAGTTGTCGGCAGCGCATTTCCTGCGGCTATCTGGCTCTTGGCGTATGCGATACCCGATTCGTCTGCTATTCCCATTACCTCGCCCGTCGAGAGCATCTCAGGCCCGAGGATGGTGTCAACGCCGGGGAATTTAAGGAACGGGAACACCGCTTCTTTGACCGAATAATGTTTAGGCCAGACTTCTTTTGTAAAGCCAAGCTCGTCTAAGGTCATTCCCGCCATAACTTTTGCCGCCAATTTCGCCAGTGGCACGCCGATGGCCTTGCTGACGAATGGCACTGTTCGTGACGCCCGCGGGTTCACCTCAAGCACGTAAATCTCATTGTCTTTGATTGCGTATTGTATGTTTATAAGGCCCAGTACTTTTAGTTCCTTTGCCAGCATTTTGGTCTGACGCATAACTTCATCGATGGTTTTCCGGCTCAGTGACACCGGAGGTAGTGTGCAGGCGCTGTCGCCTGAATGTACCCCTGCCTCTTCGATGTGCTCCATTAT
>JBFZBL010000163.1:0-11612 GCA_041308485.1 Phycisphaerae bacterium | reverse complement strand
GTAATTGAGCAGCCCGCGCGGTAGTATCATTGTTCGTCGATCGTGACTCGTGGCTCGTGACTCGGATAGGAGATAAAGAATGAATAGTCATTTTAAATTTATTCTGTGCGGAGCAATCTTCGTAATCTATGCACCGGCTTCAAGCCCTTGCTGCGCTGCTGGAGTAGAGGGGATGGAGACATCGGTGGTTATGATACGCAGCGCGGGCCAGGAATTCGATTTTGTCACGCCGTGGAAGCCCAAGGCGATGGCGCAAGGTGTAGGGTCCGGATTTATCATCGAGGATAATAAGATACTGACCAATGCGCACAACGTGAGCAACAACAAATACATTGAGCTTCAAAAAGAAGGTGTGGCGAAACGGTACCCCGCAAGAGTGGCGTTCATCGGGCACGACTGCGATTTGGCGTTATTGGCAGTTGAAGACAAGAGCTTTTTTGACGACACAAAACCGCTTGAGCTGGCGGATCTGCCGGGCGTAAACACGGCGGTCGAGACATACGGATTCCCGATGGGAGGCAGACGCATATCCGTAACAAAGGGCATTGTTTCGCGGATACAGGTGGACACCTACTCGCACACGGGGGCGGATTCACATCTTGTGATTCAAACGGACGCGGCGATAAACCCGGGCAATTCCGGCGGGCCTGTTATACAGAACGGCAAGGTTGTTGGCGTGGCATTCCAGGGGTTGAGGCAGGCGGATAACATCGGGTATATGATTCCGACAACAGTAATAAGGCATTTTTTAGGCGATATAAACGACGGTACATACGACGGGTTTGGCTCGCTGGGCGTGATGCTGTACCACGGGCTGCATAACCCTGCGTACAAGGATTATCTTAAAGTGCCGGCAGACCAGCAGGGAATAGTCGTGATTGAAACGGTTATGCACAGCTCGGTCGAATCGATTTTTAAATCGGGGGATGTGCTGACGCAAATCGACCGCTATGCAATAGATAACGACGGAAGAGTGGAAATCTATGGGCTGAAGCTCGACATGTCCGAGGTGGTGGAGACAAAACAGATAGGGCAACCGGTAGAGCTTGCGTTCTACCGCGAAGGGAAACTTACAAAAGCAACGGCGACGGTTGCGCTGAACAGACCTGTTCTGGAATTCGCAAGGCAATACGATATCGAACCGGAATACGTTTGTTTCGCAGGGCTTGTTTTTGTGCCCGCGACGCGCAATTATCTCGAAACATGGGGACCCGAATGGATTAAAGATGTGCCGTTTTATCTGCGGTATCTGTTCTACAATTCGATGCAGCTAAATGAGGACAGGGCGAGAAAGGAATACGTGGTGCTCTCGGAGATAATGCCCGACGAAATAAACGCGTATGCGGGCGGATTCAAAAGCCAGGTGGTCGAGAGCATAAACGGGACGACAATCGAGGGGCTTGCGGACGTGTGGAAGGCGTTCGATAAGCCGCCTGAGTATTTTTACACGATTATGTTTATGGGTATGGACAGGCCATTGATACTCGACGCGAAAGAGGCGCACGCCCTTCAGGCGAAGATACTAACAAAATATGATATACCGCAGCAGACCCGTTTGGAGGGCCAGCAATGAGAATAAAAGAAATTGCAAATTGCGTTGCTTTAATTTGCCTGATGTCGCTGCTTTCATCATGCGCTTCGATGCAAACCGGAGCAGGAGAGGAACAGAGACGCAAGGGAATGAAGGATTCGATTGTATATCTGGAGATTTCATCGTACGGATATGACCAGATACGGCCGTGGAAGAATACCGATATCCAGCAAAAAAGCGGTGTTGGCTGCGCGACGGGGGCATACCAGGTGATAACGCCCGCGTGGAACCTGACGGACGCGAAACTAATCAAGGCGAAGGTGTCGGGGCAGAACGAATACATACCGGCAAAAATAAAAACAATCGATTACGAGATTGACCTTGCGCTGCTGGAGCTTGACGCCAGCGCGATGAAAAAGCCGCTCAAATCGATAAAGTTCGAAGACAAGTTTCAACGCGGAGCAAAGCTGAATTATTACTGGCTCAACGCAAGCGGCGAGATGACCACGGGACAGGGTTATATGGACCGCGCGGACATGATGCGCTCGACTGTTTCATACGCGTATTTTTTGAATCTGATAGTCACGAACACATCGCAGGACACATCAACCGGACAGGTTTACTGCGACGGCTCGACGCCGGTCGGGATTTCCTGCTGGAGCAAAGACGCCACCGAGACGGGGCTTATACCGGCGGCGATAATCAACAGCTTTCTTGCCAGAGACAGGGACGGCAACTATCCCGGCGTGCCGGCGGTCGGTTTCGCGGTCGAAGCACTGCTGGACCCGGCAATGCGGAAGTATCTCAAGATGCCGGCGACAATGAAAAACGGCGTGCAGGTTACAAACGTATACAATATCGGGACAGGATACGATTTATTAAAAGCCGGTGACGTAATCCTCACAATCGACGGCAAAGAGATTGACGCATACGGGAAATTCCTGTACACGGCATACGACCGTATTTCGTTTTATCATTTAATCGCCAGTCACAAAATCGGGGACGATATTGTTTTTGATATATGGCGCGACGGGGGCAAACAGCAGCTGCACGTGCAGGCAAAAAATATCAGCGTCGGCGAGATGCTTGTCCCCTTCTATGAATACGGCGAGCAGCCGGAATATGTGGTTACGGGCGGATTCGTGTTTCAGAAACTGACACGGTCGTATTTAACCAGCTGGGGCAAGGACTGGGACGGGAAGGTTACGCCGCACCTGCTTCATTATCTGCGGGACATGGCGTTTAAGCCGACTGCCCAGCGCAGGGAAATTGTCATACTCAGTTATTGTTTGCCCGCCCAGATAAATCTCGGCTATACCGACCTGTCGCAGCTTGTTGTAAGCAAATTTAACGGCATGCCCATCAGCAGAATAAGCGATATTGTAAAGGCCCAGAAGCTGAATCCGGACGCAAAATACGACGTTGTGGAATTTGAGCTGGATAATCCGACGGTGGTTATCCCCCGCCAGCAACTACCGCAGGCGGACGCAATTCTCGCGACGAACTACGGGATTCGCAAGCTCGTAAACGTCAGACAATAAAAATAAGGAGGACGTGTGATATGTGCCAGACCTGCGGATGTTCGCCCTGCGATATATGCGGGGCACCGATAGAAGATGGGGTTTGCAGCGGCTGCGGTGAGCCGGCCGAAGATTGCGTTTGCATACCACAGAAGGAATAAAAGACGGAAGACAGAAGACTGAGGGAGGAGAGAATCAGTATTTCTTCGTTTAGGGAAAGCCATTCAATTTCATTGACACCGGTGCCGTCAAAAGTTACCTTATTTGCCTTATGAAAGTTCTATTAAGCTGGCTTAAAGATTATGTTGATATCGAGCTATCCGCGCAGGAAGTCGCGGAGATTCTAAGCAATCGCGGGTTCCCATATGAAGGTATCGAGCAGCTCGATAATGACGCGGTAATTGACGTAGAGGTAACGAGCAACCGGGGCGACTGTCTTGGTTATATTGGGGTCGCACGTGAGCTTGCCGCAGCAACGGGCAAGGAATTGAAAATGCCTAAAGTAGAGCTGGAGGAGTCCTCAAAGCCCGCATCAGAATTCGCGACAGTTGAGATTCTTGAGCCGCAGTTGTGCCAGCGTTATACGGCTCGGATTATCGAGGGAGTCAAAGTTGCGCCGACGCCTGACTGGATGCGCAAACGCCTCGAAGCAATCGGGATGCGGAGCGTCAATAACGTCGTAGATGCGACGAACTACGCGATGATGGAGACGGGCCAGCCGCCGCACGCATTTGATTACAAAAAATTATTCGGCGGCAAAATCATAGTTCGCAAGGCAAAACCCGGCGAGCAAATCATCAGCATCGACGGCTCAAAATGTGAATTGACCCCCGATATGCTTGTAATCGCAGACGCGACTTATCCGGTGGCAGTGGCGGGCGTTATGGGCGGATTGGACACGGAAGTAAATGACTTGACGACAACGGTACTGCTCGAAGACGCGTTTTTCTCGCCGTTGAGCGTGCGGACAACATCACGCAATTTGTCGCTGCCTTCAGAGGCGTCATTTCGGTTCAGCAGAATCGTGGATATCGAAAATATCAACTGGGCATCGAGGCGAACCGCTCAACTGATGATTCAGATTTCGGGCGGCAAGGCGGCTAAAGGGGTAGTTGACGCGTACCCGACGAAGCCGAAGCCAAAACAGGCGACACTGCGGCTGTCTCGTCTTAAAAAGGTGCTCGGTATAGACGTGCCGAACAATACGGTAGTACAGATATTGTCGAATTTAGGTTTTGAGCCGAAGCAAAACGGCTCACCCCGTGAGATAGGCAAAGACGTTATCTCACGGGGCGAGCAGATAACCTGCTCAGTGCCGAGCTGGCGAAGCGATGTTTACCGCGAGGCGGATTTAATCGAGGAAATCGCCCGCGTATATGGTTACGACAAAATACCGGCCCAAAACAAGATAACGATTGAGGTCTCGCCGACCGATACCCGCAAGAAAACAATCGACGCGATAGGGACATACCTTACCGGGTGCGGGTTTTACGAAACGGTAACAAACAGTTTCATCGATAAGCGGGACGCGGAGCTTTTCGCACAGAACGAAGATAAACGGCATTTGGCCGTCAAAGACGTTACAAGAACCGGAGCTAACCTGCTTCGGCAAAGCGTGCTGCCTTCGCTGTTCGGCGTGATAAAGACAAATCATAACGTTGGCAACACCCCCTGCCGGCTGTTTGAGATGGCAGACACGTATATACCCGCACAGCCCGGAAAGTTACCTACTGAAAAAACTCGTCTGACAATTACGGGCGACTGTGACCTCAGGGACATCAATGGCGTTGTCGATGGACTTCTGAAAATCATAGCGGCGGATGCGGCCGTCAAATTTGAGCCAACAGAGATTAACTGGGCGCAGGCAGGCGTAAAAGTCGTCGTGGTTCGACCAAGCTCACCACAGGCTAATAACAAACAGGTCGGCGTTATCGGTATGGCATCGCAGCAAGTCCTGGAAAAATTCGATTTCAAACACACAACGATTTGCGGAGCGGAGTTAGACCTCGATGAATTACTTATGCTTCGTGCCGGCGTAGTAAAAGTTAAGCCATTACCCAAATTCCCCGCTATAAAACGCGACCTGTCACTAATCGTAAACGAAGACGCCGTTTGGGCGGAAATTGAAGCCGCTGTAAATAAGAAGGCCCCTGCCGAGTTAGAGGAATTGCAGTTTGTCGATATCTTCCGCGGCAAAAACATCCCCCAGGGCAAAAAGAGCGTAACGCTCTCGCTATGGTTCCGCGACGAGCAAGGCACACTGACTCACGAAACAGTTGACGGCTTCCAAGCAGATATTCTTAAGTCGCTGACCGAATCCCTCGGCGCAGAATTGCGAACAGCGTAGCCGCGAAAAAGTGAGCAATTTCAGATATCTTTTCTGAAAATTTTATCGGACTAACCCCCTCTTTCAGCCTCGCTCAAAATAAATCGCTCATAATAGTAGCGCCTCAACACCCGCATATCAAAGGATTTAGCGACGAGCGGAAATTCCTGTGGAGAAAAACTAAGGCGAAAGTCGAATAGGCGCAGTAGACCAAAAGACAGAGAACGGACTACAGAAGGCAAAAGTTACAAAGTCCGAAAAAAAGGGGACATGACAAGTTAATTACGAGCGATTTTGCTTGCTTTTTTCTTTCAAAAATCGTATAAAGAATAGCGGCAGGTTTCCCTGCGGTGTTAGTATGGAAAGCTAGAGTTGAGAAAATCTATACCCGATAACTTTGGGAAATCAGGTCTTGGTGCCCGGAAACGCCTAAAAAATCGGGACTTTCGGACACAAGCAACGGTTTCCCACTTGGATTAAAGGATTTTTCACAATTTGCTTTCTTACGGCATCTGTGGAGAAGGCACTGCCATAAGTAGGAAAGGCCTGTAAAGACAGGCCTTTTTTTATTCCCCATAAAATCGGCAGCGATATCAAATCGAAGGCGTATAAGTTGTAGAGGCACAGCTTTTCGATGGTTTTTAGCGTTAAGCCGAGGCGTTAATTTGACGATTTATACGCAGGGTGAAACCGTGTGTATTCGTTCCCTTTAGTGCTTGAAATAAAAAGAGTTACATCGCTGAAGAGGTGAAAATGCTTAAGATTCGCAACTATACAGTCCTGCCGGCCTTGCCGGAAGTTTTGAATGACCTTCAGGCGCTCGCAGTCAACCTGTTCTGGTCGTGGAATCCCGACTTGATTGATTTGTTTTCGCGGATTGACCCTGCGTTATGGACAAGCTGCGGACACAACCCGGTCAAGCTTCTGGGCAACGTTTCCCAGGAACGGCTCAACACGCTTGCGGAAAACCAGGGATTTCTCGCCGAATTGAAAAAAGGGCGCGATAAACTTCAATCATATATCGATGGACCGACGTGGTTTCAAAGCGTTTGTCCAAAATCAACCAAAATGACGCTGGCGTACTTCAGCGCGGAGTTCGGGATTCACGAATGCCTGCCTATTTACGCCGGCGGCCTCGGGATACTTGCGGGCGACCACATCAAGAGCGCATCCGACCTCGGTGTTCCGTTAGTCGGCATAGGCCTGATGTATCAAAAGGGTTATTTCCGCCAGTACCTGAATGTCGACGGCTGGCAGCAGGAAGTTTACGTCGAGAACGATTTTTACAATATGCCGCTCGAACTGGTTCGCGGCGACAACGGACAGCCGCTGCTTATCAGCGTTGAGTATCCGGGAAGAGAGGTCTTCGCCCAGATATGGTGCTGCTCGGTGGGACGCTCCCAGCTGTATATGCTGGACACAAATCTGCCGGAAAATTCCGCGACCGACCGGATGATTACGACAACGGTTTACGGGGGCGACACGGAGATGAGGATTCGGCAGGAGATCATGCTCGGCATCGGCGGTATGAGGGCGCTGCGTGCTATGGACATCAAGCCGACGATATGCCATCTTAATGAAGGACACACCGCTTTTTCCGCGCTTGAGCGGATGCGGCATATCATGAAAGAGTCGAAAATATCCTTTGACGAGGCGTTCGAGGCGGTAAAGGCGGGCACTATTTTTACAGTCCACACACCGGTCCGCGCGGGCGTCGACGAATTCAGCACGGAGTTGATGCACAAATACTTCGGTGATTACGCACCAACCCTCGGAATAGACCCGAAGCGGCTGGTTTCGCTGGGCAGAATACTGCCTGATGATGAAGGCGAGTCATTCAAGATGCCGGTGCTGGCAATACGGGTCAGCAGTCATTCAAACGGCGTCAGCGAGTTGCACGGGCAGGTATCGCGGGAAATGTGGTCGTGCCTGTGGAGACGAGTTCCCACCAGCGAGGTCCCTATATCGTCAATCACCAACGGCGTACATACGAAAAGCTGGGTGTCGGAGGAAATCGGCCGGCTGTATGAACGGTATCTCGGCCACAACTGGGCGGAAGAAAAAGCCGACTCGCCTATATGGAACAATATCGACCAGATATCCGACGAGGAGTTCTGGAGATGCCACCAGCGGTGCAAGGAACGACTGATAGCATTCACCCGCAGGCGTCTGAAGGCGCAGATGGAAAGAAGAGGAACATATCACAGTGAGCTTAACCGGGCGGAAGAGGTTCTTGACCCGGAGGCGCTGACAATAGGTTTCGCGAGACGTTTCGCGACTTACAAAAGAGCGACCCTTTTATTCAAAGACCCGGCCCGGCTGGCAAAAATGCTCAGTGACGCCAAAAGGCCCGTGCAGTTTATCTTCGCGGGCAAGGCGCACCCGAGAGACAATGAAGGCAAGGAGCTGATCCGGGATATTGTGCATTTTTCGGCTCAGTTCGATGTAAGGCGCCGGATAGTGTTCCTCGAAGATTACGATATCAACGTCGCCAAGATGCTGGTGCAGGGCGTGGACGTGTGGCTCAATAACCCGCGAAGACCCCTGGAGGCAAGCGGGACCAGCGGTATGAAGGCGGCGATAAACGGCGCGCTGAATATGAGCACGCTTGACGGGTGGTGGTGCGAGGGCTACAAACCGGACAACGGCTGGGCAATCGGTTCGGGCGAGACATACGACGACGCCGGCTATCAGGACATGGTCGAGGCACAGGCGATGTATAACCTATTCGAAAATGAAGTCGTCCCGCTGTACTACACCCGTTCGGCCGACAATCTTCCCAAGGCGTGGATACACAGGGCCAGAAAATCAATGAGGCGGCTTACGCCTCAGTTCAGCACATCAAGAATGGTAAATGACTATACGCAGAGATGCTATCTGCCCGCGCAGGTAAGATGGGATTACCTGACCAGCGACAATATGAAAAGAGCAAAGTCCCTTGCCGCGTGGAAGGCGAACACGCATGGCGCATGGTCGGAACTGGCCATTAAAGATGTAAAGGTGGAAATGGGCAATAGCGAAGGCGCAAACGAGCTTGATGCCCGAAACCCGCAGCTCAAAGTCGGCTCGAATCTTAAAGTCAACGCCATAGTCAAACTCGGCAGATTGAAACCGGATGACGTTTCAGTAGAGCTTTACCACGGCCCGCTCGACTCCCGCGGCAATATCACCGAAGGGGAGGTAATCAAAATGGATTACAAAAAATCCACGGGCACGGACAACGAGCATCTATTCTGCGGATTGACCCCCTGCCACGCTTCGGGGCGCAGAGGCATAGCGGTTCGAATTGTGCCGAAACACAAGGATATGGCCGCCCCACACGAGATTGGGCTGGTTCTGTGGGAATCACACGCAGAACAAGTGGAAGGATAGATTTACTCGTTCTCCTTGGCGGCGAAGAGTTCGCAAACCTGACTGGCGGAAGCGGCCTTCTGGAGTTTATTCCTGAACGATTCGTCGAGCATCAGCCGGCTTATCCTGGCAAGAGCCTGAATATGCGGGCCGGTCTGGTCAAGCGGCGACAGCAGCAGAATGACAATATTCACCGGCTTTCCGTCAACACTGTCAAACTCAATGGGCTGGGCGGCAATTCCCAACCCCATTACCAGTTCCCTTACAGCAGTGCATTTGCCGTGCGGAATAGCTATGCCCGAACCGATGCCTGTGCTTCTGACCTGCTCACGTGTGAGGACCGCCTGCAGGGCAACATCTTTGTCCAGCAGCAATTTGCCGGCATCAAGCAGATTGACAAGCTCGATTATAATGGAGCGTTTATCTTTGCCCTCAAGGGGCACTTTGATGAAACTCGGCTTTAAAATCTGCGATAAAATCATTTGTAATACCACCAAACAGGTTAAATTACGCAAACAACCCGAAGGGCGAATAATAACAATTCGCTAATAGTAATGCAACAGCCAAACGGATATTTTGGGGCGGTCTGTACAAATTTTACCGGGGCGCCCCGCCGCAAATCACCCGCTCATCACCCTTTACATATCAGCAGGAGGGGGCTAAAATGAAGCCATTATGGAAAGGATAAAAATTTACGATACAACCCTGCGAGACGGTATGCAGACCGAGGGCATCAGCTTTTCCCTCGAAGACAAACTCGCAATAGCCAGGTGCCTTGATGAACTTGGCGCCGACTACGTCGAGGGCGGTTATCCAGCATCGGGGCCCAAAGATGCGCAGTTTTTCGCGGAGACCGCAAAATTGGGGCTGGCCAACTGTAAAATCGCCGCCTTCGGCAGCACGCGCAGAATCGATTCAAAAGCGGAAGATGACGTTTCCCTTAACGCGATACTCGCCTGCAAGGCCCCTACCGCGACCCTGGTCGGCAAGACGTGGGACCTGCACGTTACCAGCGTTCTGGGCTGTTCACTGGACGAGAATATCGCCTTGTGCGCCGACTCCGTGAAATTCCTGAAAAAACACGGCCTTGAGACAATCTTCGACGCGGAGCATTTTTTCGACGGCTACAAGGAAAATCCCGAGTACGCGATAAAAGTGCTGCGGGCAGTCGCCGAGGCGGGCGTTGACGCAGTAGCGCTTTGCGATACCAACGGCGGCACACTGCCGAACGATATTTTTGATATTACCAAAGCCGTATGCGGCCAGTTAAAGCCGCTTACTATCGGCATCCATACCCACAATGACTGCGACTGCGCAATCGCCGGATCATTAGCGGCGGTCCACGCCGGCGCAAGACAGGTGCAGGGGACAATCAACGGCTTAGGCGAACGCTGCGGCAACGCGAACCTGTGCACTGTTATCCCGAACCTGGCCTTCAAGATGAAATTCAATGTCCTGACCCCGGAAAAAATCAGAACGCTTACCGAAGTATCCCGCTTTGTCTTCGAGATTTGCAACGTGAACCCGGTAGCGAATATGCCGTACGTCGGAGAAAGCGCATTCGCTCATAAAGCGGGACTTCACGTTGACGCCCTGCGAAAAAACAAACGCACATACGAACACATTGACCCCAAGCTTGTCGGCAATGAACGGCGATTCCTTATCAGCGAGCTTAGCGGCAAATCCAACATCCTCGCGGAACTGGAAAAGGCGAAAATTACCGAAGACAAAAAACTGGCAAGGAAAATCCTCGAACGCGTGCAGGACCTCGAAAACGAGGGTTATCAATTCGAGGCGGCTGACGCCAGCTTCGATTTGCTCGTGCGAAAGATTATGGGTACATATAAACCGGCTTTCGAACTCATCAGATACAGCACTAAAGTCGAGAAAACCAGCACCGGCGAGCTTATAACGGAGGCGGCGGTCAAGCTGAAAATCGGCGACCATATTGAGCACGTGGTAGGCGAGGGCGACGGCCCTGTTAATGCGCTTGACGCGGCCCTGCGAAAATCATTAGAGAACTTCTACCCGGCCATCAGGACTATGCACCTTGTTGATTACAAGGTGCGAGTTGTTAACGCAAGGGAAGGCACGGCCGCCCGCGTCCGCGTAATTATCGAATCGCGAGACAAGAAAGATATATGGGGCACAGTCGGCGTATCGGAGAACATCATCGAGGCGTCGTGGCAGGCGCTGGTTGACTCGGTCGAATACAAGCTCCAGAAAGATACGCGATAGTATTGTAACTTTGGCCCGTTTCGGCTAATTCATCAGGCAACTATTTTTGCGTCCGGCTGTTCCGTCTCGGCGGGAGTGTCCATCCGTTTTCTTTTCCGGCGGTTTATGGTCCGCGATATCTGTTCGATAGGCGTCGCGCCGGTGGCGATTTCAAGCGCCTGTTCAGCGGTAGCGGCGAAGGAATCGGCACCGATTTCCTGCCATAATCCCTCGGCGCGGTTAAAGAGGCCGCCTGAAACCATAATCTGCATATCCGGATTTGCGTGGACTTCTTTTATGCGGTCGATAAGCTGGCGAATGGAAGGCGCCTGTCTTGGAGTTGTTCCGTAAGCAAGCAGTATATCCGGGGAGTATTCGTGAATGAAGGTGAGGATATCGTCGTTGGTAAGGCCGCCGCCGAGGAAACGCACGTCCCAGCCGTCGCTCTCGAAGAGGTCGGCGATAATCTGGCCGCCAAGCTCCTGCAGCTCATCTGGTGCGCAGCAAACCGCGATTTTCTTGTTTCTGGCGGCTCTTCGCGGCAGCTTGTTTTGAAGCTGGTCAACTATTGAGCGGTTGATTCTTGTGGCCAGGTGTTCCTGTGCGGGCGTTATCTTATCGGCCCGGAGCAACCGTTCAATCTCAACCATCGTTGGCCAGACAACCT
>JBFZBL010000162.1:0-6984 GCA_041308485.1 Phycisphaerae bacterium | reverse complement strand
TGCAGAGTAATTTTTCGTCTATACCGATTTTGCCGATGTCGTGGAGAAGACCGGCAAGATAAATTTTATGGATTTGTTCATTGTCGAGGTTTTCGTCTTCGGCAAGCTGTTCGGCAATCCACTTGGAGACGAAGGCGACTCTTTCGGAATGACCTCGCGTGTAGCGGTCTTTGGCGTCGATGCTTCTGGTCAATGCCTTCAGCGAGCCGATGAATAATTCCTTGAGGTCGCTGAAAAGACGGTTGTTCTCGACGAAGACGGCGCATTCGCTGGCGACAGAGGTGAACAGCTTGGCGTCGGTGGAGTCGAAATCTGGTTTATCCAGGCGGTTAACGGCAACGAGCATGCCGATAATGGAGTTCGCGCCGGGCTGCCGCGTACCTGTTTGCTGCGAGGAATGGGTTGTGTTTCTGCCTGACATAGGGACAACGATGATGTTCCGGATGTTTTTGGGCCATTCGTATCTGAATGGTGCATCCACTTCGCTGTCGAGGAGCACCTCTTTGCCTTTGTTCATTTCCTGCTGGAGCCGGCTGTAGAGAAGCAAAGTTGTACGGTCGTCGATATCGATGACGCCTGCCCCGGCGATAAGGACAAAACGGGACTTGTCATCGACGGTTTTTTCCTGGAGGATGGCGATGCCTTCGACACTGACTATTTCGGTAAGGCTGTCACAGGCCATCTGGAGAAAGTTTGCGTCTGGTTCGACAATTTCCATATTGGTGCTTATTTTGTAGAGCAGGACCAGCTCTTCGTATGTCTGCGCCAGTTCGGAGCTTATCATATCCATCTGCTCCGTGGATTTTCGCTGGGATATAAATTTTTCTGTAAACAGGCACAGCATCTCCGAAAGAATGTGCGCCTGCTGCTGGTTGTTCATATCGGGTGTTCCGCCGAGGTCTATGACCGCGGCAAAGCCGGTCTGTTTTTTAGTGTCCGTCAGAGGGACAAGAACAGCGGACAGATACCTGCTGGCCGACGAAGGCGAAGAATCATCCTGTGGTCCCCCTTTTTTAGACGGGAGATTTTTAAGACAACTGCGGACAATTTTGGCTAATCGCGCGGGGTCGGTTTCGAAACCGCCCGTCTTGCAGAGCAGCAGAGGCCGGCCTTCGAAATCGCAGACGGCGAAATTGACGCCGAGCGACGCCAGCCGGGCTCCAAAATCCTTCAGCTCACGCATTTCAGATGCTGTAAAACCTGCTGTCAATGTGTCGGGCATAAACTGCTCCGTGCATGGGGTCGGGTCGGGTGAATGCCAAACGCGGCAATCCCGAAACTGTCTCCCCCGCGTCAATCATCACGTTTGATTTGCTAACTCCTTCTGGTAGAGGATGTCTTCTATGTCTCGCAGCAGCTCTTTGGGACTGAACGGCTTGGTTATGCACTGGGAGACATTCAGCCGTTGCTTGTTGACATCGTCTATCGCAAAATTCCTGGCCGTCAGCAGAATAAAAGGAATATTCTTCGTGGCTTCATTTTCGCGGAGCTTTTCGAGAAATTCGAGGCCGCTCATCACGGGCATCATATAATCAGCGATAATGATGTCCGGGTTTTCCCGGCAGGCCAGGTCGTATGCCTCCTGCCCGTTGCCGGCGGTTATCGGTTCATAGCCATTGTTGCGGAGTTTTATCGCGACGACGTGAACAATATGAACTTCGTCATCGACAACCAAAACTTTTCTCGATGCCATTCTTTGGCCCTTTCTATGTATAGACAGTCAGCGTTTAATTTATCTGGAGATTCTTCGGCCTGTCGGGGACAGTCCTTAACTTGCGTAAATATAAGGAAATCCGGCATAAAATAAGGTTGGGCAGGTTAAACCGCATCCCGCAAACCGATAAACCGCAACCGCAGAATCGCCTTGCGTGTTAGGAAACAGGCAAGGGCCGATAATAAACACCGACGGCGTTTTTTATAGGACGATGGAAGCACAATGCAAAGAGATCAGGAACCGGACATAAAAGAAACTCAGGCCATAAAAAAGAATGACTCGCTGAAGGATTGTTATTCAGCGAGTTCATTTTCCCGTCATTCAAAATAGGATGGGTGGCGGGTTAACGAGTGTAATTATATTTTTTATAAAGCCGCGTGTGCGGCGGAATCATCGGCCTTTATAGCGCCGGTAGCCAGATTGATGACCCACCCCGCTTTACCGGAACCGGCTGTGCTTCGGCCATTTTCAAACCGGACCGCACTGCTGCCGTTAAACGGATTCACAGGCATCGATGACAGATAAGGCCCGCGATTATCCGCGCCCTTTGTTGTCAGGGCCTCTGTGAAACTTGCATAGGTCTCAGTGGGCGGGAGCTGCTCGTTGTGCTGAATTTTATAGAGTTCGAGCTGACAACGAACCGTTTGAAGGTCGGCCAGGAAACGGGCCTCTTCAACTCCTGTGCCGCGTGCGCTGAAATCCGGAGAAAGAATACCCGCGCCAACGCTGCAAATTGCTCCCACCAAAGAAACCTGAATCATTGCAAAACCGATTCTCGCTTTAGTCATTACAATTCACCCCATAAGCCGTGAGTGTAAAACGGCTTACCTCCCAATAGACCCGCCTCGAACACAAAGCTTATCCGCCATTGTATTGGCGAATGGGTCGGTCCCTCCTGTTACGGCCCCCCAGCCGGTCCCCTGTTATAATGGCTGCATCCCCCTGTTTGATATTGATGTAGCCGGTGTTCATCTAAAGTATACGCGATTTAATCCGAAGTGCCAAATTCAGGTGGGTGTAATATAGGACTAAATGCAATTATTTTTATGACAAGGGCCTAAAATATCGCTTCGCCCATATTAGCTATCTTAGAAATGTATGTAGTCGGGGGCGTTGACGATGTGGACTGTTCTGGCGGTCTGGCCAAGATGAGACAATTCTATTTTGATATAATTAATACCCGCCAGGGCCTTCTCGATTTTGTCAGCCCATTCGATGAGAACAACCGAGCCTAGATGACAATAATCATCAAAACCTATTTGCTCGAACTGGGCAATCGAATCAAGGCGATAAGCATCGAGATGATAAACCTCAAGACGCCCGGAATATTCATTAACTAAAACGAATGTCGGGCTGGTCACTTCATTGGCTGCGTCTTCTGCGCCGAGTCCTGCGACGATTCCTTTTATGAGATGTGTCTTGCCCGCCCCCAGCGGGCCGACGAGTGCAATCACCTCCCCGCCCTTCAACTGCGAGCCGAACTTCCGGCCAAACTCTATAGTCTCATTCGCGGAATTTGTAGCAACTTCATAACTCATAAATAGAAAATCGAAAATAGAAAATAATAAATCACTTCAGGTGGTCATAGCCTGAAGGTTTCAAATCTGTGACTTGGCCGTCGGGCATCTTTATCTGCATCTTGCCGGAGTCGGTAATTGTCCCGATTCTGGTAATAGGCACAGAATCATTCCACTGTATCAGCAACTTAACGCAATTATCTTCAGCCAGCGTAAAAAGCAATTCAAAATCCTCGCCGTCATTGATTGCGGAAGATAACGGATCCGAAGATTTTTCAGCATCTGGCGAAATCGGTATTGAATTTGCGTCGATAATCGCGCCGACTTTACTTTGTGTGCAAATCCGATTCAGGTCGCTCGAAAGCCCGTCACTTAAATCCATCATCGAATTAAGCTTGACTAATGACGTGATTTTGAGTGCCTCTTTAATGCGAGGCGCAAAACTCAGGTGCTTACCAAGTAAAGCCCCGCCTAATGAGCCGGTAACGCAGATTGCATCGCCGACCTTTGCCCCGTTTCTGCGAACAGGCGGATTACCCCCCGGCCTTGACAGCATCGCAACGTTGATTGCGAATTTACTCGCATCAGCCCATTTAGTGATGTCGCCGCCAATGAGCGGGCAGTTGAATTTATCGGAAGCCTCGACAATGCCTGAGTGAAGCTCTTTAAGCTGGGCCTGGCCTAAACCAGTTGGTAAACCAACGCTAACTACGGCTGCAACGGGAATCGTCGCCATCGCTGCACAGTCGCTCAAACTCGCCGCCATTGCCTTGTAACCAACCTGTTTAAGGGTCGCGGTCTTCAAGTCGAAGTGAACACCATCGAGGAGCATATCGGTCGTGATTAGAACCGAAACGCCATCTGCGAGGCGAACCTCCGCCATATCGTCGCCGATACCAATGGGGAAATCGCGTGCGGACAGATTTCGCTGCCGGGCAAACCAATCAGTAATGATGTCTTCGCCGTTACTCATCGCTTGGACAATTGTTTTTGCCAATAGGCGACTTGCTCTTTGGCCTGTTTCGGACCTGCTGAGCCAATCGTAACGTATTTTGCGACAACATTGGCGGGGCCGAGCGATTTATAAACGTCGGCCTTTATTTCCGGAGAGAATTTTTTTAACTCGGCGAGTTTCAGGTCAGCGATGTTAATCCCCAGCTTTTCACAGTGTGCTACCAATGAGCCGACGATGCCGTGCGCCTGACGGAATGGAATACCTTTGCGAACAAGATACTCGGCAAGCGAGGTCGCGTCCAAAAAGCCTGCATCAAGGCCTGAAGCGATATGTTTGGTGTCAAATGTTGTGTGCGCGACGACGGCCGAGGCCATATCAAGACACTGGCCGACTGTATCAGCCGCAGAGAAGACATGAGTTTTGTCTTCCTGCAAATCACGGTTGTAGCCGGTGGGCTGCGCTTTCAGGAGAGTCAGCATCCCAATCAGGGCGCCGTATGTCCGGCCGGATTTGCCTCGAACAAGCTCAAGGGCATCGGCGTTTCGCTTCTGCGGCATCATACTCGAAGATGTGCAGAAACTGTCGGCTATATGAACAAAACCGAATTCATTCGAACAGAAGATTATCATGTCCTCGCTCAAACGCGAAAGATGTGCCGATATAAGCGCACAATCAAAAATGAATTCCGCGCAGAAGTCCCGGTCGCCGACGGCATCAATTGAGCTGTAAGCCATATCATAGAAACCCAGTTGTTTGGCGACTGCCTTTCGGTCCAAAGGCAAAGTCGAGCCGGCAATAGCCCCGGCGCCGAGAGGCGAAATATTGACTAACTGCTGGCAATTGCCCAGACGGATAAAATCCCGCTGTAACTGCTCGACGAAATTCAGCAGATAGGATGCGATTACAATGGGCTGTGCCCGCTGGAGATGGGTATACGCGGGCATCACGTCATCAGCATATTTGGCCGCCTTGGCGACAAGCGATTTTTGCAGGCCGGTGATTTTGGCCTGAACAATATCAATCTCGTCGCGCAGCCAGAGGCGCAAATCAGTCGCGACCTGGTCGTTTCGGCTGCGGCCAGTGTGCAGCTTTTTGGCAGCATTACCTATTTTTTTGACAAGGGCGTTTTCAATCGCCATATGAATATCTTCGTATGTCTTGTCGAATTTGAATTTTCCCTCGGCAATTTCCCGCCCGATTCGTTCGAGACCGCGCTTTATCTTCGCAAATTCGCTCTTGGTAATTAGCTTGCGTTTCGCCAGCATTTGCGCATGCGCTATTGAGCCGGCGATATCGTATTTGTAGAGCCGTTTGTCCATGCTCAACGACTCAACAAAATCCACCATAAGTTTATCAGGTGAGCCGCTCAGCCGATGTTCCCATGATTTAAGCTTAGCCATTTGTATCACTCCAAAAGGGTATTTCCGCGTAGATAATAAGCCTCCTCAATGGATGTGTCAAGAATACTCACGGTTTCGATAAATTCGGGTGTCTTGCTGTCACTAAATGCCGACAAGCCCGTTATGCAAAGTTAGACAGAGCTTCTACCAATTATGCGGACATTCGGGGGCCTGCGGGTCATTACAGGTAAGCCATTGTGACCCAAACCAGCTCAAATCAATGAAATCAACATCGCCGGAAAAGTCAATGTCGGCAAAATTGCAGTAATTATTGTTTCCGCTGCAATCATTTCTCAGCCAGCGCAAGGTAAACTCGCCGAGGTCTTCAATATCGATATAACAATCCATGTTTATATCAGAGTATAATCGATGATTGCCGGCAATTACATCTGCACACGTTGAGTAATTTGGAAGACCGGTCAAATGAATTGTTGTAATCGACTTCCTGGGCAATAGCAGCGGATTCGACGGATTGAAGGAACCGACATACGACCAGTACGAGCCGGAAACACTGCGGTATATCTCTGAACTTGTCGGCGATGTATTTCCAAGCGAGAGCGTAAGATTGATGTCGCAGATATCTGTCGTGTTGATGATTACAATCGCCATATTGCTGTCATCGTGGCTTTTGAAAGCCGAGATGCGCAGACCTGTTGAATCAGTATATGCTTCGCTGCGATGCCAGCCCGGGTCGGTAAATTTGGAGTAATGCTTAAAAATGTAATAAGTGGGATTGATTGTATAACTGGAACCGCCATAAGTGGGGAGCGTCACAAGGCCTCCATCTACACCCCAGAACAAATCCCAATAGAAGTATGAGCATACGCCTTCATAAACGAGACTGTTGTGAATATGAAGTGCCATGTTCATCGCCGAATTAAAGTCGCTAACAGAACCCGATAAGTCTGCATACTCTGTTTGCAGCAGGGGCTTGTAGCCATACAGGGAGGCAAAATTCTGCATCCCCGGGATAAAAGAATCGGGGTAATCGTAGTCGCCGTCGCCATAAAGGTGGTGTGCAAAGCCATAAACATGATTGACATCTATGAGCGCATTAATATATGCCCCAGCACCGCCGAAGCCTACTGTTTCCGGGGCGAGCATCTTCGGCATATTCGGTCCCATTACGGAATTAAGCTTCTGATAAACTGCCTCGTATGCCTTGCCATAGCCGGCATAGGATGAGGTTTCTGTCGGCAGAAATTTGCAGGACTCATAGTCTGTTTCCCAGTCCGCCTCATTTTGTATGCCCATATAATCAGTGTGGATGCTGTTGCTTTCGTACGCCGCCAGACTATCCGCCCACCATTTTGCGTATGCTTTATACACATAGTAATAAGGTGCGCTGTTATTGGAGTCGTTGGCATCTTTTTTAAGCGTCCCAGGCGAGGGATATGA
>JBFZBL010000161.1:0-5896 GCA_041308485.1 Phycisphaerae bacterium | reverse complement strand
ACATCACCTTTTTCGGCCAGATTGTCTGCTCACATATCAACACCAAACCCAAAAAACGCCTCTACACCCTCGGCCCAAACCACAAGCTTGGCCCCGTTTAGGTTGCACGGCCTTCACCGAGCTTGTCGAAGGGCTCATATTTCTCGCAAAGTGACGAGCCCGCTTCGGAAAAACAGTGTGATCTGTGGCTAAAAAATGCGATTAACTTATAAATATCTCGGCTGGGACGCAGAGAGAGGGGGAAAAGGAAGCAACTAACGCCCCAGCCGGTTTTCGCGCAGAGTATCACCTTTCAAGCTAAGCCGCTATTATTAAAGGCGTCCCCAATCCCCAAATGTTGACGGTTAAATTCGCGTTTTCCGCAACAAAATTCTATCTCTTAGGAATACTGCATTCTTGCCTTCCCGTCCTGGCAAGCCCTAAGCCGCTTCTTCGTTTGATTCTTTAGTGCTTTTGTAATTAGAATTTGCCTGCCCCTGAGTCTAAGAAAAGTTCTTTGTGGTAAAAAATCGTCAATCGACATTCGGAAATCGGCAATTTGCTAATCTGTGCTCTCGGTGGCTAAGTTTTTTAGCTGCGGATTTTGAACTGCCGTTAAGAGGTTAGGGCTTGACAAAACCAGCTTTATAATATACCATTTCCCGCGTCGTAACAGCATTGTTTTAAAAAATGTTTTAGGAGGCAGGAAAATGAAAAGCATCGTATCTGTGTTAATCATAGCCGTATTTTTCGCCGGCTTGCAATCCGTCGTCGCGGGCCAAATTATCGGCCAGATTACAGACCCGTGCAACATGGCGATCGACGACTATCTCGATGTTTTATCGGCAAGCGTCGAAAGAGATGACGCGAATCTGACGTTCGTTATGGAGATGCGAGGCAATATCCCCGCCGCCTCATCGCTGCCCGACTACAATGATACCATTACCTACATTTGGTTTGTCGATGCCGACAATAATCCGAACACCGGTCAGGACGCAGGCGGAGTGGGCGGCGAATTCAATGTCCGAGTCGTAATTAGCCAAAACCCTTGGTTTTCGGGCGGCTATGTGGACATCACAGGGGCGATGCAGGGCCCCGGAACCGGCGGGACGGGCACAATTCAGGTAGCCGGCAATACCGCCAGGATTACAATCAATCGTTCGCAAATCGCTTCAGTCAAGAGATTCCACTGGCGAAGCGATGCGGGCAGTTACATAGGCGGCACGGGCATCGGTAACGGCGTCACGCCCGAATCCGGTCTTGCCCGCGCCTGCAGATATGGCGTGCTGCCTGACCCATCGAACGATTATTATCAGGTCGGCGATAGTTACCTCTACGCGGAACTCGAATCCGACCCCGGCAATCCTGTTATTGACCTGACCAACTTTAACGGCGGCAGCTTCTTCGTTTGCCTGCCTCTCGAAAGAAAATATCCCGACCAGGACGATTCGCAGATAAACGCCCAGGCGACGGGACATTCCGGGCCTTGGCAGCTTCGGATGCTTTCCCGTTTTGATGTTTCAGGTGCAGACCCGGCCGTCACGGGTTACGCGGAAGGTCTGGCCCTGTCTGATATGGATTTTTATCTCGACGGAAATGAAGATGAAACAGGCCCCGTGCCCGCAGGTGTATTTCTGCTGAAGCTGACTCACGACTACCATATCTTCGCCGCTGATACTCAGGGACAGGGATACTCCGAAACATTTGAGCAGATAGTTATTAATGATATTGACGCATCCGTACAAAAGGGTGCCTGGGCCCGCTCCGACAGGGTGCAGAACGAACAGCGTTTCGCTAAGTACGAACAGACAATCGACCTTGCCGATTACGGCCTTGAGTTCGGCGTCCGATACCGGATTTCGACTATGCTTCTTGACCGTTCAGAAATACCGCAGGCGTCAGACGAAGCAGGCATCTTCACAGATTCGTCGATGCTGACGTCTATCGACGTCGCAAATATCGCCGGTGACATAGACAACGACTGGAACGTTGACCTCTTCGATTTTGCCCGGTTTGCGGATAACTGGCTGAAGCAGTGGTAATCCATATTCGACTGATTTTTGTTTAGCCGCTCCCCTTCCCGTAATGGAGAGCCAACCGGCAGAGGGACGCTACCGCCCAGGCCACAAAAAATCTCTGTGCTCTGCAGCTAAACACGTTAAATTAGGTAATCTGCAGATAAGGACTCATAGTTTTTTCGTGTTTTCCAAAAAATTCAAAAAAATTCCAAAATTTTCCATCGTCCGTCCAAATTTTCTACTTGTTTTTGCCCGTCCAGAGCGTGTTTAAAGGTAAATTTTGTGTCGTTTTGTGCTTTTTTGCGGCCAAATCAATGCTATGATGTTGCAATGCTTGAAAAGGGACTTGTGGAGATTTACACGGGGGATGGCAAGGGCAAAACGACTGCTGCCTTGGGGCTTGCTTTGCGCGCGGCAGGCCGGGGCAACAAAGTCCTGATTTATCAATTCCTCAAGCCCCCCTGCCTAAACACCGGCGAACGAGCAGCGTTGTCACTATTGCCCGCCATAAGAATCGAGTCACTCGATATGCCTTGGGATATGGCAAAATCACCCAAAGACCCAAAGGCAATCTCAGAAACCAAAAACTCAATTCTCAAGGCATTTGAATGGTTTACAAAAGCGGCCTCAAACCGTGAATTTGACGTTTTGATTTTAGATGAGATTGTTTACTGCATCTCAAAAGGATTGGTCAGCATTGAGGATTTGAATAAAGTCATTGCGGGAAGGGACCCGCACGTTGAGATAATACTTACCGGCCGAGGGGCGACAGCGGGACTGATGGCCATGGCTGATTTGGTTACTGAAATGAAAAATATCAAGCACCCATTCGATCAAGGCATCGCCGCGAGACAGGGAATTGAGTTTTAACGACAATCTCAATTGACTTATCGGCATTGGAGGGAGATAATAAACTGTTCAGGGATTAAAGACCGGCGTAATAGCATTTTAGGAGGACATAACTTATGACAGCGAAAACGCACTCAATAACAGCAACAGCAATATTGGCTCTATTGGCGGGATTAATGCCCTGCGTCGAAACAATCAAGGGAGCAGAACAGTCGGAGGAAAGCAAATTTCAGGAACGGATTAACTCGATGCAGCAATTGAGCAAATTAGGAAGCGCGATTGCCATTTACGCCGATACCCACGAAGGAAGATACCCGAAAAAGCTCGACGAATTAGAGTCATTCCGAGGTATTGACCTTGAATGGCTCATAAAAAATGTGAGCTATATTGGAGTAAATATGACGAGGGAAACACCGCAGAACAAGCCAATCGCGTTCGACAAAACACTGCGGTCAAAAGGCGGCGGAACAGTTGTTTTATACAACGACAGGCACGTCGAGTTCGTGAATCCTGACAAGTTCGTTAAACTGGAAATACCGCAGGAATCCCGTGAGCCGAAAGATGAAAAACAGGCGAATAATTCCGGACCGATTATTGTAAAGGTTGTCGGGCTCGGCGGAGAAGCATTAGGGGACGCAAGGATATTTCAACGTTATTCACTGAATGACGGACAGCAACAGGGAATGGAACATATTTGCGACGCAAACGGAACGGTTACTTTGCCCGAAGAAAAAACATTCGAATATGACTGGCAGCGAAAAAACGGCATCGTACTTTACGGCCGTTATAAGAATAAACTCGCCGGCTTCCTGGATGTGGGCACAATTGACCTCGGTAAAACGCTCGAAATGAAGCTGACTCCAGCCTGCAGGGTTTACGGCAAAATTAAAAGCACGGATTTGAACAACCTTGGGCAGATGGAAAATGAAACGGTGGCCCAGATTAACCGGCAGACCTGCTCTTTGGTAGTTTTCAGCAAAAACGGGGATTTTGAGTTTTTCCTGCCTGAAGGCAAATATATGCTGTGGGTGAACGGCAGAAGGACATATCCCAACTATGAGGATTTCAATGTTGCGGCAGAGCAAAAAGAGATTGAAAAGAATTTTGACCTGCAGGCTGACCGTATTGCGCATCTGACAGGCAAAGAAGCCCCTGAGCTTCAAAAAATCAAAGGATGGATAAACAGCAAGCCGATTATGCTGGCTGAGCTTCGAGGCAAGGTGGTTGTGCTGGATTTCTGGGGGACATGGTGCGGCCCCTGCGTGTTCGAGATGCCGAAGCTGATTGACCTTCATGAAAAATACCACGACAAGGGGCTTGTTATCATCGGAATCCATAATGACGTTATGAATTCCGTAAAAGACCTTGAAAAAGAGATTAATAAACTGAGCAAAGAACGCTGGGAGGGCAGGAAAATACCGTTTGCCCTTGCGCTCGATGGCGGCAGCAAATGCAAGATTGAGGGGACCAAACTGACATGTGAAGGCACAACAACCGCGGCATACGGGATACAGGCATGGCCGACAATGGTGCTGATTGACAAACAGGGCAAAGTCGTCAGTGACTTCTATCCCGGCCCAAACAATGAAGTGCTGGAAAGATTGCTGGCTGAATAAGTAAACGATACGCTGCGATTCGTTAACCGGCCGCCCACACCGTTTTATTACAGAAACCGCCGTTTGATTTTTCGGGCAATTCTGCTATAATGCTCTTTCGAGTCAAGGGTGATAAATGGCGGCAACCGCAATGAGTAATACGGAGACAAACGAAATCCTGCTTATAGGCGATTCCGGCACGGTGTTGCATGGCGCCGCTCCGGCGGGCAGACCCGCGGTTCAGGTCTGCGGCAACATACACGACGCTATTGAGACCGCCCGAAAGACCCATTTTGCCGTAATAGCCGTGGTAATGAAGGGCACAGCGGCCAATTTGCGGGACGGACTCGCCCTGCTTCGTGAAAACACAAACGCGAAAATACTTCTGCTTGCGCGAATGTACGAAGAACCGGAGGCGATAAAGCTCGTCGGCAGCAACGGCACCAGCCTGGCTGATGATTACCTGATTTGCCCGATTCAAACAGAACGGCTTTACAATGTCATATCTCGCGGCCCGCTTATGGCTGTGGCAGGAAAAGAAGCGGTCATCTCAGATACGGCTCTTCAGGCAAAGATAAGCCGGCTGGAAAAACTGGTGACTGAGGACGATTTGACGGGCCTCAAAAACAGAAGGTATCTGCTGGAATTCGCAAAACAAATCATTGCACGGGCAAAGAAAGATAACGGGCGAGTAACCGTGCTGGTATTCGATATAGACGACTTCAAACATTATAACGATGTTTACGGCCACGCTGCGGGCGACGAGGTGCTCAAGCAGGCGTCGCTGCTGATAAGGCGATGCTGCCGAAAGCACGACGTAGTGGGTAGAATAGGCGGCGATGAGTTCGCGGTGGTGTTCTGGGACGACCCGAAATGTCCCCAGCAGGCAACGGGCAGCGAGAGGCGCTCGTACACAATGGACCACCCCGGAGAAGTAATATTCATAGCAAAGCGATTCCGCAGAGAAATTGAAAAAACCGACCTGCGATTTTTAGGTTCGGACGGCAAAGGCGTGCTTACAATAAGCGGAGGGCTTGCGAGCTTAAACAGGGACGGCTCGACGACCGAGGAGCTTTTCGAAAAGGCCGACCAGGCGCTTTTAGAAGCAAAACGCAGCGGCAAAAACAGGATATACCTCGTGGGTTCGACCCCTTCGACAAGCTCAGGGCAGGTAAACTCACCACAGGCAGGCCAGCCCGAAAACGACATCGATAAAATTGAGTAGCAGCCCTACGTCCCCAGAACAATCGTCTCGGTTTTACTGATGAGTTTATACCTGATGCCTCGCCAGCAAATCGTTCTGCCAAATACCGAAGACAATATCAAAACGAGCATAAGCGGCGACCAGAGCCAGAACAGCGTAATATCGGCGATTGCCGCAATTTTCAATCTGGGCCGGTCCTCCGCGAGCAATTTACTCGCCATACTTTGTCTAAATATCGCCCTTGTCAGTTG
>JBFZBL010000160.1:0-4409 GCA_041308485.1 Phycisphaerae bacterium | reverse complement strand
ACATCGAATTTTCCGCGGACAATTCGATGTTTTCCACGCCCGGCCCAGTCGAGATGGTTTCGGATAACATTAAAATGACCGGCTCAGGACTGGAGATTGTTTACAACGGCGACGGCGAACGCCTCGAACGCCTGCAAATAATGAACCTTAAGAGCCTGCGAATCAGACAGTGGGCGCAGGGAACGGTTTTGCGGTCAACACCGGACGCAAATAACCAGAAACAAAAAAGCGAAACCGAACAGGCATCGAAAAAAGGAAATTTCTACCAGTGCGAACTCGACAAAAACGTCAGGATTGAAACACCGAATGAACGGCTCCTCGCCGACGCCCTTTTAATAAACGATATCTTCATACCGGCCGGCTCCGCTGAACAGACCGAAAAGGAAGCCTTGCCCGATGCCAACACCGCCCCCCCGCCGCCCGGCGGCAAACCAAAGGACGCAATGTCGGCCGAATCGCCCAGTGATGTCTCAATCACCTGCGACGGCGGCATCATTATCACCCCGATGAATGTCCCGGCTGAAAAGAAATCGCCGAAACAGCAGACAACTTACGCCGATATTATTGCCCAGCAGGACACAAACGCCTCTCCCATAGGCAAAACCACCTTCCGAGGCACAAACGTCGCCTATAGCGCGGCAACCGGCGAAGCAATAGCAATCGGGCCCTCAAGCATCGCTTTTGACGTGAACGAAAAAGCCGGCCCCGCGACTGTCAGAATGACCTCCCGCCGGCGGGCAGTGTTCTCGCCTGCATCAAACAAAAGCACTTTCGAAGGCGACTGCCGCTGCACTATATCCCAGGAACAGAACAGAATACTTCAACAGTATATAGTCATGGCCGATAAACTCGAAATCGACTTGGCGAAGAAAAACCCGGGCAAAGCATACGATTCGGCCCTCAGCGTTGCCCGCCTGGTTGCCTCCGGCCCAAATTCACATCTGGCCAACACGAAAAAAACCGGCGACAAACTGCTGACGGGCATCGAGCTTAAATGCGCCTCGATTACTTACGATACAGCCGACGGTAATTTCTTCGCGGCTGGACCGGGCCTGATTAAAGTTGATAATTCGCAATCCGAAGAGCCGCAGGAAAAATTAGGCAGGTTCAGCCTGCGGCGCAAATGCTATGCCTTTTTGCGAAATTTCGATTCGCTGGCCTACTCGGGTCAAAGCAAACATCTGACCGCCAAATCAAAAGGCGGCTCGATTTTAGTTGATTATATCCCTCTCGTTGAACGCCGCGACACCGAAAAGGTTTCCGTCACCGCAAGTAATGTCGAGGGAAATATCGTCGAATCACTGACTGGGCAAATGGAGCTTAAAGACCTGCTGGCAATAGGGGCTATTACTTATGAGGATCATGAAACCCAGGTCGCCGGCAGCGAATTTATCTACAACGCCAATGATGCCTTAATCGATATTCGCGGCGACAAGGTCCGTCCCTGCAATTTCAACGGGGCGATTCTGGACAGAGTCCAATACGATACGAAAACCGGCAGATGGAACACCCGCGTAAAAGGCCCCGGCGCGATAAGATAACTGTGGTCAGGAGCACAGATCGCTGAGGTCAGCCAGGGTCAAGTCTTTCAGATGTGCAATAACTTTGTCCGCTGGTTTCAAATGTTCAGCGGTATAGGTATTCGTAATAGCGATAGCGCGCATCCCCGAGGCCTTGGCGGCCTCAAGTCCCCACTTCGAATCCTCAATCACAGCGCAATCCACCGGCCTGATTGACTTGTGCAGCTTTTTATTGAGAAGCTCCAAAGCCAGCAGGAATCCTTCCGGGTCCGGCTTGCCTCTTTGGACCTGCTCAGCGGAAACAATCACCTCAAAAAATCCTCGCAGGCCCGCGCCTTCGAGAATCATCTCTATTTCAGGCAATAACGCCCCCGAACAAATCGTCATCGGGATTTGATTGCCGGAAAGCATATTGAGAAACTTCGGCACACCTTCGATTATGGCCGCCTCGGTCGACGCCATTTCCTTGAACAAATTCACCTTTTCACTAAGCAGATGACCAAACTGCTGACCGGACAAAGACAGTTTTCTTTCCTTGTTCACTATTCGCAGAAGCTCTTCGTCCGACAGCCCCAGAAACCTGTCGTAGTACTCACGGGCGGATATCTGCTGGCTAAACCTGGCCAAAACCTGGTTGAACGCCTTGTGGTGAAGCTGCTCCGAATCCACAAGAACGCCGTCAAAATCGAATATAACAGCTTCGAGCATAGCTCGTCCTTATTCGACTGGAACCGGGCCAATCAGGGCGGCGAAGTCCGTGAAGGACGATTTGTCGCCCAAACATATCAGCTGGGATAGCGCCGTTATCTTCGGCGCGTTTTTGGTAATGAACCGCCGGGCCACAATCGCCTTGCGCTTTTTCATCGGCATCGTCTGCTCTTTTGCCTCGCCGGAATCCTCTACGGCGACGTTCATTTCGACCTTTGTGCTCGCGCAATCACAGAACAAATACCCATTGATTAAATCCATCGCGATGTCGACCAAAGCCCTGCCGTACAGGTCCATATATTCCGTCCCCTGCTGCTTGACAAACGCCACCGCTGAAAACAACTGCGTTGTCCCCTCGGCCAATTTGGCGAGCAGGTCCTTCAGTTCAGGGGCATACGCTTTCTGCGATAATTCGGCGAGATATTTTTCCGCTGTGCCGCTGCACACCCCGCGAACAGCCGCGACTATTTGCAATTGCGAAGTGCCTTCGTAAATCGTCGTGATTCTCGCGTCTCTTGCGTGCCTCTCGACCGCGTAATCCCGCATATAACCCGAGCCGCCGAGAACCTGGATTGAGTCATAAGCGACACGATTTGCCATCTCAGAGCATATATACTTGCTCATCGGCGTCAGCATGGACGCCAGCCGGTCGAATTTGCGCGACTGCTCTTTCATCGCCTTCAATTTATCTTTTTCCGCCGGCGGATTAAACTCAAGCTGCTTTTCAAAATAAAGATTATTATCGACAACAAGGGAGGTTTCATAGAGCATCGCTCGTCCCGCCTCAATCGCTATTTTCATATCAATCAGCAAATCACGAACCGCCGGCAGCTTTTCGATTGCCACGCCGAATTGCTTTCTGCTCGCCGCATAATCTCTGGCGACATGATACGCCGCCTCAGCGATACCGAGCGACTGCCCCGCGATGCCTACGCGCGCGCCGTTCATCAGGGCCATAACATAAGTAACTAACCCACGCTGCCGTTCGCCTACTAATTGACAGGGAGTGTTATCAAAAAATATCTCGCAGGTCGGGCTGCCGTGAATGCCTAATTTGTCTTCGAGCCGGCGGATATGCACCGTAGGCCCTCTGTCGCAGACAAATAAGCTCAGTCCCAGACCGCCCGAACGGTCCGGCTCGCTGCGGGAAAGCACAAGCAGAACCTCGCCGCATCCGTTGGTGATGAAACGCTTGACGCCGTGCAAAATCCAGTCGCCCTTATCGTTCTGGAACGCCCGCAGCTTGACCGCCTGCAAATCCGAACCAGCATCCGGCTCAGTCAGGACCATCGCTCCCGTCACCTTGCCCGCGGCAAAATCGTGCAGATACCTCTGCTTTATTTCCTCGGAGGCAAAAGCATTTATTGTCCCCGCGATGCCCTGTAATCCGAATATATTCATAAGCGACGCGTCGGCTCGCGAAACGATTTCCGTCGCCATCGAATAAATCAAACTTGGGAAGTTCAGCCCGCCGAAACGGTGAGGCAATGTAAATCCCATCACCTCCGCCTTGGCTAATTTTTCTAATGACTCCGCGATTCCTTTAGCGTAACTCACAGAGCCATCAGGGTTTAAGGTGTTGCCCTCACGGTCAACAGATTCGGCGCGGGGGGCGATAAAGTCACCGCTCAGCTGGCCTATAGAATCGAGCACCATCTCGTAATTGCGCACCGCCTCTTCGGCGTTAGCCGGCGCATAATCGAACTGCGAAGCGAACTTGAAATCCTCTTCGTACAATCTGGCCAAAGCGCCGATGTCGATGTGTTTGAACAAAAATCTTATGTCGTCGTTGTCCGTATAGAAATTTGGCATCGTTATTTACCTTCGGTTACAGCTTCCTTAAAACCTTTTTCCTTAATTGCCTTTATCATCTTCGGGACGACCTCGTTGAGGTCGCCGACGATTTTGTAATGAGCAACGTCGAATATCGGCGCCTGGGGGTCGTTGTTTATCGCGACGATTTTCTGGCTCTGGTTCATACCCGCCTGATGCTGAATCGCCCCGCTGATTCCAACCGCGATATAAAGCGACGGTCTTACTGTTGTCCCTGTTTGTCCTACCTGGTGGTCGTGGTCGATAAAACCGAGGTCAACGGCCGCTCTTGTTGCCGCTGGCGCCGCGCCAAGGCAGTTCGCCAAATCCCAGATTAGACGGAAATTATCCTTGTTGCCCACTCCCGCA
>JBFZBL010000159.1:0-6542 GCA_041308485.1 Phycisphaerae bacterium | reverse complement strand
TGATTATCGGATTTGCGACAGCGACACTTGTCGCTGGCTGCCGGTCAACCTGTCAGGCAAATATATCACACAGCGAAGTCACGCCTGCTGTGAAGCGGGTTGTGGTGTGGGACGGGGAACAGGCGAAAACAGGTGGCGGCTGGACAAATCCTGCCACAATGTCGATTAAGCCCCAGACCGCTGAGGCCCACAGCGGCAATACTTCGCTGGAGTTTAATTTCAAAGGCAACAAGGAATGGCTTGGCGCGGGCTGGAACTGGATGGCCTTCAAAACAGGAATTCTTGGTACTGACGCAAGCGAAATGAAGAACCTGACCTTCTGGATAAAGAGCAAAGGCAAGGCCGGCCCGCTGCAAATCAACCTGCTGTGCAACGGCGTGGTTCTCGACACCCCCGAAGGACATACCGCGAAAGTGCAGGTGCTAAGGTACTGCCCCCAGCTGCTCGACGGCCAGTGGCACGAAGTGGTAATTCCGCTTGCGGCACTCAAACCTGCGAAGGGCTTCAATCCAAAGATAATGTGCGAGCTGCAAATGGGTTTTATGGCCGAGGCAGGAACGGACGGAAGCTTCTTTATTGATGACATCGCTTTCGACGACCGCACTGGCGACAAGCAATCGGCGACACCATCGCCGCGAGCGTTCGTTTGGAAAGGAGATTGTTCGAGCGAAGCCGCTTTTGTTAACTCAAACCATCCTATAATTTCGGGGCACTATGAATACCTGCCTGACCCAAATGAGCCGGGACGGGGGCTCGTATTCGCCGGCCATCTTACTCCAGATTTTACGACCACTGATCCAGAGAAATTCCATATGCATCCGGACATTTATTTTGACCATTTTCTTCCGGGCAGCATCACCGTCAGTTTCGATGTCAAAGTGGATGACCTCACGCCGTCGGAACTGGGGCCATATGGTGACAATCCGTGGCTGAACGTGGTTACCTTATTTGATGAAACCACTCGCGCTGGCGGAACGACCTTTCATCCCTCGGTGATGGTTAATCTCGTGGGTTCGCCGGGACACTTCCGGCTGCAAGGTTACTCGATTGCTCCCGCAGGCAAGGGTACTGTGTTCTTTGACAAACTCAAGGACGCTCCAGTATTTCCCACCGGCAAATGGGTGACGGTGCTCGTTGAGGCGGACGTCAAAACAAAACAGGTCCGTGTTTACCAGGACAACATACTTGTCTCCGCCGGGCCCTACCTGGACAAGCCGGGTTTGGCCGGGGCGCACATGGGCCTTTACGTCAACCGCAAGATGACGCGGGCGACCGTGTTCAACGATAACATCACCATCGCCGTAGGCGACTGATGACGGCATGGTAAATACTGTATTGATAGAAAGAGAGTAATCGTTATGAAGAAAGCTGATATTCGGGGGAAATGGGCTTTGGTAACCGGTGCGAGCCGGGGAATCGGTCGACAGGTCTGTCTGGGATTGAGTCAGTACGGCTGCAACCTTGTGCTCCACAGCCGTGACATTGCCAATACGAAATCTCTGGCGGATTTACTGGCAGGCACAGGCGTGCAGGTGCGGCAGGTCGCGGGCGAATTGTCCGACCAGGACCAGGTGGACACGATGCTGAAAGGCCTCCCGCTTATCGATATCCTTTATAACAACGCGGCTATAATGACGCCCTTCCGCAGCGATTGGTCTAACGTGCCTGCTGAGGATTTCCGCAAGAGCTTCGAGGTGAACGTCATCTCGCTGATTCGTATATGTCACCATCTGATACCGGGAATGGTGAAGCGCCGGTGGGGGCGAATTATCAATGTTACCTCCGGGATTAAGGACCAGCCCGAACTGATTGCCTACGCCATCTCCAAGGCGGCTGTGGACAAGTTCGTGGCCGACACCGTCATCCGTCTCAAGGATACAGGCGTACTGATGAACCTGCTCGACCCCGGCTGGCTGAGAACAGACCTCGGCGGCCCCAAAGCTCCCAATGCCGTCGAATCGGTATTGCCGGGAGCGCTGGTGCCCGCACTGATTGACGACGGCACAACCGGCAAACTGTTCCGCGCTCAGGACTACGCCGAAAAAACAATCTGAACACCGCAAAACCGCCAGGCTCGCAAACACTGAATCGAAAGCGGTGCTTTTGTTCCTGTCATGCCCTTTCCGCTTTGCACCGGTACCCTGCCTCATCTGGTATTCAACAATTACGATTTATGTATCGGTCAAAGGTATTGGCGACATACGAAGTATGCTGCGAAAACTGTCAGGACGCCGGTAAAAGTCTCTCGACTTCGCTCGAGACAGGCAAAACTGCTTTTGTTTTCCCGAGCACATAATTACGCCTAGCCTCGTATATTCTGATAGAGGACGGGTAATAACCCGTCCGGGCTGTCGGCTTTGGGTGTGGGGCGGCAGCCCATTTTTTTAGCCTCTCAACTATATGATTTCTTGCGAAGCGGGGCCGAGGATGAACAGCTATCTGTTTTTGTCGATAGAATCTCTTTGCCTGGATTCTTCTGTTAATTTTTTCAAAAGAGTCAGGGCCGACTCGTAAACCGCGGGGCTTGCGACCACTATCTCATAAATTTGAGGAGAAGTTAAATTCTGGCGCAATCCCGAATGTTTGTCTTCACTGATTTTTCTAAGCCCGAGATTCCATATCTCCCTGAACCTCTGCGCATAGCTTTCCTGTACACCTCTGCCCAAATCCTGGCTTTTAGTCCATTCCTGAATCGCTTCCTTATATGTCGTTTTTTTATGATCGCGCTTGCCTAAATCCCAGATAAAGTCCTTGATAGCCCCATACTGACATGCTGTGGAATCATCAAGAAAAGCCCTCATTGCGGCATATTTAATGGGGCAAACGCCGGCATAATTTTTCCCGCAGGCGTATTCGATACTTACCCTGTGGGCATGGCTTTGCGGGACGGGAAGGTCAAGAACCTTTATCTTTCTCTGCTCCTCAGTTAGTATCTCCTCGAAAATACAATAATCACATTTCTCGGGGCGGCCAATCAAATCCTCTTTTGAGCCGTTGTAATTTACTTCCATTTCATTTTCACCTTGTAAATCTCTGGTCAGCTACACCGCTGCACATTACTATAATCAGTATATCAAATACGCACTTAAAATTCAAGTTTTCCGGCTTTATACAGCCGTCTGTTCTGTATAGCTTTATCGGCGAAATAAGTAAAAAAAGATTGTCGATTTATGCGCCGCAGGCAAATTGCCGGTTTAACGGCAGTAACGAACAAAAATAAGGGGCTGCTCCGTATATATTCAGTGGCACTAATAATTTTGTTTGCGGTCAAAGGCCTTAGCAGGTTAATCTTAGGCGATATTATTGCTGCTTGTTAAAGGCGGAAAAGACAGATAGTTGAAAATGCCAAAAGCTGATTCTATACAATTAAATCCGGCGGTTGCCCGTCGCAGAGCTATTCAGTGGTCTCTTGTGCCGGTGGTGGTAGTCACGCTTGCGCTCGGCTGGAAATATCCTGTTCTCGGATTCACGGTGCCGGTGGTAATGCTGATGGGATTTGTCGGAGGCCTCTTCAACGGCCGATATGTCTGCGGTAATCTTTGTCCGCGGGGCAGCTTTTTTGATAGAGTAATCGCACCCCTGAGCTTTCGCAAAACAATCCCGGCGTTTCTCAGGCGTATGCCGCTGCGTTGGACGATACTTGCGGCAATGATGGGATTTATGGTATGGCGCATCTCGCTAAATCCCGGCGACTGGCGGCACTGGGGCAAAACCTTCTGGAGTATGTGCATCATCACAACCGCGATAGGCGTTGTGCTTGGAATACTGCTTCATCCCCGAACATGGTGCGCGTTTTGCCCGATGGGGACAATACAAAACGCGCTGGGCGGCAATAAGCGGCAGCTTCTGATAGACGCCGGTAAATGTAAAAAATGCCATGCGTGCGAAAAGGCCTGTCCTATACAGCTTGCGATTGTGGAGGATAAAGACGTCGGCCGCCTAACAAGCCGTGACTGCCTCAAATGCCCCGAATGTATCGGCACCTGTCCGGCAAACGCTCTAAGCTGGCCCCAAAAAACCGGAGGGCATCCTCACCAAAAAACAAAATACGAAGCAACCTGACAAGCAACTTCGGATTCCAAATAGCGGGGGCATCATAATAAGGACCTTGAGATACTGAACATTTGGCAAAACGAGCCGAAAACGATGGCACGTTTGTCACCCTTTGAGACCCGCCAAAACGCGTAAGTATTTGTCCGCAAAGCCTTTACTGAATATCACTCCTCCATACCCTGACAGAGGCAGCCATCCCGTCGGATGAGTTTTTTTATAGTACGGGTTGTACGGACTTCCACCACGAATTACATCGGCAGGGTTTTAAGATTTTCGCAATTGTGACCCAAAGAAGATTTTGATATTATCGTGCTATTGAATGGCTCGGCTGCGCAGCCAGGCGTTTAATATGGGAAATACCAATTTAATGATATTGTAAAAGAGCATGGAAACGGTTAATGAATCAGAAAAATACGGTCGCTCTTTAACACTTTTCACTCATGCGGCACTTATTACAGCTTCCATTTTTTTACTTACCTATGTTGATTTGATAGTTCTCGAAAAAATATATCATCCGCTCGCAGCAAAATACAGAATTAACTGGGCTGATTTTCACGCCACTCTTTTTAAAGTAAAGACTCCTGTTATATGGTGGCAGTTTGCTTTTATCCCGCTGGGAGTTTTTCTTTTTGCTCTATTAGGCATAGCGGCAAAATCACTCAGATTGTTTTTCTCCGGCGTATTATTGTTCGCCGCCGGATGGGAAGATATCTTGTATTATCTTATTCTGGGCAAATGGTTACCCCGGCAGTTGGGGTACCTCGATTATTCCCCGATAATGGGTTTAACAAGGTTTTTAACTTTAACAGAACATGTTACTTCCACAGGAGTACTGATTTCATCTCTGCTTGGATTAGTTTTATCTTATCTTATCTTATTTTCAAAAAATCCTTTTTCGTATTTTAAACGAGAGTAATTTATAATTATAATATACGCGGACAAAAGAAAGGTTTCCGGACTCGGATTAATCCCATTCTTTTATTCAAGTGCCGGGGAGACATGCTTGCCTAACCAAACCTCTCAACCTGTGTCATATCCGATGACTCCGGACACTCAGTGGTCCGGCCAATACCAATAGCCGAATGAACGATATGATCCGGGTTGAGACCTTGGGTACTTCTTCATTTTCTTTACGCTAGTCCAGACAACAGAGCCGTCCATATGAAGGGAGTTGCCGCCATCAGTGTCAATGTCCTCGGGCTCCACGCCCCCGGAGGTATAAACCAGAGACCATCCTCCTTTCCTGTGAACTGCCTCGGTCCAGAACCACTCGCCGTTGGCCTGTTCGATAAGGTCAACAACTAAAGGCAATTTGCCTGAATCGGCGACTGTTCGCGGAGATACCCATTTATGCGCATCCGGCGGTATGAATCTCCAGTCCCACCTGCTCAAATCGCGGCCGCCAAGATAGAAGTATCCTATCCACATTCCTTTGCCGTCATCGTACGATGATGGGAATGGCTCCCACCGATATTTCCTGTTCAGGGCGGGGTCGGTCAGCTCCTTGATATTCTGTTCTTTGAACAGAGTGTACTCGGGACACACAAAAACATTTTCAGAACCTTTAGGCAGTATCGCCCTTAGCAGTTTATACGAGCTCATTGGGATGTATTTGCAGGTGTAGCCGTTCGATTCCGGCAGCCGGCCTTTATCGTCTGAGTTCCCGTAAGCAATAAGCGCCACCCCAAGCTGCTGCAGACGAGAAGCGCAGACCATTCGCCTTGCTAAAATTCTGCTTTTGCTCAACGCCGGTACGAGTATCGCCATAAGCAGAGATATGATCGATATCACAACCAGCAGTTCAACAAGCGTAAATGCCCGTTTCCCTGAGCTCATTGTTCCGCTCCCAAATCCTTTATGGTTTACATTCATATCCTAATTAATATCTTCGAGCCACTCCTCGGCAAGCAGCGATATATCATCTAAATCGACGCGGCAGTCGCCGGTAACATCACCGGCGGGCTTTCCCGGGCAGGGAACCGGATCCACGCCGGTCCAGTTATTTTTAAGCCAGTCGACAGCGATTAACGCATAGTCCTTGAAGTTAACGGACTTGCTGTAGTTCATATCCGACCAGAGAGGCACTTCATAATAAAACCGCAGTTCTCTTAGCTTATAACCCCAATTGTTCGAACCATAATTACCTACACCGATTCCTCCAATCGCGGTAACCCGAACATATTTAGCCTGTACATCACCGAAGTCAATCTCTGTATCGTGCCAGCCTTCAGGGTCGCCATGCGGCAGGACATAAGTTCCAAGGGTTGTGTAACTCGTACCGTTGGTAGAATACTCAACTTTTATAGTCTTCATGGCAATGTAGTATTCGCCATCTCCGGGCGGGATTGGAGAGGTGCAGTCCACTACATCGTGATTCAAAACCCACATTTCATTGATTTCTTAGATACGGTCGAAAGTTATATTCAGGACCGGCTCTGTAAGCGGCGGAACCAACTCCCACGGTTTTCTGCAATACCAGACGTTGGAAT
>JBFZBL010000158.1:0-10456 GCA_041308485.1 Phycisphaerae bacterium | reverse complement strand
ATACCGCTGCGAGCAAACAGGGCGGATCGGTGGGAGCCGAAAGACTTTGATTACGAGGGCATACGGTATCACTATGAAGTCGTCAAGAAAGGACAGGGGATATGGAATCCGGCATGGTTTGATTATCTCTATAATTCATACGAGATCAGAGTGACCGGGCTGGCTAATGAATATATTACTAAAGGGCTGGGCGCGCCCCTTGTGGGTATTGTGGAAAAACCGGCTCAAGATCCTAACTTTGGACGGTTTTTCCCTCCAAAGCTCGCTGCATTTCCTGTTTCCGCCGTGCTGCTGTTTGACCCGGTCAAGAATACCGACTCTCCGTCACGGGATATACGGCTTGTTTTTTATGATTCACTGCAAACTGATTCGGTTACAATACAGAATCGAGATGTTCCGCTGGAAGCCGATTTTACAACCCCTCTTGGTTTGCAGCTGCGGTCAACAAATCCTTTTCAAACGGGAATTCACAATCTGCTTAAGAGTGATATCGAACTAAAGAACGCCGGTATTTATATGCTTGAGCCGTATAAGCCTGACAAGATTCCGGTTTTGATGGTTCATGGTCTTATGTCATCGCCTGCAACATGGGCTAACATGTTTAATGATCTGCGAGGCGATTCTGAATTGCGGAAAAGGTATCAGTTCTGGTTTTTTATGTATCCGACGGGTCTGCCTATCGGCTATTCGACGTCGATTCTCAGAGACCAGTTAAATACCGTTCATGAGATTTACGACCCGAACAGCACCAATCCTAATTTTAACCAGATGGTGATAATCGGCCACAGTATGGGCGGGCTTCTGACGCGTGGGATGGTTCAGGACAGCGGCACAATATACTGGGATTCATTTTTCAAAGAACCGTTTGAGACCATAAATCTTGACCCGAATACAAAAGAAATTCTCAAGCATATCATGTTCTTTGAACACTTGCCGTATGTAAAGCGTGTGGTTTTTGTCGCTACACCGCACCGCGGCAGTCCGATGGCCGATGAATGGTATACACGTATTTTGTCTGGAATGGTCTCGCTGCCCTCTACTGCATCGGACACGGTAGCAAAAATGTCGAGCGGGGGAAGGCTTACCGAGTCTGCCTCGGCAGCCTATACAAAAAAGACGTCCAATGCTTTGTTATTGCTTTCTCCCACGTCGATATATACACAGACGACAAATAAGATTCCGCTGAGGTCTGATATTCCGTATCATTCCATAATCGGAACACGAAAGCCCGCAACTGTCGGAGCAGGCACTTCGGACGGCATTGTGCCTTATGAGAGTTCACATCTTGACTTTACAGAGTCCGAAAAGCTTGTGCCCTCCCCCCACGGCGCCCAGGAGCATCCGCTGGCCATTGCGGAGGTTAAGCGAATCCTTCATGAGCATCTGGAGAAAATAAAGTGAAACGGATTGCGCGTTTTATCGCAAAAATGGTCTTCGCGGTTATCGCATTGATAATGGTTTTATGGTCGATGGCGGCGATATACTATTCTAATCTGCCATGGTCTTTTTTGCGCACTGGGGCGGCAATTGCTTTTCCTGTCGTTTGCTTCGTGATATTTTTTACAATTAGACAATTCCGAAAGGCGTTTTTGGTTTTTCTTGCGGTTTTCGCGGTTGTTTTAGTTTATTGGCTTTTGATACCGCCCTCGAATAATCGCGACTGGCAGCCGGATGTGAAGGTTCTGCCTTCCGCGCAAATTAACGGCAATATCCTGACCGTTCGCAATATTCGCAACTGCGATTATCGTACGGACACGGATTACACTGTTTCCTATTACGACAAGACATTTGACCTTGCAAAGCTGCAGGGCGCGGATTTGTTCATATGTTTCTGGGGGCCGACTCTGATAGCGCATACAATTATGAGTTTTTGTTTTGAAGGCGACCAGTACCTTTCAATTTCTATTGAAACACGAAAGGAAAAGGGCGAGGAGTATTCCGCGGTCAAGGGTTTTTTCAAGCAGTATGAGCTGATATATATTGTAGGTGACGAGCGGGATTTGATAGGATTGCGTACTAATTTCCGCAAGGAAACAGTGTATCTGTACAGGCTCACTTCTTCGTCTGCCATTGTCCGTGAGGTTTTGCTCGATTACTTAAGGAGTGTTAATCGATTAAATATTCGGCCGGAGTGGTACAACGCGCTGACCGAGAACTGCACTACCGCCATACGCGGCCATACTGCTCCATATGCTCACGGCAAGTTTAGCTGGAAAATAATCGCTAACGGTTATTTGGATACATTACTTTATGAGCGCAAGGCCGTCGATACGAATATGCCGTTTGAGCAGTTAAAAGCTTTGAGCCAAATCAGCGAAAAGGCCTTGAAAGCCGGCAATAGTAATGATTTTTCCGTTATAATACGCGATGATTTGCCTAACCCGCATTCTTTGCGGAAATGAGCTTATGTAAGGCTGGTCCGGCGGAACAGCAGGCCATAGAGATTTTTTCGGTGCGATGATTGAAAATGGTGCAATGAAGGAGATAACAAATTATGGGATTAACGTTTAAACAGGAATATGACAATGTGTATGTGATGCGGATTACGGGGCTGCTCAAAAAATCTGAGCTGGATGCTGTACAGGCCGCGGCGGCAAAAATGTTTAGTTCCGACCCCACGTTACGTGTTAAATTGCTGATAGTTGTGGCAAATTTCGAAGGATGGGAACGCGGCGCAGACTGGGGTGACTTGAAGTTCTATTACGAGCATGGCGACAAGATAACTAAAATTGCCATTGTTTGCGACCCAAAACGGGAAGCTGAATTTAAGATGTTTTCGGCGGCTGGATATCGTTCCGCACCGGTTAAATTATTTCCTCCGAACCAGCTCGAGCAGGCGCGTATGTGGCTGGCTGAGTAAAACTTTCGGCTGCATATATAGTGTGTTGTATTCGAATAGGACGAAGCTTTAGGAAGAAGGACAGTTTATGGACAAGAAAAAAGTCATAGTATTATTAGTGTTTGCTAACCTGTTCTTTGTTTTGTGCCTTGTATTATTATTGGTCTCCAATAAAAAAGGCGATATCGCGGCCCCTGCGGTTTCAACTGATGTAACAAGTGTCGTGTCGAAAGATGCGAATTCACAGGCGCAAAGCAGTAAGCCCCCAGTTAAACCGGAGGATATCATTGCCTGTTTCGGTATTGGGAAAAAGGAACGCCGGCAAAAAGCAATTGAAGATTACGGCCAGATAATGCGCTCCGAGCCGCCTTATCTTGGGGAACTTACCGAGGTATACCAATATGCCAAAAACGGTCAGTGGGATAAAGCACGGGGGATTTGCGACCATTATATTCAGTATAGCGAGGATAAACGGGAGGCGCTTTACAGCCTTGCCTGGCTTCATACGAAGCAAGGCCGTTATGCGGATGCCGTTAAAATCCTGAAGGATCTGACGGCGAATTATCCTGAGTTTATCAAAGCTTCTGTCGCTTTAGGATGGATAGCGGCTAAAGAAGGTCGCAACGATGAAGCCGTTTCGATTTGTCAAAATATCATTAAGTTGGCCCCGGACAATGCAATCGGCCATTACGGATTAGGCCGACTGTATGCAGTTATGGACAAACCTGCTGAAGCGATTGCCTCTTACTCGAACGCTATACGGCTAAAGCCTGATTTTGCAGAGGCACATTTGTTTCTCGGTCTGGTCTATTGCCGACAGGGTCAGTGGTCCGATGCCGTAAAAGCCTTTGGCAGTGCTCTATCCATTGACCGCGGCTATGAACAGGCCCAATTGTTTCTGGCTGTCGCCTACGATGAACTTGGCATGTACGAGGAGGAAAGCAAGGCGTTAGAACAGGCCATTGAGCTGAGCACGCTGCGTTCCAACACGAAAGAGCAGTGGCGCATTTTTGGAATAGAGCCTGATTATGCGAGATTCAACTGCGGCTTGGCCGAAGCCTATGCGAGAATTGGCGAGTACCAGAAGGCTTTACTTTCATGCCAGGATGCCATAGCTATAAATCCGGTCTTTTCAGAGGCCTACTATGACATGGCCTTGGCATATCTGCTGCTTGGAAATAAAGACGCAGCTATCCAGCAGCGCGACAAACTGATATCGCTGAAAGCAAATGACATGGTGGCGAAATTAGATGTGCTCCTGAATAAATAATCATCAACCGTTGGTCGGATTAAGTAAGTCTAAAGCGGAGGTTTAAAAATGAAAAAGACAAGTTTACTAATGGTTATGGTGTCAGGCATTCTGGCAGTTATTTGCGGATGCAGCGGTTCTAATAGCTCCGGCACGTTGCCTCAAACAGGATTTCTGAGCGATTACTCCAAGCTCAGGTCTGTATCCGGCACAGGCTGGGGGTACATGAATCCTAAATTCAGCGTAAAGAATTATACGAGATTTATCGTTGAGCCGGTCGAATTGTATCTCGATGACAATACAAAGGCGCAGGTTGGCAGCTGGAAGGAACTGGCGGATTTAAAGGCGTACATGCGCGAGGCGATTGTAAATGCACTCGAACCTCGTTATGCCGCTATTGGCACCGTTCCCGGTCCCAAGACGGCCAGAATTCGTGTTGCTATTACGAATGTGAAGAAAGGTTCTGCTCTCGGGTTGGGCGGCGCTTCAATTGAAGCTGAGTTTCTCGATTCCCAGACAGGCGAACAGATTGCCGCGTCTATCATATCACAACAGAGTAGAAAGGCATTTGGCGCCTTTTCTGCCTGGGATGATTCAAAGACCGTGATGGATGATTGGGCGCAGAGGTTATACAATCGGCTCGAAGAATCGAGGTTCTAAGGTTTTCGGGGTGACAAAAGCTATTATATGAGGAGAGGGCGGGATTCGGACTGCCCTGGATAGGACCAAGGCGAAGAGCTTAGCCATTCATATTGCCCGGTATTTCGACCTTGCCACAAACAGCTTTGAGCAGTAGAATCAATGGTCAGAGATGATGCGAGGATACGATACGCATGGGAACGAGACAAAAGGATTTATCGCGAAACAAAGGGCCGATTTGCAATATCGATGAAAAAAGGCTATTTGCCGAAGGTGATATCCTGCTTTTTTGCCCGAAGCTGCAGCGGTCAATGGTCGCGAAAGTGGTTTTTTTTGTCTGATTTTAATTTTGTTAATGAGCCTTCAAAAATGATATGGTTCATATAGATTACAAAATCGACAAGGAAAATTTCGGATTAATCATACAGGGGCGTCTTGACGCCGACACAGTGGGGAGAATCTGGTCTGAGGCCATAAAGAAACTATCGGAAAGTAAACCAGCGGTTTTGGAAATTGATGCTTCAGGTGTTGAGTATTGTGACGGCACCGGTGTGGCCCTTCTTTTACAATTAAAAAAGCGACAGGAAAAAGAAAATAAGCAATTCCTGCTCAAAGAGTTAAAGCCTGAATTTGAACAGCTCATCAAAATATTTGACCCTGGCCAACTAAGCGAGTATGCGCCTGAAAAATTTTCGTTTGGAAAAGTAATAGAAAAAACAGGCAGCGCCGGCCATCAAACCTGGATTGATTTAAAAGCCCAAATCAGTTTTCTGGGTGAATTATCCGTAAAGTTTGTCGGCACGGTTTTAAATCCCGGAACACTTCGCTGGAAAGACACTTTTCTGATTTCCGAGAAAAGCGGAGCGGACGCAGTCGGTATTACCTGCTTGCTTGGTTTCCTTATAGGGCTGATTATCGCGTTTCAATCGGCGGTAGCTTTGCAGAAATTCGGCGCTCAAATATATGTAGCAGACCTTGTTGTAATCGGGCTTTTCAGAGAACTTGGCCCGTTGATAACTGCTGTTGTTTTTGCAAGCCGAAGCGGCTCAGCTTACGCGGCGGAAGTCGGCACGATGAAAGTGAACGAAGAGATTGACGCCCTGACCACGATGGGTATTGATCCCGTGAAGTATTTAGCCATACCGCGAATGATAGCAGGGATATTTATGATGCCTCTTTTGACTATGTTTAATCTTCTTTTCGGTTTAATAGGATGCGGTCTGGTTATGCTGTCGCTCGGCTTCGCTCCAGTAGTATTTTTGGATCGCATCCAGCAGGCTGCGGGGCTGAATGATCTGGCAGGCGGAATAGTCAAAACTTTTATCTTTGGCGCGATGATTGCCGGCATAGGATGCCTGAGAGGATTACAGACCGGCAGAGACGCAAGCGCTGTCGGTGACGCCGCGACGAGGGCCGTTGTAAGCAGCATTATTGCCATAGTTATTACCGATGGTGTTTTTGCGGTTGTTTATTATTTCCTTGGGATATAAGACACAATGAAAACTGATTCTGAAACCGTAATACGTGTCGAGAATCTAACCGCCGGCTACGGTGATACTGCGATTATTAAAGACATTAATTTTGAAGTTAAAGCGGGCGAAGTGTTTATCGTTTTAGGCGGCTCGGGCTGCGGCAAGAGCACGCTTTTAAAGCACATGATAGGTCTTTTGCCGCCGGTTACCGGCAAAGTTTTCATCGAAGGCAAAGATATAGTATCGGCCCATGGCAAGGAAAGAATTAATATTCTGCGAAGAATAGGTGTTATGTACCAGAACGGAGCCCTTTTCGGTTCGATGGATCTGCGGGAAAATATATGTTTAGTCCTTGAAGAATTCACTGATTTGCGGCGTGATGCCATGGAATTTATTGCGCAGATGAGATTGAAGGTGGTCGGCTTGGAAGGCAGTGCATACAAAATGCCATCTGACCTTAGCGGCGGGATGAGAAAAAGGGCGGCTATAGCAAGGGCTATGGCTCTTGACCCGAAAATATTATTCCTCGACGAGCCGTCAGCAGGACTCGACCCAATCACCTCGTCACAGTTGGATGATTTAATCATAGAGTTGTCGAGAAGCCTCGGCATTACATTCGTTGTAGTGACACATGAGCTGCCGAGCATATATAAGATCGCAGACAGGGTTATCATGCTTGATAAAAACACCAAATCCATAGTCGCTGAGGGAAAGCCTGATTATCTCCGTGATAACAGTGACAATCCGTGGGTAAAACAATTTTTTAACAGGGAATCATAAGTTCGTTCTTTGTTATGTGTTGTAAAGAGCCGGCTGCTTTAACGTAGGGGAAATAAATATGAGTGCGAAACCTAATTATTTTAAAATCGGCGTGTTTATTATCGCCTCTGTGGTTCTGATTGTAACAGCCGTTATTATCTGGGGCGCAGGGCTTTTCACCAAGGAAAAGATATACTTTGAAACCTATTTTGACAGCGACGTTACAGGGCTGGCTATCGGATCGCCTGTTCTTGCAAGAGGGGTCAAAATAGGTCAGGTTGAAAGTATTGCTTTTGCTGCATCCATTTATGAAGTGGCACCTGATAAGACAAAGGTGTCTAAATACGCGTCTTACGTAATAGTTTTATGCTCCATACCAAAAGAAGAATCCGAAGAACGAACAGGTTATATTACAGATGAAATGAGAGTCATCCGAACTAAAGGTTTAATAGAACAAGGTTTGAGACTCAGGCTCGCCTCGAATATACTAACCGGCCAATCTTATCTGGAAGGAACATTTCTGGACCCAAATCGTTTCCCAGTGCTCGATATAATATGGGAACCTAAACATATGTATGTCCCATCAGCGCCGGGCGAGTTTTCCACTATTAAAGATTCGGTAGATAAAATCCTGGTGGAACTGGAAAAGATTGATGTCAAATCGATAGCTGACAACGCAAATAAATTACTGGCTGAATTAAGGCAGCTGGTCAAAAGCACGGACCCCAATACAGTAAATACAAATCTTCCACAGGTTTTGGCCAGACTCGACAGCCTTTTAGCCAGGACAGACAGAGAATTAGCTGAAAAAAGCCCGGATATAGACAAAGTTATCAGTAATATGAAAGTGATTTCGGAGAACGTAAAAGAATTGACGGAAACGCTTAAAAAGCACCCTTCGGAAATAATATTCAGTCAACCCCCTGCAAAAACGGAGATGATAAAATGAAAAGTAAAATAATCCTGTTCATCAGTTTAATGGCTCTATCGACTGTCTTGTCCGGATGCGGGCCTAGGGCCGCTTTCAATCAAAGGACTTTTATCCTCGAAGCTTCTCGAAACAGCCCCCGGCATAACACAAGTAAAGACATAATCCTTGAAGTCCAAAATTTCAGTATTGACCGTGCCTTCGGCTCAAAAAGCCTTGTTTATCGAAAGGCGTCATCCGAATACGAAACGGATTTTTATAACCAGTTTTTAATCGGGCCTGAAAATATGGTCACCGAAAAGACTCGCGCATGGCTTTCAGAGTCAGGGCTGTTCGAATGGGTATTAGAGCCGGGCAGCTGTGTAGACACAACTCATAAATTAGAAGGAAATATAATTTCTTTGTATGGTGATTTTAGTAATGAATCATCGCCCAAGGCCAAAATGGGAATACGATTCTTCGTAATAAAATTATCGGATAAATCTATTGTGTTCGGCAAAACTTATAGTGCTGCAGCCGATGTTGAATCCCGAACCGCCGAAGGAGTTATAGCAGCTTTTGACAAGTGTCTTGAGACAATATTATCAGATTTGGAAAAAGATTTAGATGAGCAATTATAATCGCAGTAAGAAAACGGCTGTGCCGTTCGTGTTTTTGATTTATTCAATAAAATGTAAACGTTATATGGCATATTTTAAACGGATCCGCCTCGCCCTAAAGGGGCGGGCGTGATCTCGCCATTCTTTTTATTCCTCTTAAAGGGAATAAAAAGAATGGCGGAGAGGGCGGGATCCAAACCGCCCTCTTTTGTAATATCTTATAGAACAAGCACTTATGATGCAAGTCCTTTTTGGATAAAGGATTAATTCTTACGATACGTTACTTTACCTACACGATAAGTTACTATACGTTACTCGAAAAATAGGACAATTTGTAGGACAACGCTTTAAAAATATTATGTTTCATCTCGATACTTTTAATAGTTCGAAGTCAGTACGCTGTGTAAGTTAATTTCCCGGCTATTTTCTTCCTAATGGTGGAGCATTTCGTTATTTATAATAAATCTCCCGTAGCTTGTTGATAGAACCAAATTCTGATATGATTCCTTGGAATTCATATATAAAGAGAGCAGCTTTTTGTTAATCCATGATACGGATTTAGAATAAAATTATGACAAGCTCTTCTTCACTTCATGGTTACAACATAATTGCCAAGCCGACAGGCCCAGTGTGCAACCTCGATTGCAGATATTGCTTTTACAAGGAAAAATATTCGTTATACGCAGGCAACGACAGTTTCCGTATGACTAATGAGGTTCTCGAGGCATTTATCCGCAAGTACATAGAGTCGCAATCAGTACCGGAGGTGACGTTTGTCTGGCAGGGAGGCGAACCAGCACTTATGGGGCTTGATTTTTATTGCGAAGTAGTCCGTTTACAAAAAAAATATGCACTCGGCAGACGAATAAATAATTCACTGCAGACCAACGGCACACTGCTCGACGACAGCTGGTGTGAGTTTATGAAATGCAATAATTTTCTGGTGGGCATAAGCATAGACGGCCCTGAAGATATTCATAATTACTACCGGATTGACCACAGCGGCAGGCCAACTTTTGAAACTGTGATGCGGGGGCTCGAACTTCTTAAAAAACATGGAGTGGAATTCAACGTGCTGGCCTGCGTAACAAAACAAAACGTTAAAATACCTCTGGACACATACCGGTTTTTCAAAGAACAAGGTGTCCGATTTATTCAATTCATACCGGTTATAGAAAGACAGCCTGACCTGGCCGCAGAAGAACTCGGTCTGCGACTTGCTCCACCGCCGGTTTCGGGACAGGAATATTCTACTCAGGTAACCGAATGGAGTGTAGAGCCGGCGGCATACGGCGACTTTTTGATTAAGATATTCAATGACTGGGTCCGTACTGATGTCGGTTCGATGTTTGTAATGAATTTCGAATGGGCCCTGGCTTCGTGGATGAACAGTATTTCGCCCGCCTGTACCTTCTCGGAAATATGCGGCAGGTGCCTGGTTATAGAACACAACGGAGACGTGTATTCCTGCGACCATTATGTTTATCCTGAGTATCGTTTGGGTAATATTCTGAACGATGAGCTGGAACAGATGGTCGAATCCGAAAAGCAGATACGGTTCGGCCGGGGTAAAGAAGCAAACCTGTCTGCTCAATGCAGAAAATGCGATTTTTTATTTGCCTGTCACGGTGACTGCCCAAAACACAGATTTATGGATTTGCGTAAAGGCCGGTCGGGGATAAGTTACCTTTGCAATGGTTACAAGAGGTTCTTCAAACATATTGATCCATATATGAAGAAGATAAGACAATTGTTGAAACAAGGCAAGCCGGCTAAAATGATTATGGATTTATCAAAAAAGACAGCGATTAAAGATGTTTCGAGATGAGATAATTTCCAGAAGACAGTTTCTGCAAGCCGGTTCTATCTTAGCAGGTAGCGGACTGCTAGAGTTTAGTCAGTGCTGGGCCGGACAAGACGAGTCAAAAGAGCGGCCTAACATTCTCTGGGTAACCTGCGAGGATGTAGGCC
>JBFZBL010000157.1:0-7845 GCA_041308485.1 Phycisphaerae bacterium | reverse complement strand
TTACCGTCGGCGAGAAAAGCGGCGAACTGGAAAATATGCTCAAAAATATAAGCGACTCGCTCGAGGAATCAACTGACATTGTCATCGAAAGGCTCAGCGCCGCCGTTGAGCCGGTAGTCATTGTTTTTATCGCGATAATTGTCGGCATCATTGCTTTGGCGATATTGATGCCCATTTTGAAAATTTCACAAATGGCTATGTAAAGCGGATTGGAGTTCCTTATGAATACAAGTCACCAAAGCAGATTATCAGCAAACCGGGTTATCAGGAAATCAGAAAAGGCGTTCACGATTATCGAGGTTATGGCCGTAATCGTGATTATCGGCATCCTGGCGAGCATCGTCGCGGTAAACGTCGTCGGCAGAATTGACAAGGCCCGCGTTACATCAACCAAGGCAAACCTGAAAGCGCTGCATAACGCCGTTATTCAGTTTAAGCTCGATACAGGCCGATACCCCACCGAAGAAGGCGGCCTGCAGGAACTTATCGAACAGCCCACCGATGTAACCGGCTGGAATACCGGAGGATACCTCGAAACAACAACCTTGCCGAAAGACGCCTGGGGAAACGATTTCGTGTATCAACTGATGCCTGAAAGCGGCAAACCGTTCGTAATTATCAGCTATGGAGCAAACGGCGAAGAAGGCGGCGAGGGTTACGACGCGGACCTTTACAGCACAGACGCCCAGTAGCAGAGAACAGAAGACGGATGACAGATAACGGAAGATATAGGACGGAAAACAAAAAACAGAGGATGGAAGGCGGATTGAACATCAGTCTTCCGTCGTCAGTTATCCGTTTTCGGGCTTTTACACTGGCCGAGTCGATGGTTGTAATCGTTGTCATTTCATTGCTGATACTGATAGCCGTCACAAATCTCAAAGGTGTTGTTACCAGAAACTCTTTCAAAGCCAAAAGTCAGGGGCTTGTCGCTGCTCTTGAGGCTGCCTCGACCAGCGCCGGCCAGAGCGATAAAAGATACGAAGTTATCATAGATATCCCGCAGCAAAGCTATTTGCTGCGCGAAATTTCTTCTTCCAACCTTGCCGATGTACTTGAGGAGGAAATCATTGCCGAGGAGAATTTCGGTACCAACTGCGCAGTTTCATATGTTTTGTTTGACGACGGCGCGTTCACCAACCAGGACAGAGCCAAGTTTCGCGCAAGCCGGGCGGGATGGCAGTTCGGCGGCATAATTGTGCTGCTCGACTCGGAAGGGCAGCCCTGGTCCATCATTGTCGACCGGCTGAGCAACATTGTTCGTGTGCAGCCCGGCGAAGCGCAAATCGTATGGCCAAGGAGTAAAGATGAATTGCGCTTCTAAACTTGATTTCTGTGCCTCGCGGCTCGTGACCCGTGACTCGTTTATGATGGGCGACAAGCGACGAGTTACGAGACACGGTTTTACGCTGATTGAAAGTATGGCATCCGTTGCGCTGCTTGCCTTCATCGGCGCAAGTGTCTGGTTAGTGCTGGAACAATGCACTGTCTCCGCGGCGGACTCGATTCAGCGCATGCGTGCCTTCGAAATCGCCCACGAAAATATGGAAAAGCTTCTTGGTTCGGACTCAGTGGAGGAAAAAACCGAATACGGCATAAGTGAGAAATATCAGGACATTCGCTGGCAGACCACCGTCGAGGGCTTCTATGTGCCGGCTTCGTCGGGTATGTGGGCCCGCGCGGTTTGCTCCGCTGAATATACCGACTCGGGCGGCGAAACCAAAGATGTCGAGCTTACCTGCTGGCTAACGGCCCTGACCGCCGCACAGACGCAGCAGTTGACGGCAAGGCAGGCGATGCAGAAACAATTACTTACCCAGCATATTCTCTCGACCGAGGAACTGGCCGCCGAGTACGCCGGTGTTGATGCCGAAACCATCCGGCAGTGGGTCAAAAACGGTATGCCGCTGACGGAATATAGTGAATATCTTAAGCCATGGCTGGACCTGTACCTGCAAACCGACGGCAACCCGACGGAACAGGACAGGCAGGACACATTGGCCCAGTATTCTGAGCTGTCGATTACCAAGCCGAAGAAAGTAACCCAGGACAAACTGACAACCCCTGGGTCGCAGTCGAAGGTGCAGCCGGGTTCTGATTCATCGAACCCCGAAACAACGACTCCGGAAGAACTCGACCCGGAGTTGCAGAAAGAAATAGATGAATTGATGAAGAAACAGTAGCCGGCAATTTGTTGTATATATGCAGCCAATAAAAAACAAAATATATTCTTTTGAGCGTGCCTTCACGCTGGTCGAGGTCCTTGCCGCCCTGACCGTCGGTGTGATGGTTCTGATAGTAGTAATGGTTCTCTACAACAGGGGCCAGAGCGTCTCGGCCGCCGCCATCGAAAGGATGGAGAGCAACCGCATGCCTCGCGAAATATTTCAGCGAATTGCCGAAGACCTTGACCGGGTCGTTGGCGCAGGGCAGGGGACTCAAATCGATATCGTAAACAAGCTTCAGGACGGTTTTTCCGTCGCTAAGATTGAAATAGTCCGGAACATTACCGACGCCAAGGACCAGCCGCAAACATTTGAAAAAATCGTCTGGCAAAGCAGCGTTGACTCCGACAGCGGCCTGCTCACTTTATACCGCAGCCATTCCGGAATTGCGCTTGAAGATACGCTGCTCGATTCACAGAAAGAGGTTTGGCAGCGAGAGGTTTTCGTGCCGATTTGCAGCGGCATTACCATGTTCAGAATCGAGGCCCAGAAAGGGGAAAGTCGATTCACCCGGTGGACTGGCGAAGTACTTCCCCCGGCGGTTGAAGTGACGTTATCATTTGCCCAGCCGTATAAAACGGTAACCGGCACATTTGATGTTCCGGAGCAGGACAAGCTGGTTCGCACAATTGCTGTCGACAGAACCCGCGGGGTGACATTCACTATACCGGTCAGCGACGTCAACGAGCCGAACGATGCCAACAGGGCGGCCGATGCGGATCGGCCGACAGATGCCAATCAGCCCGCCGATACTGAGGAATCGGAGAGTCCTGCGACATTATTACAAAGATAAAATAAGATATGAGCAGCCATTTGATTATTAACATGTTTAGTTGTCAGAAGAATCCGCCGGCCGCAGAAGGCGAACTGTCGGTTCACGGCGATCGACCGAGCTTGTCGAAGCCCGGCGGCCTCGTCCTTATGATGACAATGGTTGTGCTGGTGGTCCTTGCGACTATTGGGTACACTATGACCGCCCGCGTTTCGGCTCAGCGCCACAGGGACAATTACGTAATCGATTATACCAATGCCTGTTATGCCCGGGATTCGGCGATTAAATACGCACTGGCCTCGCTGCAGGATATGAACAGCGTTAAGTTTATTTCCCGTCCCAATGAGCCGGATTTTTCCGACATATTCTCAATGGACTCACAAAAATACCGCGATATGGTTGAGAAGTGGGCAGATGAACACCCCAAAGAGCTGGCGGAGCTGCTCGGTATAGCGGACACACAGCCTGAATCCATGATTCCCGGGGACGATAACACAAACGGTATTTTGTCTGCCCGCGAAGGCAATGACTCAAACGGTGAGTATGCCGCCGACTCCAATCAAAATATGGATATCGTTAACATGCTGAAGGTGCGCGGGCCTTACGGTCCGCCCTGGCCTTTCGCAACCGAACCGGTTGAATTTCAAATAGGCTCTACGACTGTGAAAATAGAAATCGAAGATGAAAATGCGAAATACCCGGTGGGCTGGGCCATCATCGATAATGAAAATGTCCAGCGCGAGGCCCGGGCAGGCCTTGCGACATTCTGCGAATGGATGGGATTTAGTTCCGACCAGATAGACTCCGTCAGGGAGCAGCTGAAACAAATCAGTTCAATAAAGTCATTCAAGGTCGAATTCAAACCCGTTGTTCAGAGAACACCTGTTACAACTCCGGTTCCCACTCAGGCCAGGCGGGCCAGGGCGCAGAGGGTCGTTTATAAGACAACAAATGTTTCACAGGCGGAGCTGATGAGCAGACAAGCCAAAGATTTTTCAAAGCTTTTCCACAGTTCCCTCCTGGACCTGCAAATGCTCGCCGCCCCCACAGTTGTAAGCGAAGACAGAAAAGAATCGGCGCTCAAGTATATGGGATTGTGGGGGACGACCCAGGTCAATATCAATTCTGCGCCGAGAAATGTGCTTGAAGCCGCTTTTACCTTTGGGGGAGACGCCGACAGGATAGCGGATGGAATCATACAAAGAAGACGGGAGAAGGCGTTTGAAAGTATCGATGAACTGAAAAAAGAGTTGTTCAGGTTTTCTACCTCTATCGACAAAAGCGGGCCTTATATCACCACGACCAGCAGCGTATTTTCGATACGCGTTACCGCCTCAAGCGGCGCGGCAAAGGCCTCGGCTGTTGTCGTTGTGCTGAAAGAGGGCGGTAAAGTCGAACGAGTCGCCATTGTGTGCGGATAATTGTTTCTGAGTTAAAGGAGATGACTGGAAAATGAATTCGCTGCTGAACATTACGAATAGCCGATTAGGAGCTTGCTGAAAGTGCAGCCTGCAAACTTACTCGGAATATACTTAGCCAAAGACCGCGCCGCGGTTGTCTGTCTGTCCGTCCAGGGCCGCGAGAGAAATCTCGTCGGCTGTTTCGGCGTTTCCATAAAACAGGACGAACAGCCGGCCCGCCAGACGCTGGCCCAGCGCATCGCGGCCGCCTGCGCCGAAAGGCAGATTAAATTTACTGAAGCGGCGGTTGCCCTGGACTGTGCGATGTTTATGCAGCACAGTATCCACAGTGAGTTTTCAGATGTCAAAAAAATCACCCAGACGATCCGCTTCGATACGGAAGAGGCCCTTGGCACCGACGCCACCGACGTCGCAATAGCGTTCAAAATAGATTCTACCGACCAGACCGGCTCGAATATCAGCGCCTTCACCACGCAAAAGAATCTGCTTGCCGACGTGCTTGGTTCTCTGCAAAGCAACAACATTGACCCTGTCAGCGTGGAGCCCGACGTCAACTGCCTCGCGAGATTCATATGCCAGAATGTGTCGCTGTCTCCTGATATCCATCCGTTGTTCGCGTTTCTTTCCCGGCGAAACGGCTATTTTGTCGCGCCCGTTTCTTCTGTATGGCAGGGCGTATCTCCGACGCCGGCCGCCTCTATGCGGACTTTCCTGCTCAGCGCAGCGCAAAACAGGACCGAAATGCTGGGAAAACAGGTGTCTATGACCACTGCGCTGCTTCAGACAGCCGGAGCAATTAATTGCCTTGAAATCTTCGACGCTGCCGATGCGATTGTTTGCGATGATATTGCCAGGAAACTCACCGTTGCGGTCAATCGCATCGATATAGTCGGCTCAGCGGGATTGTCTGCCGAAAAGCTGGCGGACTGTCCCGACGCGGTCGAATTCGCAATCGCTTACGGCGCCGCGATTGCGCACCTCGACCTGCCTAACAGCACGAACTTTCGCAGCGATTTTATGCCCTACCAGGGCAAAAAGATGCGTCTGCAGCGCACGCTGCGGTTTTTCGCCGTTGCTGCCGTGATTCTTATGTTCGCCGCCGGTTTATACGGCCTGATGCAGGCGATTCAGCTCAACAAGTATCGCGCCCAGGTACGGGAGAAATTCGCCAAGGAGTTCTCGGCCGTTATGTACGGCGAGAAGATGCCGGGCAAAGCAAAAGAGGCGACCAGGAAAATCAGCACGGCGCTGCGGCGCGTCAAAGAGGCGCAAAAAGGTTTTTCTTCCACCGGTGAAGAGGCCGTCGCGGCCAAACTTACCCTTGTGCTTCAGGCATTCAATAAATGCGCGGCGGCCACGGGGCTGAATATCGAATCTGTTTCCATAACCGACAAAATGATAACCATCAATGGCGACACACCCTCGGCCAACACACTCAAAGTTTTCGATGCTCTCAGGCAGTCCGGCTTAACCGTTCTGCAGCAGCGAATCAGCCCGGACGGCGGACGCAGCACCTTCGGCGTAACGGTAGAGCCGACAACAAAACCAGGCGGAGGCGGCCAATGACAGATATAAGAGAAATATATAAAAACCCCATGTTTTATTACATACTCGTTCCAGCCCTGGCGGCCCTTTGGCCTGCAATTATCTGGGGAGTTTATCTGCCGGCCGCACGGGCCGGTCTCACCGAAGAGATGGAACAGTACACCAAGGCCGAGCAGCTTATTGAGGAATTACTCGCCGCCGACCCTGAGCGCCTCAACGCAGCCAGGGGCAAACAGACAGCGGCCGGATTTGATTACGCCACTGCCGTTCAGCAGGCCGCTGAATTCTGCTCCATACCCGCCGACAATTACAAGCTGTCTTCCGGAATAATTGTCAAATCTGAGGGCCAGAAAAGCCAGCCCGCCAATATCTCGCTGAAGGGCGTTGAAGTAACCAAGGCCGCAAGATTCCTGTCCACAATCCAGTTGCGCTGGTCGGGTCTTCAGTGCACCAAGATAACCCTCAGGAAGAACAAGGGCCTGCCCGATGCCTGGGATGTTGACATGACGTTCAAGTATTACTATTGATGACCTGCCGGACAGCCGGCAAAAGCACCGGATATGAAACTCGGCTAAAGCGATATGAGTTTCCGGAAGACCGGCGTCTGTGCGAGCCGGCTATAGTTCTTCCCAGTTTGAAAAGCCGGCAAAGATTTTTGTGCCGTTGCCCATTGGCAGACCGGGCGGCCGGGTCTCCGAGCTTCGGACCCTGTCGTCATAGTTGACAATCATCTGGTAATGCCTTATCGAGGTAACCTGCGTTGCGGTCAGGGCTGTGCCTGTTCGCGAGTCAACCCAGATGCCGGTTGCGGAGTTATAACGAGCAGGTCTGGCGGTGCCGCTGTTGGTGTACCAGTCCCGCTCAATCTTAACCTGGCCCATCGCGGCAAAACTGCCGTTGACCGTAAATCCGGACGTGGGCTCGGCTGTCGTGCGAGAAACGGCGTCGGCATTGTAAAGGAAATCCTTGGCCGCGTACATCATCCCTGAAAGAACATACATTGTCCCGAAACGAGGGTCGCCGAAAAATATATTGCCGCCGCTGGTTATATTGCCCGAACCGTCATATTTGCCGAGGGCAACCAGGCCTAACAAGCTGTCGGTATTTTTGTATTCTATATTATCGCAGATGTGGATATCGCCCGTCGCGACAATAGTTGCTTTTCCTTCCATCTTGAAACCGTATGTTGATTGGCTGTGTACCCACACGTCCCCATCAATATAATAGACCTTGTTATCGCCTATGTTGATGGGCGTTTTACCGGTCTTTGTAGTCCCAGCGATAAAACCGCTGGACGGCTCGAAGAAATAGTCGTTGCCTGTTGTACTTGCGCATTCGGCAGCCCTGTCGGATGGGTTTTTGACAAAAATGTCTCGCAGCGCATTGCCTGACGGCAGGTATCCTGAAGTAACGTGGGCATCCGCGAAGGTTTGCGACACGTTATTTGTATTATTTACCGCATAGTCCATTGCCCTAAGGTCAATCGGTTCCGGTTCATCCGCGTTTGGGGTTCTTTCGCCGGCGATGCTTGCGCTGCCGGATGTGGCGATGCTGCCGGTTGCCTCGACATCTCCAGCCAGGTTCCATTTGTTTGGCGCGGGTGCCTGATTAACCTGGCTTTGTTCGTAGAAACGTGCATCTCCGTCGATTGAGACATTGCCGTTAACCTGATCTTTGCCTCCTATTTCCCTGCCGCTGCTCGTGTATGGATTGCCTGTGCCTCTTAGCTGAAGCTCCCAGCTTCCTCCGCTGCCGTTCATAGCATAAATGGCGTCCTCAAACGGGGCCGCCAGGAAAGCCGCCTGAACGCGAATTTTCTTTTGTATCGGTCCAGATATGCCCGTTGAAACCGCGTAGCAGGGGGTTGCATTTGTATCGATTT
>JBFZBL010000156.1:0-12349 GCA_041308485.1 Phycisphaerae bacterium | reverse complement strand
AAGAACCATGCTAATTTGTTGAGAACATTAATAGTGTCTGATTGAAGCTCTATTGCCTTGGTAAGGTTCGCAAGAGCGAGGTCATACTTGCCAACTTGTATGTATGCCGAACCGAGATTCGCGTATGTTTCCTGGCCTTTGTTGATTTTTAGGCCCTCGTTTAGATATTTAATGGCCTCATCGGGCCTGCCGGCTAACTGTAACGCGACTCCGATTTTATTGTGGGCTTCGGGATACATGGGATTCAACTGCAGCACCTTGGCAAGATGCTCTATGGCTTCGTCATACTTTTTCTGTTTGCCCAACGCTGTGGCCAGATTGTAGTGCACCTCTGCTGAATCTCCATTTTGCCGTAAGGCATCATTAAAGCAGGTAATAGCCTCGTTGGGCATGTTAGTTGCCATCAACGCAAGACCCATTCTGTAGCGAGCATCAGGATATTTGGGATCCAGGCTCGGAACCGCGGCAAAATGCTTTACTGCTTCGTTATATTTCCCCTGCTCGCTCAGTGCGACAGCCAGGTTGTAGTGTGCTTGAGCGAAGTTTCCATCTTGTCGCAAGACATCATTAAAACAGGCAATGGCCTCATTGATTTTACCCTGTATTAGGAAAATCTTGCCCAGGTTGTTTCGGGCGAGAACGTATGTCGGACTTATTCTAATCGCATTGTTGAAGTGCTGCTCGGCCTCATTTATTCGCCCCGCTTTAGCAATCAACACGCTTCCGTAGTTATTTTCTATCAATGCATTATTTTCGGTAACTTTCAGGGCATATTCAAATAACGTCATATCATCGTGCCAATGCTTAACCTGCATCCGGGTCAGTATCACGGCCGATGACAGTACTGCCGCAGCTGATATTGCCGCAACGATTTTCCAGCGTGGGTGGTTAATAACAAGTGTTTTAATTACCCAGCCGATAATAATAAGCAGACCCAGCATTGGGATATACATATATCGGTTGGCCATTGCCTGTGTGCCGGACTGAACGAGCCCTATAACAGGCACAAGGGTTCCGACGTACCATAACCATCCGACCGCCACGTATTTTCTTCGCCGGCCTATATAAATGCTCAAAACCGTCAGCACGATAAACAGCATCGCGCATATTACTACCGACGCATCTGCAAGACCTGCGCGGGGATGTGGGTAACAGACAGCCAGTCCGCTGGGCCATAGCATCTTGCCAATGTACCTGATATAAGAAAGGAATATATTGGCAATTCGGAATTCTAACGACATTTGCTCCAATGGCACAATTACGTCTCCGCCTTTTTGAGCCGCGATTGTCATTACACTTAAAAACGCCGACATTCCCAGCAACGGTATTTTCTCCGCTATGAGCCATCCCGCTGACGCTTTTTGAAATGCATTAGTAATTGCTGTACTCTGCCTGCCCGGCGTAGCCCTTGGGGCGAAGTCGGGTCCCCATCGAATCCTTTCAAGGGGCCAGTAATCCAGAAGCAGCAGCGCAAATGGAAGAGTCACAACCACCGGCTTGGTCATAATGCAAAGGCCGAATACGAACAACAGCAGCATATATCGGCCTAATCTCGGCTGTTTCGCGTAGTGAATGTATGTGGCCATCGTCAGCAGCCAGAACAGTCCGCTTAGCACCGTCTTTCGCTCCGCTGCCCAGGCTACCGACTCAACTTGTAACGGATGCAGGGCAAATACCGCTGCGATAAACGCGCTTGGCCAGATGGCCCCGGTTATATTCGTAAGAATCCAGAACAGCAGCAGGGCGCTTACAATATGAATCGCGACACTGACTAAATGGTGCCCTGAAGGATTCAGCCCGAAAAGCTGATAATCCAGCATATGACTGAGAGTAGTCAGGGGATGCCACATAAAATAATGCGGCTTTGTAAATGCCTTCCCCACCGATTCCCATGTTATCTTTGATTTTACTTGAGCGTTGCCAAAAATATAGATGCTGTCGTCATAGTCGACAAATCCGTTGTGTCGAATCGGTTCGTACGCGATAAGCGCAGCCGCGATTATACCCGTGCATATAAGTATTCTAATGTGATTTTGCCGGTGTTCCGAAGTCACAGTATCGCTGCCCAATTTGTTATTATCGCGAACCCGCCTTACGAACACTTTCCTTTATCCGCTGTATATGCCCTCTGCCCAGCCCTTTGACCTCGCAGCCAAGCGCAAAATATTGCCTTATCTGCTCATCGCTTAGTATCCCGAAGCAGTCGATTACCGCAATCGGCCCGCCCGCCCACTCGACAATCTTTTTCGGGTCGAGGTCAAGATACTGCTTATGAGGAACCGCTAATATAAGCGCCGCTACGCCCTTAATCGCCGCGGGCAGTTCGCGCTGCACGCGTATTTTCATAAGCTCATCCTGGTTACGGAAAAATCTCGCCCACGAATGTCCCGGCGCAGGGTACACATCCTGCTGCTCCAGTTCATACCAGTGTTCAACGTAGGGATCATGAACCTGCATCTCCGCGCCCATCTCTGTGAGTTTTCTCACGACGATTTCCGAGCCGCTGTACCGCGTGTCGCCGACGTCCTGCCGATAGCTTGCCCCGCAAATCAGAACCTTCGCGCCTGCAATCATTTTGCCCATATTGCGCAGTGCATCGCGCGTCAATTCTGCTACGTGCAGGCCGCGAGTGTCGTTGACATCAATCGCCGTGGTTGACATCTTGAATATATCGTCCTCGAACCCGAGGATATGCTTATACGCCCAATAGCCCAGACCGCCATCCTTCGGCAGACAATACCCGCCGATACCGGGGCCGGGGAATATCATATTGTTATGCGTAGGCCGCATCTTTATCGCGTTGACGACCTTTATCAGGTCAACGCCGTTTCTTTCCGCGAACAAGCTCCACTCGTCGAGAAACGCCAGTGTCGTCGCCCTGAAAGAGTTTTCCACGATTTTCGTCGTTTCCGATTCGATGGGCCTGTCCATTACAGTCAGCGGGAAATCCTTCGTATTCAAAACCTCGTGCAGGAACTTCTCAACGCGTTTTCTCGCCTCCTCGTTGCATCCCGAGCAAACCCGCCAGAAATCCCGAATCGACGAAACATAATGTCTGCCCGGCATAACCCTCTCGAAACTGTGTGCCAGCAATGGCTCCGTCTTTATCCCGCGAGCTGCATATGCTTTTTTCATGATGGGCCACGCGATAAACTCCGTTGTTCCCGGCGCAACCGTCGTTTCAATCAGCGTAAGACAGTTCGCGGGCACTCTTTCGGCGATTGTCTTCATCGTCGCCTCCAGCGCTGCCATTTCAACAACGCCTGTCCGCATGTTGCCTAATTCCTGCTTGCTGTAATCGCACTGCACATCAACAACCACACAATCCGCCAGTTTCAGGCAGTCGCTGTTATACGTCGCGATGAGCGTCTTCTTTTCCAAAACGCAGCGCTTTATCATCGGGTCAACTTCCGGGTCTTCCGCCTTGACGGGCGATTTGCCCTCGTTGAGCATCGGTATTTTCCAGTAACTCCGCGTGCTCGGCCTTTGACAGCCGATGACGAACTTGGAGGACTTGCCCGGCCCGCCCTGAGCGGAGTCGAAGGGCTTTTTATCAACCGTGTCTGCTATGATTGCCGCCATTACCGCCCCGACGAAGCCGACGCCCATCACAACGACGATTTCCTTGCCCTCTTTTCGTGCGGCCTCTGCCAGCGATTCCACTCGTTTAAGCTCTTCTGCGTAATCCTCCTTGCTCGGCAGCTGATATTTTACCCCTTCAGGGTTCATCGAATACTCAGGCATTTATAACTCCTTTCCTGTAAAGTTGTAACGATTATCAAATTTACCCCGGATTTTACGCGGATTTGGCCCATAAAGCAAGGATTTATAATTTAGCCTAAGGCGGTTTGGACATTGAACATTTAATATTTAATATTGGACATTTCTTAAGTTTATCTTATAGCTCTATTTCATAGATGCCCATAGATGCCCTTAGATGTCCCTCGCTTTTGGGTGCTCGTGGGCAGGGGCATCTATGTTATTGAGATAAAAATGAAGACATCAATTAGACACGAAAAGGCTCAAAATGAACCATCCGCCTCGTCCAAAGGGGCGGGCGAGATCTCGCCCCTCGGCTCGAAGGCCGCAAGGCCTGCAAAAAGGCCGGAGAGCCTAATATGGGTCTCGTCGCGCTCGAATGGAACGTCGGCCCAAGTAACGGCGTCGAGACCTTCAGTCAGCAGTTGATTGCGGTAATCCAGGCGGAAGTCCTTATGGAATACCTCAAAAATGATGTCCGCCTCACCTGCCTTTGGACTTTAATATGGCAATCCTCGCGCGATGTCTGGTCTGAGCAGGATGTCTTCCCCAGCATCATCACTCAGGAGCCGCCCTTCGCGCCGACCCTCTCGCTCGATATGTTCCAAATGTTTTCCCATGTAAGGAGAAGAACTGTTATCGCTTCCGAGAGCCCGAATAAAGACCTTCCCGTTGTAGCCGTAGGTGATGATGCGGGACACAGGATATTGCTGATTATCAACAAAAATGCCCTCCGCCGCAAAGTATCTGTCAATTTAGACCAAAAAGCGGCTTTGGTCTCCGCGGAAATGATTGGCCTTAAACATCAGGTCGTTGTTCAGCAGGAAGTTAATATTGAAAATGAAAAACAGTTGTACTTTTACGCCGAGCCCTTCTCTTTAATTGCTATCCGGATTGAGTGAAAAAAATTATTTGTCACATAGTTATTTAGCCGCTCCCGTTAGGGATGCCTTACGGCAAGAGGGCACAGAGTTCACAGAGAACTTTTTAGACGCGAATTAAAGCAGATTCTTTTGCCCCCCCCAAAAAAAACGCCATATCTGCAATTGACAACACACTGGACTTTGCTATTGTGTATGCCATAAAGTCGAGGCATAAAGGTATATGCCTAAATTATATATAAACCGTAGTTAAGGTTTTTGGGAAAGGAGCGGAGCTATGGAATCAGGAAGAAAATTAGGATTAACATTGCGATTGACAACAATCGTAACCTTTACCACCATCGCATTCTGCTTCTCGACAGAAATTCTATTTGGGCAAGAACAATCGTCAATTACTGTGGAGGGGACTATTGATTCCATCTCAATAGCGCAACAATTGGGAAGTGTAGGAAACGCCGAGCAGATGGTAGTGGTATCACTTAAAGAAAGGCCAGACGATAAGTTTCAGGCACCGCTTTCAAAGGCATCGCAGATAGGACTTGTTCAACAAAAGCCAGTTGAGGGATTTACGATGTTTTCGAGATTATCCACAAATGATAAATTGCAGGGACAGAAAGTACGCCTAACAGTTAGTAAAGAATCAGAGCATAATTACACTATCATATCGATTGATAAAATTTCTGCTGGGCAAACTGAGCAGAGCAAACCGACAGATGTTAACGAACTTGCTCAGATGGAGAAGGTTACCGAAGCCAATGAATTAGCTGAGCAAGACATCGGAACTTTTTACGAAAAATACCAGTGGCAAGCGGATTATGTTGAAGATAATAATGGGAAAATAGCGTCCGGTCCTTTGCGGCCTGTTGCAACCCCCGACAATCCGCTAATCGCGAGCACCGACATAGTTGAAACCGAAGTGTATGGTAAGGTGCTCGCCTATGGGAACGTGGCAGAGGTGGACGGCAAGGTTTCAGACAATAAGGCGTTTGTTTTCCCAGTCGACGTTCGTTCCTTTATGAAAATAGACGTTAATCGAATCAAGTATTCTGATGAGATACCAGCCAAGGATAGAATCCCCTATGACAAATACCACACAGTTATGCATATCGCAAACACCCAGCCGGTCGAGACATTGATGGCGGAAGGTAACATTGTTGCGATCGCCTACCAATGCATCCCGACTGGAACCGACAAAGCTGTGAACGTACCCAGACGTTTGAGTGTGCTTCTTCCTGAAAGTGCAGGGCGTCCAGTTTTTGTCGCAATAAATAAAGTACGCACCGACGGAAAAAATTTGTTGATTGGAAAACCTGGCACTCGGTTATCTTTTGATGGCAGCGAGGAAACACCTCTTCGGCTCATTCCAGAGATTGAGCTTTGGCAAGGAGCGCTTGATATAGACCCCAAGGCCGGAGTCATTCTTGAAAAGGGGACAAAAATGAAACTAGTGACAGTCTCTGCGGAAAAGCCTCCAAAGCCCGAACCGTCAAATCTTCCAACCTCCACAGGTGAGTCAGCAACAGAACATCGCGATTCTTCCAAAGAAAAGGATTCTGTCATATTGAAGAGTGGCGAAATACGGACTGGCCGCATATTGAATGAGTCCTACACAATCAAAGAAACCAAGATTGAAACGGAACCCCCTGGAGGACGTAAGGCCCCAATACGGATACCCGGTTCAAACATTGAAGCCGTGCCAGAAGGTAACAGTGGAATCATCGAGTACCGTAGAAATGCAACACTCACATTGAAGTATAGTTCTTGGCAGGTTGACAGCATCGTTTTCAGCGATACAGCAGATAGCACAGATGAAATGCTAATGACTTGGGGAGACAAAAAGGCGGGAGCTATTGTCATGGATAAAGTCACTATAGTATTATCATCTGGCAAAGAGGAGCAGATCGCAAAGGACAATATAAAGATGATAAAGATTGGTGCTTTTAAACCCGTCGAAGCTAATGTTCCGAAAGCTCCGATATCTGCTAAAGATGTAAACAAACCTGCTGCTAAACCATCCGTTGAATAACAGGTTGAAGATGACACTGACTGCGAGGCATTTTCTTGTTTGCGTTTAATTTTATCTGGATAAAGTGATTTTGTGGATTCGATGCCCTACCGTCCACCTCCGGCCTGTCCCTTAGGGGCGAAACCTTGCCCCTACTTGGGACCGGTTTTAAAGTGTGTGTGTTCATAATTGTTCCTTAATCTTACTACTTTATTGTCCGCCTAATATGGTTAAGAGTCAAGTGCCATTTTTTCGTAGCGCAGCGGAGATCCCAAGGGTGAGCTTCCTCTGTTTAGCAATTAGGGACCCGTTTCATCCCCAACCGAGTCACGAGCAACGAATTCAATCCGCCTGCCCTGAGCGAAGTCGAAGGGCTGTCCGCTAATTGCCCCTTGACAGTCTCTCGCAACTGCGTATAATATAACTAGCCTTTTTGACTGGGGGCTAAAGGCAAAGAAGAAGGTAAAGAAGGAGAAGAAGAAATGAGGAAATTGCTTACGCTTGTAATAATTATTAACGTGGCAATAGGCATAACAAAAGCAAATACAATCATAAATCCTAAGTTCGCTGTAGCAGGAACAGCAATTGATAAAGAATTCGATGGTCATTTTGAAACACTCATTAATGGATTAGAAAGTACTTTTGCAATTGGTCGTGTTATGCCTCCAGATTCGTTCCAGTCTGAGCGGAGAGGCATTATGGAATTTGATATTAGTACTATTCCCCATAACGCATATATTGAAAAAGCTACTTTGAATTTATATGTTGTCAGCTATGGTGGTTCGCGAAGTACAAATATCTATGGCTACGTTGGTAACGGCGTGCTTGATGCATCTGACGCAATGCGGACAAATAACCTGTTGGCCTCTCATTTGCATTACATATGGGGTTTGGATGTCACTCCTTTTGTGCAGAATATGGTTGTTAATTCTTATTCCTATGCCGGCTTTCTGGGAGTTGAAACTTCAAATGGTGCAAATGCAAATTATATTGTCACTACCGATCCATGGTATAATACATCTTACTTGGAAATTGACTATGTCCCCGAACCCGCTACGCTTTTTCTTCTCGCCCTCGGTGCGTTTGCTTTAAGAACTAAACAATTCAAAACTTAAAACATAAAACTCAAAATTAATTTTCCGCCTCCGGCGGCTTCCTCCTCCCAACTCAAAACTTAGAACTCAACACTCAAAACTCCGCTTTCAGTGGTCCCTTTGCCCACCTTGCCAAATAAATCTCGCGATTTTTGAAATATTTTTTTATTTCTTATGGTCTAAGGACTTATCGTTTCTTAAGGTAATCAATCCCGCCGCCTAACTCCTTATCCAGCCCCTGAATTCACCCTATATATAGGAGGACACAGTTCCTTATAGGGGGCTGGATCCTGAGCAAGGCCGACTTGTTGTCGGCCGCGTCGAATGGGTATCGTCTCCCAAACTCCCCTATATATAGAGGCTTGTCACGGTATAGCCGAAGGCGACGCCGGAAGCGACGAGTCACGAGCGACCAGCCGCGACTCAGGCTCTTTGACAATTGAATTAAGGTCTATCCGCTACCCGCTGCTTCGGGGCAATCTGGGCAACCCGTGAAAAATAAAAAACAGTGCAATCTGTGCAATCTGTGGCTTGTTAATAATCAGCGTTCTCTGCGCAATCAGCGTCAAAGTAATGTAACTCCTTATTTATAAGATACTTAGCGTCTTTTATCTTCGTGTTGAAATTACAAAAACCTCAATAGCGGGCTAAAAACGATGCTCTTTTTCGAAAAAATGGGACAAAAAATGACAAAATCGGACAAAATGGGAATAAAAAAAGCCAGAGTCTCATCTAAGAGCCTGGCTTCGGAGGAGGGTGATGAAAAGCTTATAAAAAATTACTCTCTTATCTGCAATTCCATCGTTGCCCTATGACATTTATATATAAGAATGGGCATAGAAGTTCTATTGGGAACTTGCTTAATACCGATTGGGCGATTGCTTAGAGACGGAAGACGGATGGCAGAGGACGGATGACAGCTCATATTGAGGATATGCCCGTATTCCGTTTTCTGTCCTCGGTCCTCTGTCTTCTATTTGCCTGCTTTGCGGACTTGTTCTTTTATACGTTGAATGTGGCCTCTGCCAAGGCCTTTGACTTCGCAGCCGAGTTCGAAATACTGCCGAATCCTGTCATCATCTAAAATCCCGAAGCAGTCAACTATCGCAAGGGGGGCACCGGCCCATTCGATGACTTTGGCCGGCTCAAGGTCGAGGTACTGCTTATGCGGAACAGCGAAAATAACCGCCTCGACTCCCTTAACTGCAGATGGCAAATCCTTCTGCACCCGCATATTCACCAAATCTTCCTGCTTGTGGAAGAATCTTGCCCAGGATTGGCCCGGCGAGGGGAATGTATCCTGCTGCTCTAATTCAAGCCAGTGTTCAACGTAGGGGTCATGGACGGACATCTCCGCGCCCATCTCCGTGAGTTTGCGAACGACGATTTCCGAGCCGCTGTATCGCGTGTCGCCTACGTCCTGTCTGTAACTCGCCCCGCACAATAGCACTCTTGCGTTGGCGACCATTTTGCCCATATTGCGAAGGGCGTTTCGCGTCAGTTCCGCGACGTGCAGCGAGCGTGTATCATTGATATCAATCGCGAGCGTCGTCATCTTGAAAATATCATCCTCGTAGCCGAGGATATGTTTATAGGCCCAGAATCCCAGGCCGCCGTCTTTGGGCAGGCAATAGCCGCCAACGCCCGGCCCGGGGAATATCATATTATTATGCGTAGGCCGCATCTTGATAGCCTTGATGACTTTAATCAGGTCAACGCCGTTTCGCTCCGCGAACAAGCTCCACTCATCGAGAAACGCCAGCATCGTTGCCCTGAAAGAGTTTTCGACAATCTTGCTTGTCTCCGATTCAATGGGGCGGTCCATCACGGTCAGCGGAAATTGTTCGGTGTTCAATACCTCGCGCAAAAACTTCTCAACACGCTGTTTTGCCTCATCGTTGCAGCCGGAGCAGACCCGCCAGATATCGCGAATCGAGGAGACGTAATTTTTTCCCGGCATCACACGCTCATAACTATGCGCAAGCAGGGGGGCTTCTTTTAATCCTCTGGCCGCGAACGCCCGTTTCATTATGGGCCAGCCGATATATTCAGTTGTCCCCGGCGCAACCGTCGTCTCTATCAATGTCAGGCATTTTTCCCCGACCTTATTTGCGATTGTCTTTATCACCGCCTCAAGCGCGCCCATCTCCACGCTGCCAGTCCGCATATTTCCCAAATCCCGCTTGGTGTAATCGCACTGCACATCAACCACGACGCAATCAGCAAGTTTGAGGCAATCATTATTATAGGTGGCAACAAGCGTCTTTTTTTCTAAAACGCACCGCCTTATCATCAGGGCGACTTCCGGGTCCTCCGCCTTAACGGGCGATTGCCCCTCGTTGAGCATCATAATTTTCCAGTAGCTTCTTTCGCTGGGCAGGTCGCAGCCGATGACAAACTTATTCGGTCTGCCAGTTTTTTTATCAACCGTGTCGGCTATTATCGCCGACATCACCGCCCCGACAAATCCCACCCCCATCACCACGACTATCTCTTTCCCCTCTTTCCGTGCCGCTTCAACAAGTGTCTCCAAACGCTTATATTCCTGCGCGTAATCAACCTCGCCCGGCAAGGGGTATTGTTTGCCTTCTGGACTGACCGAATATTCAGGCACGCTCTGTTCCTTTCTGTTCCCCGTGTTTACATATTATTTAACGTCAATAAATCCCGCAGAGTTTACCGTCAAAACCCCCTCAGGCAAGGTTTTTCTAAAATAAAAAAGCCCCGTCTTTCAACAGGGCTTTCAACAATTATCCGCTATATACAGCCTGATACTTATCCTCCGTTTTTCTTGGTTTCCGCCAGCGCGCTCGGCTCAGCGACTTTGCGATAGCCGAGTGCCTTGATTACTTCAAGCACTTCCGTCCATGTTGGGAAGGGTCGTGCGTTGACCTTTTTGTATTCATTGATTGCCATTAGGAACTCGAACTGCTCATCAGACATCTGTCCTTCTTCAGCGCTCCTGCGGTCATCACTCCTGCGCTTGCCCGGTCCACGTCTGCGGTCAAGTCCCAGACGCCTGTCCACCACGTCTCCTCTGCGGTCGCCGGTTCTGCGGTCCTCTTCCACCTTGCATTCCACGGGCTGCTGTTCATTTTTCAATTCATTCTCTTCCATTATACTCTCCGTTTTTATTACCAGGTTTTATCTTTGCGGCTAAAAGTTAGTCCTCGAAAATATCTCCGTCTAAATCATCCTCGTTTTCATCATTCAGTCCGAGGTCGTAAAAATCGTCGTATGCGTCCTGTGATTCGATTACCACGTGTGCCTCATCCATCAAGGCTTCCGGCACATAAACAGCGTAATGAGTGCCTTCCCCGAACTCATTGGGCCTTTCCTTAACAATGGCCGGAATCTCGTTGTTTTTCAGCAGCGTCTCGCTCTCCTTTGCTTCGTTCATTGTGCTGGCCGTTGCGACCACTACAAGCTCCTGTGTAGCCCGTCCTCGACCTCTCGTCACGGCGGAGGATTTTCGGCCAAGCTGAGTCGAAGTTCGCACCGAACTATGGTCGCCGGTATGTGTCGAATGCGATTTGTGTGTCTTGCGAATCCTCTTGTTCATTTTGCATCTCCCTACTAATTAAAGTACTCATGTATCCGAAAATATCACCCGCTAAAATCTAATCATTAAGTTATTCGTCAAAACCTTTGACCCGAATTATTAAAAACTTAAGCCGATTGTTCAAAATAACCCATTTTACGCCATATTAAAAATTTGCATTTATACGCATTTTTTTGTTGCAAACGGCCCGTCTTTCCCTCATATAAGACGTTTAATTCGTTTGCTGGCTCAATGGTGTGGGTCGGCTGGTTTAGATTTTTGGTTCTTAATTTATGGAGGTTTTTGGAACATGGCAAAGACAAAGGAAGTTTTGGTTGTGGCAAGTAAAGTAAGAGCTTACATAAAGAGCAAGAAAATGATGACCTCGTCCGAGGCCATTGGCGCCATCAGCGATAAGGTCTATTGCATGCTCGACCACGCCGCTGAGAGGACAAAAGCAAATCGCCGCAGCACTATTAAACCGCAGGACCTGTAACTGGTCCGACACATAAGCCCTTTTTTTTCATTGGTTTACATTAAAAAGGGTATGGGGTGAATCAGGCCGGTTCGTCTCCGGACGAATCGGCCTTTTTTTATCATTTCAGGTTTCAAATCGCCCGGTTCGCCGTTGCGATACTATCGTTGTGCGCCAAGTTATCAGTCGTTAGCACGCCAAAGCGGGCTTCATATCAGGAAATATGGTGAATTATTGGGAAAATTTACTCAACGTCTATAGGGCATATCCACCCATAAAGCGACCGGTAAAATACCACGTTATTCTGCTCGAATTGCCACATTAACCAAGAATTGTTCAACTATCAGGCGTGAAAATCCCGATTATTACATTAGGCAAGTGATGTTTGGATATATTATTTTTGATGAGGAACGCGATAAAGATGGTCTAACTTCCTGTCGATAGCGGACTTGTAAAACAGCAGTTTGTTTTACCGCTTTGAGTTTACATACCCGATATTGACAGGTCGGCTGATTGTAACTCATTGTTCGTTAGATGGTTACGACTGTTAAGCAACGAGGAACGCGATGAAGGTTTTTATGCTTGGTTGGGAAT
>JBFZBL010000155.1:0-3698 GCA_041308485.1 Phycisphaerae bacterium | reverse complement strand
ATACGCATCTGGCGTTACCTCTTTTTCTTTTTTTCGACCTGTTCCGCGACTTTCAGGGTGATTTTTGAATTGAGATAGCCGCATTTCTCACAGGCGGCATGGGGCAGTTTTGCCTGTCCGCACTTCGGGCATACCGTGTAATTCACCGGTTTCAGGGCATGATGCGACCTGCGTGAGTGAGTCCTGCTCTTACTTATCTTTTTTATTGGTAGCATTAACTGGTACTCCAAAAATTGCTTCTGATTTAAGCCGCTACGGTTGAAACGAGAATAGATAGTTTACCGCGGGTGATTTGTCAAGACGATTTTGCTGTTTTTACGGCTTATCCAGATATGGACGCATCAAAAATCCGGTTTTGTCGGGTTTACGGTTCGTTGCAACAGGGGGTATCTCTTGACACTGGCGCCTTTTTCTGCGATAAAACCGGCGGTTTTGAAAGCTGAACAACTAACGAGATACTAACTAATTGCTAAGGACGAAATGATGAAAACAGCATTTTTATTCCCAGGTCAGGGCGCACAATTTATCGGGATGGGTAAAGACTTTGCTGAGACGTTTCCGGCGGCAAAAACCATATTTGACAAGGCCAACCAGATTTTAGGATTCGATATTGCTAAAATTTGCTTCGAGGGACCTGCCGAGACGCTCAACGCTACGACAATATCCCAGCCGGCGATTTTTACGGTGTCAGCGGCGATTCTGGAGATATTCAGGACAGGCGAAAAGACGAAAAGTATCACCGCAGACGTAACAGCGGGCCTGAGTATGGGCGAATATACTTCGCTTTATGCGGCGGGGTTGATTAGTTTTGAGGATGGTCTGAAATTGGTCAAGAAGCGCGGCGAGGCGATGCAGGCCGCGGCAGACAAGAGCAAAGGCGGTATGGTCGCAATCATCGGGCTCGATGAAGAAAAGACCAAGGCCCTTTGCGCCGAAGCGGGACAGGGCGAATTGCTTGAAGGCGTTAATTTCAATTGCCCCGGTCAGATCGCAATTAGCGGCACAATATCGGCCTGTGAGCGGGCAACTGGGTTAGCGGAAAAATACGGCGCAATGAAGGCAGTCCGCTTAGAGGTTGCAGGGGCGTTTCATACAACGATGATGTCTCCGGCAGCAGAAGCACTCGGCAAGGCACTTGCTCAGGCTGATATCAAAGACCCGGTCCGGCCTAAAGTTATCGCTAATATCACAGCAGATTATTACACAAGTGCAAATCAAATCCGTGAATCGCTCACCAACCAGCTTGTCCAGCCGATATACTGGCAAAAAAGCGTTGAGCGATTAATGGCCGACGGCGTAGATACGTTTTACGAAATAGGCCCTGGCAAGGTACTCACCGGCCTGATGAAACGCATTCACCGCAGGGCAAACACAATTAACGTCTCTTCAGCGGCGGCGATTAACGAATTGTGAGGCAGGCGATAATGAAAAAGACGCAAGTTATCTTAATTTCAATAATTTTGTTTTTGGCAGTGCCATTTTTGCTGTGTGCCGGAGAAATCCCTGATTCAAATAATTCCAAGAAAGAAAATGACCATTTACAATGGTGGCGGGAAGCTCGATTCGGTATGTTCATTCACTGGGGGCCGATCAGCCTGAAAGGTACCGAAATCAGCTGGTCACGAAAAGGCCCGCGGCTTGGATGCCCGTCCACAAATCCTGGCGAAGTACCGGCTGAAATTTATGACAGCCTTTACAAAGAGTTCAATCCGACGAAATACGATGCTAATCAGTGGGTACAGGTCGCCAGCCAAGCTTGTATGCGCTATATGGTGCTTACGGCCAAGCATTGCGACGGTTTCTGTCTGTGGCCGACCAAAGTAATTGATTACCACATAGGCCATACCCCATTCCAGCGTGATATCTGCGGTGAATTGGCCGCGGCAGCGCATCAGGCAGATATGCGCATCGGATGGTATTACTCTCCAATGGACTGGTTCGACCCTGATTGCCGTACTAAACGCAACAGTGCATATGTGCTACGAATGCAGTCGCAATTACGGGAACTGCTGACGAATTATGGGCGTGTGGATTTACTTTGGTTTGATACCGACGGCGGGCCCGCCCCGTGGGACCAGCCGACTACCTTAAAAATAGTTAAAACGCTCCAGCCGGATATCATTATCAACAACCGTCTTGATATGGGCAGTGAAGCCGACTATTACAAACAGCGGGTTATCCCTCCGGCTGATTATTTTACGCCTGAACAGAAAGTCGGAATTTATAATGACAAGACACCCTGGGAAACCTGCATGACGCTCGGCACGCAGTGGTCATGGAAACCCGGCGATAAAATTAAATCCGCAGCGGAAGTTGTGCGTATCCTGGTGCGCTGTGCAGGTGGGGACGGTAACCTGCTGCTTAATGTCGGCCCCATGCCTACAGGTGAAATAGAGCCTCGTCAGGTCGAAGTCCTGAAAGGTGTCGGCGAATGGCTGGCGAAAAATGGGGAAAGCATTTATGGTACACGCGGTGGGCCCTTCAAACCGGGTTCTTATGGTGCATCTACACGCAAGGGGAATAAAATTTTTCTTCATATATTTAACAAAACTGACGAACCGGTGAAACTGCCGGCCATCCCGGCCAAGATTCTGAATAGCTCCGTTATGACCGGCGGCACAGCCAAAGTTACACAAAACAATGATAGTATAGAAATCTCAGTGCCGGTTCCCAACCGAGCCGAAATTGACACCATCGTGGTTTTGACCCTGGATAAACCGGCAATGTCTATAAACCCGTTGCCATAAATCAGGAGTCGGATATATTCTCAAAGAATAACTAGGAGATATTATCATGAAAATATGCGTTAACATCTGCTCTTGGATATTTGTTATTCTATTTTCAGCACAAGCATTTGCAGACGAACCCATCAATGTAAATGGGGTATTTCCTAAAATGACTGTGTATGCCCCGGGAGTTGACAGTGACAGTGAAACCGGAATCGGAGCGATGATTCCATGGGCCGACAAGCTCTGGGCAATTGGCTATGTGGCTCATATCAGGGGAACCGGGATCGGGCTTTATGCAATCAATGACGACATGACCATGAAAAAGCACCCTGCGTCCGTGACTGGAACATTTGCTGACAGGCTGGTGCATTGGGAATCAGGACAGGTCATAATTGGACCGCATGTGATTGATGCCAATGGGCAGGTCCGGACGTTTACGGAACTAAGTAAACATCGCTTGGCCGCCGCAGCGCGGCATTTAACAGATCCAAATAACAAGGTCTATTTCCTGACTATGGAGGGATTGCTTTACGAAGCGGATGTGCATACTTTGGAGTCCAGGCAGTTATTCAATTTGAATGACGAATTGGAAGTTCCTAAAGACGCTCAACCACACTACAAGAGTGCACACACTGCCCATGGACTTCTGGTCGTGGCAAACAACACTTATGAAGAGCCTGAATACCTTGGGAAGCGTCAGGCCGGTCGTCTTGCTCAGTGGAAAGGTAAAGGCCAATGGGAGATAATTGAGCGCAATCCCTTTGTCGAAGTTTCTGGCAAACAGAACCCAAGGGTGGGGACACGATATGGCGATACCCTATTTGCTGTTGGATGGGATGACCGGTCTGTAATATTTCGTGTGCTGCACAATCAGACGTGGAAACGGTATCGTCTGCCTCAGGCCAGTCACTCATGGGACCACACGTGGAATACAGAGTGGATGCGGATACGTGAAGTGCAGACAGAACG
>JBFZBL010000154.1:0-5476 GCA_041308485.1 Phycisphaerae bacterium | reverse complement strand
TGATTTTTATTCCGCCAACATTGCACAAAAAATGACCGACGACGACCGGCAGATTTTCAAAACAGGACGTCCCAAACTCAATATAGTAGAACAATACGAATCCGCAAAAGGTATAAGATGGGTCAAGACAGATAAGATTCCGATTTTTGACAAAGAGGGCATTGTAGTTGGTCTCGTTGGTTTTGCCCAGGATATCACCGAAAGCAAGCTGGCAGAGGAATTGCTGCGGCAAAGTCGTACTCTCCTGAAATCCATTGTGGACGGCACATCAGATGCCATTTACATAAAGGATTTGCAGGGCAGGTATCTGCTGTTCAACGCCGGAGCAGCACGGGCAGTCGGTAAAAGCGAACAGGAGGTGCTCGGACACGACGATACCGCTCTTTTTACAGCCGATGAGGCAAGAACTGTCATGGAAGGTGACCGCAAAGTGATGGAGTCGGCAAAGACGACCACTTATGAAGAGGTTGTAACTACGCCGGACGGTGTGCGGACATATCTATCGACAAAAGGTCCCATTTTCGATAGTACAGGGCGGGTAACAGGCCTTTTCGGAATAGCAAGGGATATCACCGAGCGCAAGCAGGCTGAGGAAAAATGGAAAAAACAGATGGATGAGCTGATTTCCTGGCATAACGTGACAATAGGACGAGAAAACCGGGTAATAGAACTTAAAAAAGAAGTCAATGAACTTTTAGCAAAGCTGGGACAGCCGCCGCGTTATGAAAGTCAAGACACATAAAACGAGGATAAATACTCGCCATAGAATGGAACCCCTGAACAACGAATTTGCTGACAATAGCCAATCGATGGTCTGGCGAGATATACAGCGGATTCGAGCCGAAATACCGCTGGTGCATAATATTACTAATTACGTGGTTATGAATACTACGGCCAACGCGCTTTTGGCCATCGGCGCATCTCCCGTGATGGCACACGCCATTGAGGAAGTAGAGGAAATGGCCGGCCGCGCCAGTGCACTGGTTATCAATATCGGAACATTGAGCGTTTCATGGGTTGAAGCCATGATTAAGGCGGGAAAGAAAGCTCGCCAGCGCAGGATACCGGTCGTTTTGGACCCCGTCGGCTGCGGTGCCACACGGTTTCGTATGACTGCCGCGCAAAACCTGATTAAAGAAATTAGTCCCTGGATTATCCACGGCAACGCCTCTGAAATCAGGTCTCTCGTCCAATCCAGTCTGGGCAACAGGGGAGTAGATAGCCGGCTAAAGCCTGAGGAAGTAATCGATGACGCCTGTGAACTTTCGAAATCCGCCGGTTGTGTCGTTTCTGTGAGCGGACCAATTGATTTCATCGTCGATGGCAACTCTGTATCCCGCGTCGAGAATGGACATCCGATGATGTCCAAAGTAACCGGGATGGGATGTACCGCCAGTGCGATAACGGCCGCGTTTGCCACAGTGAACCCTTCGCCGCTGCACGCTGCCTCGCACGCAATGGCAGTAATGGGAATAGCAGGCGAGATGGCCGCCGAACACAGCAGCGGGCCGGGAAGTTTCCAGCTCCACTTTCTGGACGCTCTTTATTGTATTCAAAAATCTGATATTATACATCGTCTTAAGATGTATGGGTTGTGATACCTCACCGGGGAACATAATGACGATAAAAACACAAAAAGCAAGTAATGCAAATAATTCCGACCGGACCGATATGGCACCGTTAAGCATCAGCGGCCTGGATTATGCTGTTATTTTCAATGCCGCCAGCAACGGTATGGCCTTTACAGAGCGTAACTCCGGCAGAATCCTCGACGTTAATGCTGCTTGGACACGTTTCGCCGGAATTGCTCGCGAGAAAGCCATCGGTAAAACAGCTTTTGAACTGGGTATCTGGGCCAGCCAGGCCGAACGTGAGTCGTGCCTTGCTAAACTTGATAAAAACGGACGCATCGTTGACCACGAGGTCACTTTAATTATGAAATCGGCGGAAAGGCCTCATTTGATATCTGCAGAATTCGCTGAAATGAACGGCAAACAATGCATACTCTGGGAATTTCGCGATATTACCGAACAAAAGCGAACAAATGAGGATTTAGTTAAAAATGAAGAAAAGATCAGGTCACTGCTTGCCGCCTCTGAACAGTCTCGCCGGACACTGCTGAGCATACTTGAAGATGAAAAACTGGCCAAGGAGGCCTTGCGGGAAAGCGAAGAAAAATACAGAACGGTAGTTGAAACCACAGATACCGGTTTTGTGGCTTTGGATGAACAAGGTCGGGTATCAAACGCTAATTTGAATTATGCACATATGCTCGGCTACTCTTCAGTTGACAAAATTATTGGCCGACAAGTTACGGAATGGACTGCTCCTTATGATCTTGAACGAAACCGTATAGAAATCAGCAAATGTTTCAACAATGGTTCTGTACGGAATCTCGAAATTGATTATAAACGGACAGATGGAGCTATCGTCCCCATCGAAATCAACGCCACTACACTCCATACAAAAAATGGAAAGATAATTTTAACGATCTGCAGAGATATAACCAAACGCAAGCGGGTAGAAGAAGCACTTCACCAGTCCTTGTCTCTTCTCAACGCAACGTTGGAATCGACCGCTGATGGAATCCTGGTCATAGATCGGGATGGCAAAGTGGTCGGTCTTAATCAGAAATTCCTGCAATTATGGCATATTCCGCAATCCGTTTCCGACAGCAATGACGACAAAATTTTGTTGTCTTTTGTTCTTGACCAGCTAAGGGATCCGAAAGCATTTCTTGCAAAGGTCGATCAGCTTTACGCTGAGCCTGATGCCCGCAGTGAGGATATCGTTGAATTCAATGATGGGCGTATCTTCGAACGCTACTCACAACCTCAGAAATTGGGAGAAATAATCGTCGGACGAGTCTGGTGCTTCCGGGACGTGACCGAACGCAAACAGGTGGAGCAGAAAATACTTGAGTATCAGAAACATCTTAAGCGGCTGGCGGCAAAATTGACGCTTGCTGAGGAAGAAGAGCGCAGACGCATTGCAGGCGAAATTCACGATGAGATAAGTCAGACACTCGCTATGGCGAAAATCAAACTTGACTCCCTCCGAAGTTCGCCGCCCTCCGAAGCTTCGGCTGCCGTAATTGAGGAGATAAGCGTATCCGTAGAGAAAGTGATTCAGGAAACCAGGACGCTGACTTTCGAGCTTAGCAACCCCATTCTTTACGAATTGGGCTTTGAGGCAGCGGTCGCAGAATGGCTCGATGAACGGGTGCAGGTAAAATTCGGTATCGCCACCGAGTTTTACGATGATGAACTGCCCAAACCGCTCGATGACGATTTAAAAGCGATGCTTTTCAGAAACACCAGAGAACTGCTCACCAATTGTATTAAACACGCCAACGCCGGCAAAATAAGGGTCAGCATCCGCAGAATTGACGACTCGATAGAGGTTGCCGTAGAAGACAACGGCGTCGGTTTTGAGCCGACAGAAGTCAGGTCAACAGCAAGTAAAAAAGCCAAATTCGGGCTGTTCAGCATCCGTGAGAGCTTGGAAAATCTGGGCGGATATTTTAAAATTGATTCAAAACCAGGCGCCGGCTGCAAAGCCGTAATGACGGCGCCGCTCAAAGATCAAAGTAATATGAAGGAGGTCTAATCATGCCTACGAAAGTATTATTAGTTGATGACCACGCGATTATTCGCCAGGGATTAGCCTCGCTGCTCGAAAAACAGCCGGATATCCAGGTGATTGGAAGCGTCGAGGATGGACGACAGGCCGTGGATGCCGCAAGGAAGCTCGCGCCAAACCTTGTGATTATGGATATCAGCATGCCTAATCTCAACGGTATCGACGCCGCGCGCAAGATAGTTGAGGAAATCAGCGGTGTGAAGGTTATCGCGCTATCCATACACTCCAGCCGGCGTTTCGTCGCCGAAATGCTCAAGGCGGGTGCTTCGGGCTATATATTGAAGGATTGCCTCTTTGATGAGCTGATTGAAGCGATAAAAACTGTCCTTGGGGGAGGGATTTACCTAAGCCCCAAGATTACCGACGTCGTGTTAGACGACTATGTCCAGCGACTCTCCAAGCAGGGCCAGTCCAACGGGTCTACACTCAGTGACCGTGAACGGGAAGTACTGCAGCTTCTGGCTGAAGGCAAAAGCACCAAACAAATCGCCCTGTGCCTTCACGTCAGCACCAAGACCATCGAGTCGAATCGCCGAAGCATTATGGACAAACTTGGTATCAACAGCGTGGCGGAGCTTACCAAATACGCCGTTCGCGAGGGTCTGACGCCCCTCGAATCATAAGACCAAACAACAGATGCGAACCGCAACAGAAAATTTATCTGCCGGCGGATAAGTATTAGCCACAAAGAAGATGCGTGATAGCAGCGGACAGCGGGTAACGTGTAGGAGTTTTTCAGACACCATTCGGCATCTCAAGAGCATGCGTTATCCCATCAAATATTTTCCGTGAACGCTCCTCGTTTCCGAATAACCCACTAATATGAATTGTATATTTAGTTCTCATCTGTGCCGTTGGTTTTATTTTTACAGTAATTACTTTGTCGTCCGTGCTCTTGGCTGTTACCTTCGCTCCGAAGGCATCCTTTGCCTTATCGGTCACCTGAAGCTGGAGTTTATCCATTGCCTGAAGCGTCGCTGTATATACCGAATCCAGGTTCTGGCCCGAAGAAGCATACAGTGTGCCATTTAGAAAAACTCCCGCGTCGGTGCTTATTACCGATGGTGTGCAGCCGACGATGGCCACCACCGCTGCCGCCAGACACGCTATCAGTGCTAGTTTCGCCGTCATTATTCGACTCCTTTCCACATATTTTCGACATCCATATCTAAATAAACCTTTTCTTTCCAGTAATATTTCCTTATTTATTTATCGGCGCATTATAGTTACCTGGATTACACTTTTTATTAAGAGACATACAACGAAAAACAGAGCAGAATCTGCGAGCGTTTCCTTCTCAACCCGTGGTGATCTGAGTCGAACCATATCACCGCACCAAGGCCGAAAAGCTCGCCAAATTTTATACCTACTACCAGCAGTATGGAACCCTGTCTGGCGTAAAACACATCAACCTTCGTGACCCTCAGCAGAAGATTTATCTGCCGGTTGACAAGTATTGATTCGCCACAGAGACCTTGTATTTTTTTGTCACGAGGCCTGAAATTCGAGAACAGAGGAATACTATTCGTTGTCTTTGTTTGAGTGTGGGGCGCGGATATCGAGCTTAGTAATAAGGCGATTGAGCTGACGGCGTTCGATGCCGAGAATTTTGGCGGCGGCGATTCTCTTGCCTTTTGTATATTGGAGGGTCTGCGTAATGACCTTTCGCTTTACTTCGTCGAGGGTGGGAAGCTGGTCTTTCGGATAGGCAGTGGAATCGGACAAGATGATTTCGAAGGGCATTACGGCGGGCTGTATATCGGCGCCTTCGGTCAGCACATAAGCACGATCGATGGAAATGGCGAGCTCGCGGACATTCCCGGGCCAGGCGTAG
>JBFZBL010000153.1:0-2735 GCA_041308485.1 Phycisphaerae bacterium | reverse complement strand
CGATCTCTTTGCAGCGTCAGCATATCCTGAAAATGCCTGCCCGTCAAATCAAAGAAGGTAACCTGCAGGACAATCTGTTTCTTGCCGGCCGGTAGTTCCAGCAGTTTCAGTTTGAAGCGGTAGCTTTGCGTAGTGCTGTCCCAGTGCTGCTGGCTCAACTGAATATCGGACAGGTCAAACTGCTGAATCCCTTCCACCTCAATGCGATTGCCTCGCGGATCCGCCGCCGCGGGACGATATTGGAAAAGCTCAAACCGATAGCGGCCTGCCGCCTTGACCGAATCGCCAAACTGATCATCCAGTGAAACATAAACATCTATCTCGCTCGATGACAAATCTTTATCACCAGGGGCAATATGGCTAAATGAAGGCTGTATATGCACCGCTACCGGCACAAAGCACGGAACTACGCAATCTCCATTTTCTGCCCAACGATCCGAACTGGAACAGCCCATCAAAAACAAAATCGCCGATACCAGCAATAATTTACTCTTGAAAATTCCAGACAACATATATCGCCTCATTATCAATTAGATATCCTTAATCTTTTCGTAACCGTTCACCTTTGTCATTCCCGCTCACACTTGTCATTGCGAGCGCAGCGAAGCAATCTCAACTTCAACGCCACCATTCCCGCTCCCATATGTCATTCCCGCCCTCTTTGTCATTCCCGCGAAAGCTCCGAATCCATCTTCTCTTTCATTCAAAATTCAAAATCCAAAATTCAACATTATTATGAACCTCAATTATTCATTATTCATTATTTTCAAGCTGCCTGTCATGCCATTTACTCAATACAATCTGTGCGACAACCGCACCGCACAGGCACAAAAACATATCCTGTTGCGCATCCCAGACGTCTCCCTGAGAACCCACAAAATCATCCGCGGCAGTGCCCGTAGCTATCGACATCGCCCATTCAAACAGTTCATAGGAAGCACTTATCGCCAGAGCAACGCAACAAACAATAAAAAAACACCATTTCCCTTTTTGCAGGGGCGACCTGCGCAATAACACCTCACGGGTAAGTATCGCAGGGGTAACACCCTGAAAAAAATGGCCGAACCGGTCGTAATGATTCCGCGTTAAATCGAACGTCTCTTTAATCCAGTCAAACAGTGGCATCCGGGCGTAGGTATAATGGCCGCCTGTTATCAGGATAATAGAGAAAAACCATATCAAAACATAAGTAATATCCGTCAGCCTGAACCGTTTATACGTAGCCAGCAGAACAATCGCCCCGATAACCGCCGGCGCTACTTCCAACACCCACGTAAAATAATCATAGGGCTTAACCGCCGACCACGCAAACACACCCGCCAGACTAACCAGCAAAATAAGGTGCAAATGAGTGTATGATCCATCTTTTGTCATCATCTTTTTCTAACACCTCTTTTTTGTTTGTATTTTTTATAAATCCGAATTAATAAAGTTGTGCATGGCCATTTACTCACCCTTTAATAGCTTTTTGTTTTGAGGCTGATCAATGTAGTTTTGTTTTGATACTTCCTTTTTTTTCGTCTTGGTTTCAAGGGCTTTGCGGGCGTCCCCAGCAATGCCTCCTCCTTCTGCTGCCGCCTGTTTATTTTCAACAAATCCACGTGCATCGCGATTTCTCGTTATTTCGGTTGTTGCCGCCTCGCCTAACATCGAGAAAATCAACTCCAGGTCCGTCATGTGGTCTCGCAGATTCTCTCGGTCAAGCCCTTTGAGTTTCTTATACTCACTCGGCGTTAAACCAAATGCCGCCTTGGATATCTCCGCTGTTAATATCGCGTATTCGGTTTGTTCTTTAACCCCGCGATGATTCCACTCATCCGTCAATTCCTCACGAATGGCGATTCCTCGCATCCGCTTTTCTATCCAGTCCTCTGAATAGCCCTTGGCCTTATACAACGCCTTTGTCCTTTTGGTGGCAAGCTCAGGATTCTCTATCTCCTGCACGCGTTCATAGCCGACTTTGGCCAGCCACCGCTTGAACGGCTCGGCCTTGGGGCTTGGTATTGACTGAATTATGCGGAAAATGCCTTCGGTATTGGCGCAATTCACCTTCTGAGGGCCGCCTTCTGTCTCAACAACAAGGGGGGTGGCAATTTGCCCCCACCCTTTGGCCAGTTCACCATCTCGTCTTCGCATATCCTTAATATAGCCGTCCGGCTGCTTTGAATCTGTCAAAGCAGCTACCACATCAACGATAACAAACCACCATTCATCCTTATGAATGGTCTTTCTTATTTGCTTACCACGGAATACCGCTATCTTAGCATCCATATATCAACCCCTGAAATATACTGAAATTCCAACTGTCCGCCAGCCGACCAACCCCTCACCCGACAAAGGCCCCGCCAGACCAAAAATACGCTTTTCGGCCTTTTCCCGCTATTACTTCTTTTCCAAATGCCACAATGTAAGCGTGCAATATATTGCTCGGTCAAAAATCAAGGCCTTTTTGTTCGGTTGGGGCACCTTTGGCCTTTGGCGCCTTCTTGAAAGTTACACTCACCTGTCCAAGAGGTGGGCAATCTATCCTCTTACCTTTTAGCAGTTCCTCGATTGTAATAATCTGCAACCGTGGATAAGGTTCCTTCTGCCAGGGCGACTTATAAAATTCAGCACTTGCCGCTTCGGCTCGCATCGGCGTTGTTGGCTTTTCCATAGAAATCAGGACGCCAATTTGTGCCTCTTCACGCTCTACGACACCACGCAAGTCTCTGACGTGTGATACCATTACATGT
>JBFZBL010000152.1:0-2720 GCA_041308485.1 Phycisphaerae bacterium | reverse complement strand
CCATTACAGCAATCTGGTCACCGAAGGCTTTCGTACCCTTAACGAAGGTCAGAAGGTAGAGTATGAACCCGCAAAAGGAAGAAAGGGCATGGAGGCAACAAAAGTCAAACCCTGCTAATTTAAGAGGTATTTGCTGCAATGCAACAAATCCCACGGGCCTGTGATATAACAGGCCCGTTTCTTTTTGCGCACATTGAATCTATCGTATATTCGGATTCCAGCCGTCCTGGCCGCCAAGGACTTTTGAGAGAGTGACGGCGGCCGCTTCTTCTTTGGTCAGGGTGTGTGCCCAGGCGACACGTTCTTTTGGGTTTGCGCCGGGGCCGGTGGAACCGTATTCATAATATCGGCTGGTTTTTTCACGTTCGGGTTTATTCCAGTTGTGCCAACCCTCGGGGCGAATACCCTCATCCATCCAGGTATTGATAAACATCACGGCCGCGTAATCTCGCCATGGCCGGCCCAAGTAAGTTTTGTCTTCGATGTTTTTGCTGGTGATTTTGCAGTTCATAAATACATATCCCCACTGCTGGTCTTTCGGTGTGGAAGCGGCCGTGAGGTAGCTTTTGCCGATGCAGAAAATGTGGCAGCGGTCAAAGTAATCGATCCCTCCGCCAAAGATAAAGTCCGTGCGGCCTTCGATATAGCAGTCTTTGTAATAATGACGTCCGGCCTGGGTGAAGATGGTATCCTGCCAGCCGATGAAACGGCAGTTGCGAAAGACTGTACGGTCGCCAAGGACTGAAATTGCCAGCGCCTGTCCCTGCGGGCCTGCGGTATTGGCAAAGGTGATGTTGGTTGCGGAAAAGTCATCGGCTTCGATGGTGGTGCTCGGTGTGCGGAATGTGCCGATGGGCATGCCGTCGTCGCCGACGATGTTGGCATGCAGGTCAAAGGTCAGGATCGTCGTTTCGGCTTTCTGTCCTTCAAAATGTACGAAGCGTTTGCCGGACGACACTTTGACGCGTTCTTTATATGTTCCCGGCTTGATTGCAATTATAACTGGATTCGTATTACCGTGCTCGATGGAATCGATCGCGGCCTGAACGGATGTGTATTGGCCGCTGCCGTCGGCGGCAACGATGATCTTGTGTGATACCCGTGAGGCTTTGCCGCAGCCGCAGAGTGAGACCAGTGTAAGACAGATTAAAGAAAGCATCGATTTTGTCATTGCTATACTCCTAACCCGGCGTAGCCGGAACCAAAAAAGTTAATATTATTGTTTATGCCGCTCGACATTTTTCAGATAATAGTCCGACATGGTTATACTGAAAGGATCGAGCGTGCCGGATTTTATTGAGCGACATCGGGGTAAAATCAAAGGCGCTATTTCGTGTCTTGACCGCGTCGTACTGACGGGTACATGTGCTCACCGAGCTGATGCGGGCCGCAAATCGCCGCTATATCGACTTTGTCTCCGCGATTGACGACCCAGGCACTGCGCAAAAAGACATTGAGAAAATCTCGAAGCCCGCCAGCGAAAACGGCCGCAGTTGCCGCGGCTTCAATCTGTTTAATGGAGACGATCTCGATCTGTTCGAGGCCGTTATGCGAGGCGAATTCAACATCAGCGGCATGACGAACAACCGACTCCGAAAACATCTTGTCGGCAAAACGGCTCATCAGATAGCTCGTATGATCAAACGCCTTCGTACGCATGGCCTTATCAAAAAAATAGGGCGAACATACAAATACTACCTGACCAAATTCGGCCAGCGAATTATTACGACCGCCCTCAAGACCAGAGAATTGTTCGTAATCCCTTCGCTCAGAGGAATACTGGCTCACTGATTCAAATATCTTGACCATTTTGCGCAAGATTTTATTCATAAGATACTAAAAGAGTTCATGGTCCTATGTGGTCCGATGTGGTCCTCTCTAATGGGAGAGGATAGAGATGACTACATCGGACCATCACTTTACAGACACAATGACCATAAAGTATCTGAGAATAAATATGACCATCTATGGCCACCTGTCCATCTGCCCCCCACAGGCGGACAGGTGGTCACAGGCGGTCATGCTGTTTACCTAAACAGAAGCCCGGAACATTAGACGGGATAGTTTGCAAAGATGATGTGCGTTGACAACCCCGAACCATCCCTGCGTGTACGCTTAGGGCTTGTAACCAGATCAATCACAGATGCAAAATATTCTCCAAACAACTAAAACTTGACAATTTCCGCGATTGCCATCACATTACTTCTATAAAGGACTAAAACGTTTACTTAAAGAGGATGAACTATGTATCTGCTCGGTTATGACTCCGGAACTTCATCGATAAAGGCAACCCTGATGGATGCCCAAACGGGGCAGGTTGCGGCCTCCTGTTCCTGGCCTCAAACCGAAATGCCCATCCAATCCCCTCAGTCCGGCTTTGCAGAGCAGGACCCGCGGCTCTGGTGGGACAACCTCAAAGGCGCCACCGCTCGCGTCCTGGAGCTTTCCAGGGTCAATCCCGCCGACATCAAGGCCATCGGTATCAGCTACCAGATGCACGGCCTGGTGTGCGTGGATAAGAATATGGCCGTCATTCGCCCGTCCATCATCTGGTGCGACAGCCGGGCCGTCAAGATCGGTCAAAAAGCCGCCGAGAAGCTCGGGCCTAAGAAATGTCTCAAAAGCCTGTTAAATCTTCCCGGCAATTTCACTGCGGGAAAACTCCGCTGGGTCAAAGAAAAAGAACCCAACAATTTCAAGCGGGTATTCAAGATCATGCT
>JBFZBL010000151.1:0-2901 GCA_041308485.1 Phycisphaerae bacterium | reverse complement strand
CCTCCTCAATCGCCCGAAAAGCTGACTACAGAACAACTGCTGAGCAATATTCTCGAACAGATTAAAAAGATGCAGCGGAACAGCATGTTCGGGGAATTTTCCATAACCCGTTTTGTCGCGGGTGTTGCACAGGGGCTGGTGTTTTTGTGTTTGCTTGTCAGCGTCTGGTTTTTGATGGCACCCGTGAAACAGTCGAACCAGTTGTTGATTTCCATAGGTTTCGCCATACTTTTGCAGCTGATGGCGCTGACTTTTTATATGATGCGCGGGCCGCGATAGCGGGGCCGCGCCGAAATCACTTCATTTGGCGATTCATTAGAATTAAAAAAATGTCTGATGCCAAGGATAACATTCTTGTCTGGCTTCCCTCTCCGATGGGGGACGCTATTTTATGCATGCCTGCCCTGCGGGCCATCCGCAGGCGGTTCGATTCCGCAAGGATAACATTTTTGGGCAGTGCCGTTGTGCGGCAGATTTTTTCGCCTTGCGATTTAACTGACGTGTGGCTCGAACAAGATAATAGCGGCGTATTCACCACTGTCCGGGTGCTGAAGAAACATAATTTTACTCGCGCGATTATGTTCAAAAATTCTTTTGCTTCGACGCTTGTATGCCGACTGGCGGGAATACCCGTTCGGATTGGTTATGCGAGGGAGGGACGAGGAATATTTTTGACCGATAAGCTTTATCCGCCCAGGTTGCCGTCGGGGGATTTTGAGCCGTTATCGGTTGTTGATTATTATCTGGCTGTCGCGGCGAAGTTAGGGGCGGATATAAAAGATAAAAGCATCCAACTGTCGGTTGAGCCGAAAGACACGGAGAAATTGAAAGCGAAATTCCCTGCGGTTTTCAACGCGAAGGGGCCTGCGGTGGTTCTTGTCCCCGGATCGGCAGCAGGCCCAAGCAAACGCTGGCCTGCGGAGAGGTTTGCACATGTTGCCGACTGGCTGGCGGAAGAATATAACGCGATGGTTGTGTTATCGGTTGCGCCGAACGCAGATGAAAGACATATCGCTGAGCATATTGTTGATGCCGCGAAACACAAGCCAATAAATCTGGGTGATACGCCCGTCGGACTTGGGGAGCTCAAGGCTCTTATCGCTGTCGCGGATTTGGTTGTCTGTAATGACACAGGGCCAAGACATATTGCAATCGGGTTGAAACGAAAGGTCATCACGCTGGTTGGCCCCAATGACCCGGCGTGGACGGATCCCGGTTACGTTGACGAGGTCTTTATCAAAGGCGAGGCTCCATGCGCACCGTGCGATAAGCCCGTTTGCAGGAAGTCATCGCATTTTTGCATGGAAGCGATAACCGTCGAAATGGTCTGCAAGGCGGCAGCAAAAGTTTTGGACGCGGCTGGTTTCAGAAAGCGGGGCGGATTATGACGGAGTTTTTCATTGACCCGGCATATAAAACCGGCTTTGACCGGCTTGATCTGACATCTGTCGAGGCGGCGTTTGCCTTTGGGGCGGGCAAAAATCTTACAAAAGAAAATCTCGCTTCGTATCGAAGCAGAATCGAATTTAAGGTTGAATCGCCTGCTGTTACGGTTTTTCTTAAACGATATGACCATCCGCCCATAATGACCCAGTTTAAAAGCTGGTTGTCTGCGAAAAAACGCGTCAGTTGCGCGATGGCGGAGGTTGAGGCGGCGCAGAAACTGGCCGCGATGGGAATAAACGCGCCCCGGATGATTGCGTGGGGGGAAATTTGGGGAGGACTTTTCGAAAATCGCAGTTTCGTAGCCATCGAGGAAATACGGAATGGACAATCGCTGGAGCGAAGTTTGCCGGACTTTTTTAATGGGACGGGTACATCGGAGAACCTGGTTTTACGCAGGCAGTTTATAAGGCAGTTAGCGTTATTTGTGAAGAAATTTCACGACACCGGCTACCGCCATCGCGACCTTTACTTGTGTCATATCTTCAGGGTTCCCGATGGTCGTTTTTACCTGATAGATTTGGCGAGAGTGTTCAAGCCGGCGCTATTTGGCGAAATGTACCGTATCAAGGACATCTCCCAGATGCATTTTTCGGCTCCGGCGAAATACTTTTCAAAAACCGACCGGCTGCGGTTTCTTCGGGCGTATCTTGGCCGGGAAAAACTAAGCTCCCCCGACAAGAGCTTCGCCATGCGAGTTGCCGGTAAGGCAATACGTATGGCCAGGCGAGAAGCCAGACACGGCAGGGCTGTTCCTTTCATGACTTAGGCGGGCTATAATACCAACGGATGAAACCTAAGATAGCAATCATAATTGAGCGGTCGGATGTTGCGCTGGGCGGGGCGGAGCGTTCGGTCAGTGAATTATCCGAGGCCATCGGGGCAATCGGCTATGAGGCGCATATTCTTGCCGCCAAAGGTCAGGTAACATCACCCAACGTGCATATCCTGTGCGCTGGTTTACACGGCAAAAGGACGAGCTATCAGGTTTTTGCGCGTGCCCTGAAAAAACACATTGAAGATTTCCATTACGATATTCTCCACAGCGTTCTGCCATTTGATTTTGCGGATATTTATCAGCCGAGGAGCGGAACGTTTGCCGAGTCGATAATCCGCAAGGCCGCGACATATTGCTGTCCTGTTCTCCAGGAGTTGAAAAGAAAGACCGCTTTTCTGAATTTTCGCAGGACAGCGTGGTTTAATGCCGAACGCCGGCTCGCCGAAGGACAAACCGGCCCATTGGTTATCGCAATTTCAAATTACGTGGCGGAGCAGTTCGGGACCCATTACCATATCCCTGAAAATAGAATGGTGGTTATCCCGAACGGCATCAAGCCGGCAGAACAGATACATAAGTCCCGTGTTGATTCAGTACGGAATAACTTGCTCGCTCAACTTGGCCAAACGCAGGCGAATGACTTGGTTCTGGTTCTTTTTGTTGGTCATGACTTCAAGCGT
>JBFZBL010000150.1:0-3991 GCA_041308485.1 Phycisphaerae bacterium | reverse complement strand
GGCGAGACAGTTCTTGCCTGCCAGCATCGCGTTACCCAAAATCTTACCGTCTTGGTCCCCCCGGATTCCCGGTTCGCAGAACACAAAATTCTTACAGATGGAGCCACCCGCAAAGATGCCGTCGGAGCCGATATTTACAAGAAATATCTCTCTGCCTCCGGCAGCCGTCCCATATTGGGCGTGGCAGTCGATATCGGCACAACGACCGTTGTCGCCAAACTAATCGATATGAAGACGGGCCGACTCCTCGCGACCTCTGCGACTCTTAATCCACAAACCAAATTCGGCGACGATGTAATATCAAGAATCGGCTATGCCCGGACAGACAAAAAACTAAAAGAGTTAAACTCGCTGATTGTCGGCCGCCTGAACGACCTCATCATGGATTGCTGCAGCCAGGCCTCGGCCCAAAGCAGCGACATATACGAGACGTGCATCGTAGGCAATACCACAATGCACCACATATTTCTGCGATTGCCCGTAACCCAGCTCGGCGAGGCGCCATATAAGGCGTTTTCACTTGATGCACAAGATTCGCCTCCAACCGCACTGGGCCTTGGCGTCAATCCAGTCGGCAACGTTCACACCGTCGCCAACATCGCCGGCTTCGTCGGCGCCGATACAACAGCAGTTGCGCTGGCAACGTCTCTCGATTCAGCGGACCAGATGACGCTCGTAATCGACATTGGCACCAATGGTGAAGTCGTCCTCGGCACAAAAGACAAACTTCTTGCCGCGAGCTGCGCCGCAGGCCCGGCATTCGAAGGAGCCAGAATCGCCTGCGGCTCAAGGGCCGCCGACGGCGCAATCGAGGCCGTCGTGCTTGACAAGCACAATGTCGCTGTCGACGTGATAGGGGGGGGCAGGCCTGTTTCGATTTGCGGCTCAGGCCTCATAGACGCCGTTGCTATTATGCTTGACTCCGGTGTAATTGATTTCACCGGCCGATTCAAGTCCAAAACATCTCTGCCCTCGGCCATCGCGAAACGTATAACCAAGATAAAACACAAAAAATCCTCTCCTAAAGAGGAAGGCCCTGTCTTTGTCCTCGCTTACCATGGACATACCCCGGCAGTGTATCTGACTCAGCAGGACATCCGCGAGGTCCAGCTTGCCAAGGCCGCCATACGAGCAGGCATTGGTCTTCTTCAGCATCGTCTCAAAGTTGCCGACGCCGACATAAAACAAATATTTCTCGCCGGCGCATTCGGCAATTATATCCGCCGGCAATCCGCTCTTCGCATCGGGCTTTTGCCAAATGTCCCCGTTGAGCGCATCCATTCCGTCGGCAACGCCGCCTCTTCAGGCGCTGGGCTTATTCTGGTCAGCTCCCGATGTCGAAACCTCGCCGCAGACCTTGCCCGTAAAATTGAATACGTCGAAATAGCCAACGAGCCCCTCTTTCAGTCCGCCTTCGCCGACTCTATGCTTTTTTGAAATGCTCCGTGGTTTCAAATCAGAAATGCGCAGCCCTAAGTGTCTTTGCGGTTTTGCGGTCAAAACCGGATGACGTTGGCGCCCCAGGTGAGTCCTGCGCCGAAGGCGACAAGGATGACTATGTCGCCGCGTTTGACTTTACCTTCGCGGATAACCTGGTCGAAGGCCAGCGGAACCGACGCGGCGGATGTGTTGCCGTATTCGTTAATATTGATGAAGATTTTGTCGTCGGGCAGTTCGAGCCGTTTGGCGGCGGATTCGATGATTCTCGCGTTCATTTGATGCGAAACAATCATTTTAACGTCATCGAGCGTGAGGTCGCATTTTTCAAGACATTCCGTTACCGTCTCGACGATTCTCCGCACCGCCTGCTGATAAACCTCCCGCCCCTTGATTTCCATATAAATTTTCTTCGGGTCATCCAAAGGCCTGCTAACGGGATTTCTCGAACCGTAGGCCTGGCAATTCAGCGCCTCCCATGAGCTGCCGTCCGCGTACATTGTGCTGTAAATAATCCCGCTTTGGACTTCGCCTTTTTTTCTCGGCCTGCTCTCAAGCACCACCGCCCCGGCCCCGTCGCCGAAAAGGATGCAACTCGTGCGGTCCTTATAGTTGGTGATTTTGGTCAGCGTTTCCGCGCCGATTATGAGGGCATTATGAATCCTGCCGTTTTCGATGAATTGCTGCGATATTGAAATCCCATATATGAACCCGCTGCACGCCGCAGCCAGGTCGAACGCCCAGGCGTTAGCCGCGCCGAGATTCTTCTGCACAAAGCACGCCGTGGATGGGAACACCATTTCGGGAGTGATTGTCGCGACGATGATAAGCTCTATCTGCTCCGGCTTCAGTCCTGTTGCGGCAAGCGCTTTTTTTGCCGCTTCTGTCGCCAGCTGCGCCGTGCTTTCATCCTTGCCGCAGATGTGCCGCCGTTCAATTCCCGTCCGTGTCTTAATCCATTCATCCGAGGTTTCGACCATTTTGGTGAAGTCTTCGTTAGTCAGAATTCCGGCCGGCGCATACGAACCGTTCCCCGCAATAACCGCGATGAAATCCGAGTGGTGCGACTCAATCGACTTGTTCATCCTTGACCCTTAAAGCAGCATCCTCCGGCTCGGCGTTTTGTCCTTCATCGACTATGCTGCTGGCCAAGAGGTATTTAGCAATTTTATCGTTTATCCCAACGCTGTGATATTTTTTTGCCGCCATTATGGCGTTTCTTATTGTCCTGCTTTCGCTTGCCCCATGGCAGATAACAGCAGTCCCGTTTATGCCCAGAAGCAATGCTCCTCCGTATTCGTGATAGTCGTGCTTTTTGAAGAACCGTTTCATTAATCCTTTGAACATCGGCCCGACTATCAGCCGGAACGGATGCGTTTTAATTTCATGCCTTAGCGCCTTGACAAGCCCTTCAATAAGCCCTTCGGTCAGCTTCAGGATGACATTTCCCACGAATCCTTCGCATATTGCCACGTCGCAGACGCCCTTGAAGATGTCCCGTCCCTCGATGTTCCCGATGAAATTAATTTTGGGGTCCTGTTTTATGAGTCCTCGCGCCTTTTTCACCACCTCGTTGCCCTTGGCATCTTCCTCGCCGATGCTAATCAGCCCAACCCTTGGATTTTGTATTCCGAACAGTTCCAGCGCGTATATCGAAGACATGACCGCATACTGATAAAGATTGATTGGCTTGCAGGCGATATTGGCCCCGACGTCGCAAATGGTAACGGGACCTTCGAAGGTAGGGAAAACCACGGCTATTCCGGGGCGGTTGACGCTCTGGAGATTTCGCATACGCATCTGGAAGGCCGCCACACAGGCGCCGGTATTGCCGGCGGAAATGACGGCGTCAGTCCTGCCAAGTTTGCTTAATTTGGCCAGAATCGATATCGAACTGCGGGGTTTCTTTCGCAAAGAATCAATAGGGGGGTCGTCCATACCAATAACATCAGGTGCGTGCACAACCGTCAGGATTGCCCGATGAGAACGTTGCGCCGGCAATTTCGGGTCAATGACCTCTTTGGGGCCGACAAGGATAACCTCGTCGCTCTCCTCAAGCAGCCCAAGCGCCTCAACCGCGCCGGAGATAATGGCATCAGGTGCTTTATCACCGCCCATTGCGTCGATAGCGATACGCATCTGGCGTTACCTCTTCTTTTTTTCGGTCTGTTCCGCGACTTTCAGGGTGATATTGGAATTGAGGTAGCCGCATTTCTCGCATGCGGCGTGCGGGAGCTTTGCCTGGCCGCACTTCGGACATACCGAGTAATTCACCGGCTTCAGGGCATGATGCGACCTGCGCGAGTGAGTCCTGCTCTTACTTATCTTTTTGATCGGTTCCATTAACTGGTACTCCAAAAATCGCTTCTGATTTAAGCTGCTACGGTTGAAACGAGAATAGATAGTTTACCGCGGGCTATTTGTCAAGACGATTTTGTTGCTTTTACGGCATACCCCGCGATGGACGCATCAAAAATCCGGTTTCGACGGGTTTATACTTCGTTGCGATACGGGGTATCTCTTGACAGGCCTGTCTTTTTTTGCGATAAAACCG
>JBFZBL010000149.1:0-4669 GCA_041308485.1 Phycisphaerae bacterium | reverse complement strand
ATACTCGGATGATTGCGGTCGCGCATCACAAAATTGCGAATCTGCTTTTCGCCGTACTGCTCCAGCGGCATATTATTTGGGTCAAACCTGTCCGCCGTCGTGTTCCATTTGTCAAAGCACTCATCCCACACGACAAAACCCATCCTGTCGCACAGTTCCAGCAATTCCGGCGCAGGCGGATTATGACTTGTGCGAATGGCGTTTACGCCCATATCGCGCATAATTTCAAGCTGCCGTTCCATCGCGCGGGTATAAAACGCCCCGCCGAGAGCGCCATGGTCGTGATGCAGGCACACGCCGTAAAGCTGTACCCGCCTGCCGTTTAGATGAAATCCGTCATCAGCCGTGAATTTGAATTCGCGTATGCCGAAAGTGGTCGTATCCGTATCCACTATCTTCCCACCCTGCAGGACGATTGTCCTGGCGGTATAAAGTTTAGGACTTGTGATGTCCCATCGCTGCGGATTGGCAATCGTAATCGACTGATTAACGTCCTTTGCCCCACCTGCCGGTATGGTAACACCGTCGGTCTTGATTGTTGCCGTTGCGTTGCCTGCCGGATCAAGTAATGTTACTTCAACGCTGACCTTCGATTTGTTTTTGCTGCTGTTTGCGACAGTCGTGCGAACATTTATCTTCGCAGAAGCGTCCGCCACTTCGGGAGTCGTAATATAAGTTCCCCAGTGCGCAATATGTACCGGCTCATTAACAGTCATCGTAACTTTGCGGTAAATCCCTGCGCCGGGATACCATCTCGTGCCGTGATTGCGGGTATCAACATAAACCGCGATAATATTGTCTTCGCCAAACTTGACGAATGGTGTCGCGTCAACACGGAACGACATATAGCCGTAATCCCATTCGCCCGCCAATTTCCCGTTGATGTAAACCTTTGGAAACGCCATCACGCCGTCGAAATCAAAATACACGCACTTGCCGGCATCTGCCTTATCGAGCTTGAAGCTCTTGCGATACCAGCCCTGCCCCCACCAGGGCAGTTTTCCCGCGTAGCCGTCTTCCTGCGGTTTGAATGATCCCGTTATTGCCCAATCGTGGGGCAGCCGAACTGCCTTCCATCCTGAATCATTAAAATCAACCGCCTCAGCCCCTTTCTGGCCGCCCTTGGCGAACTTCCAGTCATGGTTAAAGTTCACTACCTGTCGGCCAGCGGCGCTTTCACCGGCTTGCGTGACGTATTTGCCGGAAATCGGAGGGCCTGCCGGCTCACAGGATAAACTCAGCGCAAACACAAATGATACAATCGTTAGAACCAGAAATGCTCTTTGCGTCTTCATCTTTTTCTCCATATTCACGTCGTTTCAGAAAACAGGTTATCAGAAGGTATTTTGCGGGTTATATAATAATGATGCAACACTTTTCCGGCCAAATCCGTTGACTTTGCGCTTTCTTTGACATATAATAAGGTAGCCATACCCGGAAACCCGCTTTCTGCCGGGAAAGAGTGGATATTGGACCTTGGCAGGCAGCATAGTGAAGCAAGGAGGAGCAGATATGAAATATATCGCCCCGCTTCTGATTGCCCTGATTTTCTGCGCATCAGCCACAGCAGCCAATATAAACGTCACCTATAATGTAAGCACTGATGTGAACAGAACTCCAATCAGCAAATACATTTACGGCACTAATTTTTATAACTCCGCCTCTCATTTCACTGTAGCAAGAAGCGGCGGAAACCGCCTCACAGCCTACAACTGGGAAAATAACTTTTCGAACGCTGGCGCTGACTGGTGGTGGAATAATGATACTTATATGAGCAGCAGCACGGTCCCCGGTAAAGCAATAACCGATTTCCGCGATTCCTGCGTCACAAGAAAACAGGATTCTGTAGTCACTCTTCAAATGGCCGGTTTTGTCTCAGCCGATAAAAATGGATACGTGGATTGTAATACCGAGGCAGCTCCATCTTCACGGTTCAAAAAGGTTGTTTTCGCAAAAGGAGCTCCTTTCTGCAGCCCCCCGGGAAGCCCCGTTACCTCCGACGCCAATGTCTATATGGATGAATTTGTGAATTTCCTGGTAAGCAAGTATGGCCGCGCCGGCGAACCCAACGGCGTCAAATTTTATTGTTTGGATAACGAACCAGACCTATGGTACGCTCCAGATGGCCCTCAACATGCTACACACTGGGAAGTCCATCCGTTTGACCCGTGTTGTCTTGAATTGAAAGACAAGACCATTGCCCTGGCGAAAGCTGTGAAAAAAGTTGACCCAAACGCGCAGCTTCTTGGCCCTGTCAGCTATGGTTTCGCAGGTTACCTTGATTTCCAAGGTGCGTCTGACTGGGGCAGCCAAGGCAGCGGGTACAACTGGTTTCTCAGTTATTATCTCGATAAAATGGAGGCAGCATCAGCCGCCGACGGCAATCGACTCCTCGATGCTCTCGATGTCCACTGGTATCCGGAAGCACAGGATGGCGCAGGTAACAGGATTACAAATAATGTAAGCACCACAGCGATGTATAACGCACGCATGCAGGCGCCGAGGTCGCTGTGGGATTACGACTATCACGAAATAAGCTGGATTGAACAGTGGTTTGGTCAGTGGCTGCCCATTCTGCCGCCTTTGAAAAACTCAATCAATACTTACTATCCCGATACCAACCTGGCTATTACCGAGTATGACTACGGCGGAAAAGACCATTACTCAGGCGGAATAGCTTTCGCCGACGTTTTGGGAATATTCGGCAAATACGGTGTGTATATTGCAAACTACTGGGGTGAATCGGGTACTTACTTAAACGCCGCATTCAAAATTTATAGAAATTACGATAGCGCAAATTCCACATTTGGCGATACCGAAGTTTACGCAACGGACTCCAATAGGGTAGATAGCTCAATCTACGCCTCTGTATTCGACGGCTATACCTGCGAGCTTCATCTGATTGTTATTAACAAAAATATCGACAATGACATCACCGGAACATTTACTATCACAAGCCCGCAAAACTTTTACTCGGGCAGGGTATGGAAATTCAGCAACAACAGCGCGACAATTTCTGAAACTACGGCAATCAGCACCATTACAAACAACTCATTTACATACACCGTCCCCAAAACCAGCGTCTGCCATATGGTCCTTCTGGCCGACCCGCCATACTGGGATACGAACGGTTCATCAGGGGTTTCTGATTGCCATGTAAACATTTGGGACCTGCAGGATTTCGCCGATTCATGGCTATACCCCTATGATTTTATAGATTTTGCCGACTTTGCCCAGGAATGGAGTATGTAATAAATAAACCGTTTATAGTAATTGTACCGGCTATTTGAAAATTTAGACGATTTTTATCAGCTCGTCGTTTTTTGCGTTTTTTTGATTATTTTTTTGCGCTTTTTTGATTATTTGTGATATTTACGCCATATCCTCTGTCATGACAATATGTTACGGCGTTTTTATCCTGTTTGGCACGCTGACGGGTTTTATTCCGCTCCATCTAACATCTTATCAAATAATAAGTTATACAATCTCGTGCCGGCGTATGGTCCCAAAAACTTCGCAAAATGGCTGATAAATCCTCGCAAAAACGAAAAAAAGCTTGATTTTTCAGTATTGGTCTGATATGATACTTAAGTAAATAGCGCCTGGCGGCGTCCGCCAGGCATACATAAGTTTCATAAGTATTAGTTTTAGTGTTGTTTATGGTGATAAGGAGGAAAAATAATGTTTAGGAAAAGTGTCTTTATTATGCTCTTTGTCTGCCTGCTGGCGACTTTTGCGATAGCGGCAGACCCATGGGACAACCAGTTGGAATGGAGGTCAACCGCTGGCGACGCCAACTGGTATAATCCCGCAAACTGGTCTCAGGAGGGAGATAATCCCTGTCCTCCTGCGAGCGAAGGCGGACCGGGTTCCCATTTCTATTGCGCTGTTCTTCCGAACCAGCCGGGTCCAAGACTCGGTTATGAAGATGCTCCCAACGCAACATGCTCACAACTGCAGTTGAATCCATGGGACCCAACTTCATGGGGCGCCCAGGACGTAAACCTGACAATTCTGGCAACAGCCCAGGACATCAACTGCGGCTCATCCATCAATGTCAATTCATGGTCAAGCTATGACTCGTACTTAGGCACCTCCTACCTTGCCAGCAGAGCGATTGTCAATGTGTATGGCGGTACAGTACACACACAAAACCCGCCCAACCAAAATACATTAAACGGACTACGCATCGGCGGCGGCAATGACGGCATAGGTTTGTCTTATGGTATGGTGAATATCTACGGCGGCGAAGTCAACGTTCCCAGAGTCGAGATCAACTTCGGTGAAATCGGCCTTTATGGCGGTACTCTGATAATCAACACTGACCCGAACTTTTCTTTGAGAACAGATCACCCCCTGCAATCTTTGAACCTGCTTAAAGTCAACGGCGGCACGTTTAAGCTCCTTGGCGACCAGACCGGCTCTCTTAATCCTCTTATCGCAAACAACCATATTGTCTGCGAGCGAGGAACAATCGGAACACCCACATTTGCTGACGGCTGGACAACACTCGTATCCGAGGTCAACTACTGCGTCTGGAATCCGCAGCCGCTCAACAACGCCACAAACGTTCATTACAAGGTGCTCAACGATGTCAATAGTATCACACTTAGCTGGTCGGCGAGCACTTTATACGACGCTGATGTAAATCATAACGTCTATTTCGGTT
>JBFZBL010000148.1:0-19503 GCA_041308485.1 Phycisphaerae bacterium | reverse complement strand
TTACTCTATATATAGAAGGACATAGTCCTTCGAAGTGGGCTGGATCCTCCATAGCCCGAAGGGCGGCGGAGGATGTTTGTAGTTTTCGCTCTTTGAAAATTGAGATTTGTTTAGGATTTAGAAATTAGTATTTAGGATTTTGCCCTGTAACCTGTCCGCTATACGCTGCACGCTGTACGCTGATTCGCGGTCTCTGTGGCAAAAACGCTGTAACACTTTGTCCCAAAAATACTTAGCGTCCTTTTTCTTAGTGGCGAAATGACAAAAACCGCATTAAAAGGAAAAAAAACGGTCTCTTTTTCGAAAAATCGGGACTTTTTTAGCACTTTTTTCGCTTTTTTGGCGCTCTCTTTAAGTGTTATTTAGAAGAGGGTAACTTCGAGGATTTAGGAGCGATATTGCCGTTCGGGTCGATACCAAGTGCCTTTTCAATTCTGGCTAATCTGGCCGAAATCTCGGCAAACCGTGAATCCAGCGAATCCAGCTTTGCCGAAATGGCCTGACAGTCCCCGCCGGCCTGTAAAATAAGTTTTTCCGATAAGCCCATATACCTGTCCATCAGGCGTTCGTATGCGTCGATGGCGCGGGCCGCGTCCGTCTTGTATTCAGGCGAATTTATCGTCGTCTCAACCTCATAGTTTTTTCCCCTGCCCGGAATTGACGTCGCCAGCGTCGCCGCTACCAGACAAACTAAAATAATCGCCCCCGCAATCAGTAAATTTCTGTTTTCTCTCATAGCCGTTTCTTCTTTCAAATAGACTAAGAACTCACACCGGCTGCCACAGCCGCTTTCTCACTTTTGCCCGACATTTGCCCTTTGGGCAGCGTGAAGAAAAACGTGCTGCCCTCGCCGAGCTTCGACTGTACCCATAATTTGCCGCCGTAAAATTCTATTATCTTTTTCGTTATTGTCAACCCAACGCCGGTGCTTTCAATGCTGTCTCGCGGAGACAGTGTCTGGAATATCTTGAAAATCTTTTCAAAGTGCTCCTCTTCTATTCCGGGACCGTTGTCAGTAACGCTGAATTTCCAGTAACCGTGCTCGTCGCTCCAGTTGATTACCACCCTGCCTTCCGACTTATCCATAAAATTCACGGCATTACCGATCAGGCTGTAGAACACCTGCCGGATACTGCTCCTGCCGCAAACGACAACAGGCAAAGGATTTTCTATCACGGTTTCGACGCTTTTCGGAATGCCAATATCAGCGATTACTTCCGAAACCACCTCATTGAGGTCAACTTCCACACTTTTTTCCTTACGGGCAACCTGCGAATAAGCAAGAACACCATCTATAAGGTTATACATTCGTTTGACACGGCCCAGCAGCAGCTTGATATGCTCCTTGCCATCGTCTCCCAGTTTATCGCCGTAGTCAGTGGACAGCCATCCCGCCAGCGCACTTATTCCACGCAGCGGCCCTTTCAGGTCGTGCGACGCGACATAGGCAAAATCCCTCAACTCCTCTGTGGCCTGCTCAAGTTCGTCGAGTAATTGTATCTGAACCTGCTCGGCGACCTTCAACTCGGTAATATCCTGAAGCAAACCATCATACGACAATATATTGCCCTGCGAATTAAAATTCGGCACCAGCGTCCTTCGTACCCAGCGAATGTCCCCGCCCTTGCGGATTACCCGATGCTCTACCGGCTCGCAATCCTGGCCGCTAATACACCTGGAAACCTGTTCCCGAACCACCTCCAGGTCTTCCGGATGCACGATGTTCAACCACAGTGTCGGGTTTGCTTTGAATTCTTCAGGCGAATATCCGGTTACCGCAACGCTGGTCTGGCTGTGGACGGTTTCCACTGGCCGGCCTGATGCAAAACGAACAGTATAAAGATAATCCGTAACCGCCTCGGTGATCCGCCGATAACGCTCTTCGCTGGCGGCAAGCGCCTTTTGCGCCTCTTTCAGCGTGACCAAATCTTTCTTGGCGGTTATGTCCTGCACAATTCCCTGACTGCCGTCAACCTCGCCGTGGATGTTCTTGGTAAAACTCGAATATACCGTAACGTCTACCCTCTTGCCTTTGGCTGTCTTCAGTGTCAAATCGCTGATATGTGCGCAACCCTTCTCAAGCTCTTTAATAAACCGCCCTCGTTCCAGCGGGTCAAACCAGAACCGCTCGGGCAAAAACGGCTTGCCGATTATCTCCGCCACATCGTCAACTCCAAGCAGCCGCATAAAAGCCGGATTGGCATAAGTAGTCCTGCCATTCAAATCGAGCGTGTAGATACACGCATCAGACTCATCCAGCGACCTGATGTTCTTTTCCTCTTCCTGTCGCCATTTCTCTTCGACGGCCCTGAAGATGTCTGTCTGAGTTACGACGCCGCACAACCAGCCGTTGTCCTCAACTACAAGTCGGCGAACGTGCGACTTTTCCATAATCCGGCTCGCGGTGAAAACCGCAAAATGCGGAGGTATGCTCGCCACCGGAAAAGACATTACCTCTTCCACCTTCACGCAGGCCGGGTCACGTTTGACGGCAATAACCCTTTTCAGAAGATCTCTTTCCGTCATAACGCCCACAATTTTTTCTGCCTGCATAACGACAATGCCGGAAATACCACGTGACGCCATTATCGACGCCGCCTCTGCCACACTGGCGTCACGCTGAATGGTAGCCACGTCTTTGGTCATTATCTCCGCGACTTCTCTCCACATACCATATGACGTCAGCACGCGAATAAGGTCTGTCTGCGTAACAATACCGACCAGCTTGTTTCCGTCGATAACAGGCAGCCGTTTTACGTGTTTATCCTTGACCACCTGTCCAGCTTCCAGCACCGTCACTTCGGGCAAAACACTCACAACCGGAGACGACATCACATCCCGCACTTTAATATCCAATGCACTTTTGCCCTTCGCAACAACTCTTTCGAGAAAGTCCTTCTCCGTGATGATTCCCGCCACGGTACCATTATCCACCACAACCAGCGACGAGAGACTCTCGTCAGCCATCACCGTCGCCGCCATCGCCATGCTCTGCTCAGATCCGACGACAGCAACATCGGCGGTCATAAGGTCTTTTACTTTAAGCCAAACCTGGCTGGAAGTAACAAGACAACTCGATGATATATCCTGCGCCCTGTTTTTTATCAGTTCCCTTATTTTTTCTTCGTTTACCATATAACTGCTTCCTCTATGGCGTCATAATCACAACGCTGGCTTGTCCGCTGCCAGTCAGCCGGATGTGTGCCGCTGACACATATGTTGATATTAAAGATATTCTAAGACTGTTATTATCGCCCTTTTCTCATTCTGTTTTGTTCGTCACATTAATCATTGCGGTAAACTGCGGAAACTACCTGATTTGCCTTTACGATATGCGGAGCATCTAGTGACCGGTAAAACAATTGTTTTTTGGCAATTAAACCAGCCCCATAACCATCGCGCCTTTGACAAGCTGGGCCGCATTATGGGCGCCTATTTTATGCATAAGCCGGTTACGATGGTATTCGACAGTCCTTTCGCTGCGCGACAGTTGATGTGCTATCTGTTTGTTGGTCTGCCCTGAAACTATCAACCGAAGTATCTCCTCCTCCCGCTTGGTCAGAGGAACATCATTGCCAATATCAAAAACGAGGTTTTTTTCGAGAAGTTTGTCTTCAGCCGGCATGCGAAACTGACCCTCTACTGTCGGCTCACTGAGGCACACATTTCCCTCTATCGCACACTCATCTGTACGAATTTGATCCTGGTATCCCGACAGTATCGCCTGTTTATCCATTCTAACCCAGCTACAAAACGGCCCTTTAATGTGCCGGCGGATTGCAAACAGCACCATCCGCCCTCAAAACATAATTATCGAGGCCAACTGCTCTATCTTAAGCAACTTATTATAAAACGGGGCAGCTCCGATAATATCGGCAATTTTGTGAAATAGACCAGGTCGAAACACACCAAAACTAAATGGTATTAACGGCTGTCGTTCTCTCTTCTACAGCTCGAAATGCCGCTTTGGATGCATTGGGAGAAAATGAATCTCTTGATGAATACGTGGTCAGAGTATATATAGAGGGGCATAAACAACTTCGGTGCCGATTTTGTGTTACTGAAAAGCAGTTTGAATGCGTATTGGATTGGGTCAATTTGACGCGGTAGTAGGAGACCTTGAGGGTAACGCCGAGAGGATGCGGGAGTTTTACGGGCAGGCAGTCGAAAAAAAGGTCGATTTGCTTGTGTTTCCGGAACTGGCGGTTTGCAGTTATCCGCCCGAGGATTTGCTGCTCAAAAAACATTTTCTGGATGACAACCGGCAGGTCGTCGAGAAACTCGCGAGGAGCTGCCCCGACACAACAATAGTCGTCGGCTTCGCGGATTGTTATCGCGGTAAAACTTACAATGCGGCAGGAGTCTTGCAGAATGGGCGGCTGGTAAATGTTTATCGCAAGGGGCTTTTGCCAAACGAGGGCGTCTTTGATGAACAGCGGTATTTTGAGCCGGGCAGCAAGCCGATAATTGTGAAACTGGATGACTTTAATATCGCGATAACGATTTGCAGGGATATATGGGATATCGAGTGGCTGGGCAGATTTCTCAAGAGCGCAGGACAAATAGATACGCTTCTGAATATATCGGCGTCGCCTTTTCATCTTGGAAAAATCAGAACGAGGCAGGATATAGTCAGCGAATGCGCTACACGGTTCAAGTGCCCGGTCGGCTACTGCAATCTTGTAGGCGGACAGGACGAGCTTGTTTTTGACGGGCGGAGCATGTTCTCCGACTCAACGGGGAAAATCGTCGCTATGGGCAGGGCTTTCGAGGATGATTTGCTAATCGCGGATATTAAAAAGAAAGGCAAAATGATTCGCGTCGAGCCGCAGCCAAACAGCAGCGGAGCCGATATTGGCTTACTCGAAGAGGCGTATCGCGCCCTTGTGCTTGGCACAAAAGATTATGTCAGGAAGAACGGATTCAGCCAAGTGCTTATAGGATTGAGCGGTGGAATTGACTCGGCGATAACGGCGGCTATCGCAGTCGCTGCGCTTGGAGCTGAAAATGTAATCGGAATAACAATGCCGTCGAAATTTAACAGCGCCGAAACCGTCAGCGACGCCGAAAGATGCGCACAAAACCTCGGCATCAAATTTATGACCATCCCAATCGGCCCCGTCCTTGAGCAATTCAATGGTTCGCTCGCAAAAGTCGACCGCTGGGATAGCTCGGGCCTCGCTTACGAAAACCTGCAGGCAAGAATCAGGGGGACAATATTAATGTCACTGAGCAACCAGTACGGCGCACTGGTTTTGACCACGGGTAATAAAAGCGAAATAGCAGTGGGCTATACGACGCTTTACGGGGACACAGCCGGGGGTTTCGCGGTTATCAAAGACGTTTTCAAGACGATGGTTTACAAGCTCGCGAAATACATCAACGACATAAACGGCAGAGAGGTAATACCGAAAAGTGTTATCGACAGGGTACCGACCGCGGAATTGCGTCCTAACCAGAAGGACAGCGACACGCTGCCCGAATATGACCTGTTAGACAAAATTCTCAAGGGATACGTTGAGGAAGATAAATCGGCCCAGCAGCTGATTGATGAGGGTTTGCCCAAAGAGGTGGTGAGCAGGGTTATTCGTATGGTTGACCGCAACGAATACAAAAGAAGGCAGTCGCCGCCTGGGGTGAAAATCACGCCCAAGGCATTCGGGAGGGACAGGCGTCTGCCGATTACAAACCGTTACAATCATGGTAACGGTTTAAAGTAGGCCCGCCCTGATTACTTTATCGGCGTTTTGTCCAGCTTTGGCTGTCTTTCTTTGAGTGCAATAACAATTGCTCGGGCAAACTGCACAGCCGCCGACGATTCGCTTGCGGTTATGATGCGCCCATCTCGCTCAACCAAAGAGCCGGTGTATTGCGCCCCGCTCTTTTTCATCTGTTCCCGCTGCTGCGGCAGGCCTGTCGCACGCATACCTCGCAGAATGCCCGCGTTTGACAGAATCATAGGGGCAGCACTTATCGCCGCGATAACCTTATTTCTGGCGGACGCTTCTCGCGCAATGCGGAGCACGGCAGGGTTGTTGAAATACTCGGCAACGCCAGGTCCGCCGATAAATACCACCGCTTCATAATCCTCGACCTTCAAGTTATCGAGGGTAATCTCTGAGGCGACATTACTGCCAAATACCCCCTGTATTACCCCAAACTTTGAGCTTGCGACAACGGGCACGATACCGGCCTCATTCAAAATCCGCTGGGTCTCAAAAAACTCGGCATCGGCAAACTGGGCGGCGGGAACAATCAGGACGGCTTTTTTTGTGGTCTGGAAGGCAGACTGGGTCTGGTCCTGAGATTCTTGCTGCACAAAAGGATAACCGATGCAGACAATCAACAGCGGCTCAAGCTCCGCGGGCAATTCGCAGATTCTGGCGACATTTCTTGTTTCGAAATCGCTAACGGGCATCGAACCCAACCCAAGTGATACGGCCTGGAGCTGGATATTCCCGGCAACGTTGCCCGCTTCAAGCGGCAGAAATTTTTGGGCTTTATTACCATACTTGGAGGCGATTTTTCGAGCAGATCCGGTTATTACGATATCGCATGCTGCATCTTCGACCGGCCCCAGTCCTAAAGCCGCGGCTGAGAGCTGCTTTCGCTGGTCGAGGGAGGAAATCTGTTTAAGCGTATGCCCCTCAGGGTTATAAATGAATATTCCCTCCGATGTAACAAAATAAAGCTCTATCGGATACGAGTCCCCTGCTGAAAACACAGCGCGAAGGCCTTGCTGCTTGTCGGTGATGCCCTGGCCAGCCCAAGCCAGTTGTCCAATCTGAGCAAAACTGAGCGGTGTGTCGGCAAACTGCTGAACGCTTCGCCTAATATTGATTGCCGTTTCCAAACTCACCGTACTCGACCTGTTCGGTTCAGGAAGCTGAATCACCTTCAACTCGCCTGCCCGAGTTCGTCTCGTAACTTCTCCAAACGCAGGCAACACTGCGGCGAGCAGAACAGTCAAACAGCAACCAGCCATCAGCATTCGGCCTGGCGTTTGAGAACCTCTAAACCATCTCATAACTTTGGCCCTCCAAGTTTTAATAGAATAAGGTTTCTAACCCGGGCCGCCCGCTGGCTCTTTTGTCCCGTGCTTGTAAATCAGGTGAAGATTCCGCACATAAATCAGCGTATTAAGTGAAAGACCCAGCATAAAGATGAGGTCTTTGCGGTGGATCGAGTAAGTCAGCAGAATCAAGCTTCCGACCAGTGATATATACCAGAAGGCAACCGGCACGTGAGAACGTTTCTTATATTCGCTGACTATCCACTGAAGGATAAATCTTGCGCCGAAGACTACCTGGCCGGTGAAACCGACTATGAACCAGAATGGATTCCCGGCTACCTGCTCGGTTATGATACTTCTGAAAAACTCGACTATCGACTGCAACATATAATTGGCTCCTTATTAATAATTGATGATTGATAACTGATAATCTATTATTATGACCGTCGCGGGCAAATTTTCAATTATCAATATTAAAAATCAGAGGTGGTTGTGATAATGACTCGCAGGCAAAAAACCACTGTTGGGATTCTGGTGATTTACTGGATAGCGCTCGTCGTTTTTGCGCATATACCTATACCACAGCTGGTTTACCAAGCAAGGGTATCGGACAAGTGGCTTCATTTTCTCGCGTATTTGAACCTGGTTTTTCTGACGTGGTTTTCAATTCGCCCTGACGAAAAAGTCCGCTGGCACAATCAGGCCGCGTGGCTGGTTTTAATGGCTGTTGTTGTTTACGGAGGGATTGATGAACTGACACAACCATATTTCGGCAGGAACAGAGATTTGATGGATTTCATCGCCAACGCGGGAGGTGTAGTGACTGGATTGGCGTTTTTCACTTTTATGGCATTTTGGCCGTCATTGCAGGCGGTCTCGGCAATATCCATTTTCGGAATTGCAACGCTTATACATGCCGACCTGTCAAAAGTAGCGCCGATTTTAAATATTGTTTATCACGTCTTTGCTTATGGCGGCTTTACACTGATATGGACGCAACTCACGAATCTTTACCTCTCGCCCAGGACAATAATCAGCCGGTCCTTGCTGACAATAAGCGTACCGGCAGGACTTATGCTTTTTGTAAAGATGTCTTCGATGCTTATGGGGAGGTATTTTACGACGATGGAGATGCTGTGCTCGGCAGGCGCAATTTTAACTGTTGCGACAGCAACATGCTTATTTGAGAGAAAAAGGCATCAGAAGCCTTTTTTGGCAAAGGGGGCATAAAGCGGGTCGCCAATCAGCATCATTTGCCAGGAGCAAAACGGCTGTGAGCGATAAAACGCTTCTACGAGACATTTGCCGTTGATTAATTCAAAGAAGAACTCCTCGGGGTCGGGGAATGCGCTGAGATATGGTTCCGCCGCGGGGCCGAAAGTCGCAGTAACGCCGTGAACCAGCATTGAGGGACACCATTCGGTGCTGTTTGGGTCTCGAAGGTTCATCGCCTCAAAACTGGCTATATGGGCTCCTATGGCACCATCAACGAAATCGAAGGAATCGACATATTTTCTCAAGTTGTACCACCCGCAGTAAATAGCCGTCTGGGAACAACTGCGAGGCTCAAAAAGTTTCTCAGTCCGTTCCTCTCTGACCTGTAAAGTTGTGCGAAAACGTAATAAAATCGCAAGATTGCGCAACTGCTGGTCAAAATTTCCGAAGGAACCGGATTTTTTGTCATCGGGGATACCCCGAGAATCAATGTAAGCGAAACCGTGCAGGCCGGTTTTTTCAGCGTTTATCGCCTTATCGATTAGCCCACGGGCAATCTGCGGGGAGGGGCCATCGAGACGAGACACCATAATTGTCAGAATCAAACCTTTGGTATGCCCGTTATGCCTGTTCCTCTGATTTAGCTGCCAGCGATAAAGCTCATAAGGACCGAACAAAACCATCGACAACTCGCTGTCAACGCTCGCCTCGGTTTCCCTGCCTGAAATCCAGTCGATTTCGGTTTTTACTTTTACAAGCTCCTTCTTGATGCTGGCATTAACATCCGCCGACTGTGAATCCCTAAGCTGTTTCTCATATTGCTCCGCGGTTGTTCCCAACTGTTTTAGTTGCTCCTGCTTTTCCTTAAGTGGCCCGCGAGGCCCAACTTTGTATGGCACGCCGTATGTTGTAAGCAAACACCTGATTGGCTGTCCCGGCTTCTGGCCGGTTATGCGTTCACGAACCGGCTCGGCTATGTTTTTGTCGTAATCGTCCCTGCTTATCGAATTGACGAGAGTTTTACCGAGAGAAAGTGTGAGGATATTTTTTTGTGGAACATTGCGCTGCTGACAATAATATCGCCCCAAATCAGCCGACGCCTCAATATCCCCGTTGACAATAACGAGAATCTCGTTCGGCTCCAACGCCGAAGCACTCGTGCAAAATACCAGAACAAGCAATACACCGAAACCGGTTAAATATCTTCTAATCAATGAGAACTCCCAAACAGAAAGACCCTGCTGGCGAGCGCGGATTTTAAGTTGTCTTGGTGTTATGTGCGTCGGTGATGGTTTTCAATTCATCGGCGGCAGGTGAGATAATTTCATCCTGTTTGAACATATAAACACCTGCCGGATAATCACCAATATTCGGAATTAGTTTCTGTCCTTTGCAAATGGCAATTAACTTGGCGGGGAAATCGGCTCCGCACAAGTGAGAACAGGGATATCCGCCGCCAAAACGAGGATTTATTTCGAGCAGCACAGGCCCGTTTTTCCCGGTTCTTACATCCACATCCGCCGGCCCAAACATAGGAAACGCCCTGGCTATTTTCACGCCCAAATCGATAAGCTTTTTATCGTTGACGCTGACCGCTTTATCGGTTTCACCCGCACGCATCGCCAGTTTCAGTTTACAGAAAACGCTAACCGGTTTGAAATCGCCGTCGCAGAAAATATCGTAGCCGTATTCGTTGCCGGAAATAAATTCCTGAATCATAGGCGCAGGGCAACTCTGGAATGCCAACATCAACTCGCTTTGGTTACTGCAACTATTGACAAATAATGAGGCGCTGCCCTTTCGCGGTTTTACCATTAACGGCCAGGACAGTTCCCCCTCCGAGAGAAGCTTAATGGCCTCTTCAATGCTGGTAACTGTTTGCGGCACTTCAATGCCCGCCTGTTTTGCGTGAACATAGGTCAGGTACTTATCAAAGGCGATCTCAATAGTTTTGGCGGGGGAAACGACCGCCATAACACCGTTACTTCGGAATTCATCATAACGCGCCGCGAGAACCTCCAGCTCGGGGTCTATAAGCGGCACGACCATATCTATCTTGTTTTTCCTGCACAGAGCAAGGAGTTTATCGGCGTAGCCCGCTTCTCCTACCTTGGGCAACAATATAGCGTGGTCGCAATACCGAAACGCAGGGGCATAAGAACTGCTGTCTGCACCCCATACTTCGCCAGCGTCCCCAACCGCCTGCTTGAAGTACTTTACCAGGTAACCACGTCTCCCAACGCTGGAAAGCAAAACACGCATTTACGATTTATTCCTTGTATTACGCATAAATCCGGGCTATTAGACGTATCCGGTGGCTGTTTATTGCAATCTCCCGCCCCCAGCAACCACCACATACCAGTCTGCTCGCGGATTATATATCAGAACCGCTTAATGTCCAAAGGTTTTTTTCCGGACAAATCGGTTTAAAACTGTAGAGTCTTACCTCTGGTAATACGCAGAAAGAGGATTTGGCAAAAAGAATATGTTAGATGACTTCTTGGGACCGAAAAGACCGCTCGACTGGACCGTTCAGTTTCTATTCCGAATTCGCAGAGCGCCACGATGGTGAATTGCCTCAATAATCGTATTTGAGCTGCCGATACTAGATACGGGTACCGCCTTATTAAGACGGTTTATCAATAAAAGACCGTTGTTTGTCTCTGACACGGCCACATTTACGACCAGATGATTGACAGGGGTATACCGCTGAAACGAACCGTGGGTATATGCTATCTGCTGGCCGGTCTGTATGTGGCAGCCGGTCTTTTAAAGTCTTTGATTCCAACGCCGTATAACTTAATCCCGTTAACGGCAATTTTTGACGTATCGTATCTGGCTGTCTGGAGAATGGGGTTTTTCAAAATGGAGGGCCTGCGGGGAGCAGTTCACAAGAAGGATGATACCGATAAATCGCGCTTGTAAACTGTATATCGCGTTCTTGTGTTTATGGGGCTATCCGGAAGAAATATCCTTATTTTCCAGATACCTAATTATGCTTTTTACGCTGGTCAGTTCAATCGCATCAGCGGGCGGAATTGATATCGAAAATTCCTTTTGCAGGGCGAGAATCAGGCCGACATGAGCCATAGAATCCCACCCGGCCACATTGTCAATTGACATAGTCATGTCAATTTTATCCACACCAAACGCCTGGGAAAATATCTTCTCTAATTGCTTATGCATAAATAATGTGCAATCAAACCTTTTTTGCCAGGACGATAATCCGGCCGCCTCCATGATTTAATATCACGCCATGCCAAACAAGCCATGGCAGTAATAAAAATCTAAACCAGCGCGGCCAATTGGTCTCAGACCATGGAAATCTGTTTCGTTTTATTTTTATTACTTTTAAGCCGGCCCTCCCAAGCAGCGCCTTAATACTTTTTTCACAAAAAAAGTATATGTGGTAAGGCGGCCAGTAATTTTTTCGAGGATGCCGACGAATCACCCAGCTGTCCCAGTCGGGCGTGCTGAAGGCAAAAATACCGTTAGTTAACAGCAATCCTTTCACTTTGTTCACAAAGCCAAAAGGATCACTTACGTGTTCGATTACCTCCCAGGATACTATTGCTTCAAAACTTCCTTCCGGCCATTTTGACTGCTCGACAGGGCCAATCTGAAAATCGCCATCCGGCAGGAGATCTTTGGATAACTCAACCGCTTTACTGCTGATATCCATACCATGAATTTGCCAGCCCTTTTTTCTGCAACCAAAAAGAAACCTGCCGACACCGCATCCTATCTCAAGAATATTCCCGGAACCAAAGGGTTTAATGTTTTTCAGAAAATAATTTTCATACCAGTTAAGTATAACCTGTTGTGTCGATTTAATTCTATCATGGACATCCAAAAAGGCCTGCCAGATAAATCCTTCCGAGTTTTTATCGTATGCCGATTCATATAATTGTTTTTCGTTTAGAACATTTGCCGCCCATACAAGGTCGCAATCTTGACATTTTCTTCCTTCATAACCGAGCTTCAGTTTAACCGGAACATTGTTTGTGCTTTCACAAGCCGGACACTTTTGTTGCACTTCGGATTCCATTCATTCGCCCAGATTAAGATATTTCAGTGTCTTCGGTTTATACTTTTTCAGAAGCAGCTCGTATCGGGTGGCATTTTTATCTGTTGCCAGCTTTCTAAAACTGCTTTTATCCCAAAAATCAGCCACCAGATTATTTTTGGCAGATGGTATATATTCCGCTGAAATGCTGACGTACCCTGCTTTGGCCGCATCCCGGCATATCCGGTCAACGAGAGCATCTTCGACCTGCCTGCCAATCACACGACAGCTCATCAAAAACGTATCCACGCGCCATTGCTTCAGCTGGATTTCCACCAGGGCCAGCCCTACCGTCCCGTTATCGCCGAATTTATCTTTCAAGCTCAGAACGTAAATCCGCCAATTCGGGTTTTGTGCCATAGCGGCAATATCAGACTCTGTATATCGGCGTGTGGTCAGGTTGAACTGATTGGTTCGCTGAGTCAACTGTGCTGCGCGTTTGATATCGTCTTTGCACGCGGGACGAATAGAAACGACCATTTCAAGTGACTTAAGAAAATCTTCGAGTGTCGCACAGGATTGTTCGAACTGGTCCCGCTGGCGCTGTGCGGCATAAATCTGTCCGCGATTTTTGTCTTCCTCGGTCAAATAGGCGCGGGCAAAACAGCCGGCCTCACGCAATGTCCGGGCAAACAAAGAAGGGTCAACGGGCATCTCAAGCGTTTCGACCTGCGGCAGCGACTGTCTCATCATCTGTCGCTCGGCGGGATTGTCATCAATAAAGACCATAGCATCAAGGCCAATGTTGATTTGTTCGGCAATTTTCTGCATATTCTGCGGCTTGGCTTCCCAGTTGACCACAACAGATGCGAAGTGTTTTTCTCGCAGGAGCATGTGAGGGTGCTCGTTGAGAACCTGCATTACATCAGCAGAATTATTTTTGCTGTTAATAGCGAGAATCACACCCTGTTCGTATAGTTCGAGGATGGTTTTTTGAAATTCGAGATATTCACGGCCGGGTGAATCGTGACCGATTTGAATGCCGTCGAGTCCGTCTTCGCCGATTATGCCGCCCCAGAGCGTGTTATCACAGTCCAGAACAAGGCATTTTCGGGCAAGTCCCATTGTAGCGGTAATATGAGATATAATTCTTCTTGCCAGTAAACTCAGAAATAATTCACTGAATGGTATCCTGGCCATACTCATCATCTGCGGTGACATCGCATTTTGACAGCCCGCATAGGCGACCAGGGCGTCGAGATCAAGAATTTGTACACGAGGATGGTTTTGGTAGCGTTCGATTATACGAGCGTTAAGCTTTTCAATTAAGATACGATGCTGGTCGGGCAGGACTTGCAATGGCCAGGAAGGACACGCCGGAAAAGTATTGATAACAAGGATGCCTGTTGAATTCGTTAGAAACGCGTCAACCAGACCATCGAGACCGGATTCGTTTTCAATCAACAGAAACGTTATTTGCGGCGAAGTGCGATAGAGTTCGCTCTGTGGATTAAGTAATTCCTGATTAAACTGCCCGTACGGAGCAATATATTGATTTACTGCCAAATCGCTTTGGGCCGCGAATACCTGCACATAATCAGCAAGCGGGTCCGTCGTATAAGAAGAAATAAACGCAATATCAGCCTTGTGCACGAAGGCCGCTGTTTTCTGTCGCAGGGCCTCCTGAATGGCCTTTGCAGCCCGGCGTATTACAAGCCAGCCCTCATCACCTTTAAGTTTTTTAAATGATTCCCAATCCATCACAATCAGCTATTACTGTTTTTCAACAAATTCAATAAGGTCATTCCCTTCCGTGACAACGAAAGCAACCCGTCTTCCCTCAATTGCCGGCGCAGCAGTCGGCTTTTTTACTATATAGGCCTGATTATTGGAAGTAATCTGGCGCAAAACCTCTTCCAAATCATCCACCTCGAAGCACAAATGATACAGCCCGCCGCCTTTTTCAAGAAATTTGCGCACAGGGCTTTTGGGGCCGTATGGTTCGAGCAGTTCAAGGCGCGAGCCATCTTTATGAACCAGAAACAAAATTCGAACGTTCTGGCTTTCGTCAACAACAGGGGATGATTCGATTTTGTATCCGAGGAGTCGGCAAAATTCTTCCGCTTTTTGTTCGACGTTTTCACAGACATACGCAATGTGGTGCAGCTGCATAATATATTATTTTGTCGTTGGATTTTTAAAGTCGTTTTTAAGCAGTCCGAGGCGAAGAACATCAATGCGTTTGCCATCAACAAGTTTTTCGCTTCGCAGGGTCCCTTCGACTTGGAAACCGATTTTTTTCATTGTGATCACACTGGCGACATTTTCGGGACGCGCCTCTGCCCAGATTTTTTCAAGCCCCTTGGAATTAAATGCCCAGTCAATCAGAAGACATTCGGCTTCGAGCATTACGCCTTTACCCCAGAATTCCTTTTGGCCGATAACTATGTATATTTCGGCTGTCCAATGCGTTGAATCAATGCCTGCTAAACCTATAATGCCAACGGAAGTCTTCTCCGTAGTTTCGATTACAAATTCGAGGCGGCTGTCGTCGTCCTGCATTTTTTTAAACCAGCAGATTGTTTTTTCAAGCTCAAACCGCTCACTTATTATCAGAGTTTTGCGGACATCTGTATCATTAAACCACCGGACACGGTTTTCGATATCCACCTTGTTAAGCGGACGAAGAATAAAATGGTCGCCTGTAATTGTTATTCCGTGCATAACAAGACACTTTTAAAATGTGTAATTTTTGAATATGTCGTTCAGTGTTTGTCTAGAGCGGACAAGTTTGAATGTATTACCTTTCCCGACGACAATGGCCGGCGCAGGATTGATAAATGGCGGCGTCAGGACAACAGTATATGCACCAACACTGTCAATTTTTATAAAGTCACCGACATCCGGCAGCCTATCGGTTATTTCCATCAAAAGATAGTCTTTTTCCATACACGTAGAACCAACAACGCTGAAGACGCAACGATGGGCTCCTTCGTTTTTCCTGATTATCTGATAGGGGTGATTTATCTTGTGGGACGTCGGTTGAACATTGTAGCCGCTGCCGTCAACCGTAACAAACACTCTGCCCCGAATATTCTTTATGCTTATCACCTTAGTCACAAAACTCAGGGCATTAGCAGCCATCGCGATACCAGGCTCAAGCATGAGGCAGGGTTTTCGCCGGCGAGCCCATTTATCGGTTTTCAAAACTCTACACACGGCCTTTGCGTAATCGTCGAAGGAAGGCGTCTTCGCCCAGCGCATCTGAGGAGGAATATAACCGAAAATACCTCCTCCGATATTTATGTACTCCACAGTATCAGGCACAAACCTGGCTGCGATTCGGCAAAGCGTTTCGGTTACAATCCGGTAACACCACACATTTCTGCTGGTGGTAGATGTATGACCGTGCAGGCTGTTGACTGTAATATTGCCTATGCTCGACAGCCGCGACACAACTTTCTTCATATTTGAATCCGACGGGTCAAAACCGAACCTTCCAGTCTTAAATCGCTCCTGAATATGCGACCGTCCGTTTTTGTCCGACAGGCCGATGTTTATCCTCAACCCAACTTTGATTTTCCTGTTTGGATTTTTCTTCGCGTATCTAGCCAGGTGGTCAATCTCCGACCAGGAATCCAGATTAACGATACTGTCGTTTTTCAGAGCAAGATCAATGTCTTCGTAATGCTTCACGGGGCCATTGAAGACAATTTTGTTTGGCTTTTGGCCGACATTCAAAGCAAGGTCGTATTCCAGCCGGGAAACGACTTCCGCAAAGCCTCCCTTTGATTTGACTATCTCGCACAAATAGGGGGTATAGTTGGTTTTGTAGGAATAAGCCAGTATGAATTTCGCGTATCTTCTGCCAAACGCGCTGACTATGTCATCATAGTTCTTTCGGAATGCGGTTTCGTCGAAGATATAAAACGGCGATCCGAATTCAGCTTCAATTTTTCCGGCCTTTGCATACGAAAGCATTTTATTTCCCCGGTATCATCTTTACGGGCGTTCGGCAGCGTTATTTCGCGGTGTTCCCATAAACTCGTCCATCGTTGCCCTGCCCTGCTGAGTTATACCCTCTCTTGCCACCACCATCCAGACACTCCTGAGAATTATTTTTATATCAAGCCAGAGTGTCCAGTTGTCAACGTACCAGACATCAAGCTCAAATTTATCTTCCCACGAAATCGTGTTCCGCCCGTTTATTTGTGCCCAGCCGGTGATTCCAGGTTTCACCTCGTGCCGCCTGGCCTGCTGGGGAGAATATCGTCCCAGATATTGCATCATCAGGGGCCGTGGGCCCACAATGCTCATATCGCCTTTAAGCACATTGAGCAACTCAGGCAATTCATCAAAACTTGTGCTTCGCAGAAACCGCCCGAACGCCGGCAAACGCTGCTCATCCGGCAGCAAATTTCCTGATGCATCACGCTGGTCCGTCATTGTCCGAAATTTATATATCACAAACGCTTCTCCACCCAATCCCGGTCTCTGTTGACGGAACAGAATTGGAGCGCCAAGTTTAAGACGAACCAGCAAAACCAATACCACTAAAAGAGGGCTGATTACAATCAACCCTGCAACACTGGCAATTATATCAAATAGCCGTTTTACTAAATGGCGCATTGCGTTAACTGTGCTTTTATAAAATTCGCTGTCTGCGACACCGAATAACTAATACCGCGGTGTACGGGCAATTTTGATAACTCCGCCCTGCCGCATATCGGATGTTGCAATGAATCGCCCATCCGGGGAAAAAACCATGCTGCTGAATACTTTGTGTCCCACACCTGAAATATTATATTTTTTACGAGTTCTGGCATCCCAAATATATACATCGCCGAAAACAGTGGCCGCCACCAGCTCGCCGTCGCTGCTGATCGTTACCGTCTGTGTAGGCGGAGCCCTGTATGTGCTTTTGTTTTCTTCTGTAAGCAGCACACGGTCGATTATGTCTCCTGAACTTGTTTGGACCAGCGTCAGCATGCTGTCGCTGCCTCTTATATAAATAATTTCTCCATCGTTCGAAAATATTCCTTTATACAACTTTCTAAAATCCAGTATTTCTTTTTGCCATACAATTTTATTTTCTTTGGTGTCCGCAACAAACAGCCAGCCGTGTTCTTTTTTTTCTCCCACAGCAACCACATAACGCCCGTCATTGGATACCGAGAAATGCTCCACCCTGCCCTGTTCGGAAGGGATAAGGGCTATTGAATGGACCTGCTTTGAATTAATCGCCACCTCAAACAGTTCATACGCAACGTGTTCGGCGCTTCCGCGTTCCAACAGAAGAATTGTTTTGCTCCCGTCCCGGCTGGCATACAAACTCGCAGCGTTCGATGTCAAAGAAAGGGATATCTTTTTGCTTTCGCTATTAGCACCAAATCCGGACACAACCAGACAATCAGGATTTACTCGCTTCACAGACAAAACAGTGTCGGGTGCGACAAAAACCGCCTCGCCAGATTCAACCACACTCTCTATGGGCTTTTTTGACAAGTCGGACCATTGTAATATATATATCTTGTTGTCGTTCGAAATCGCCGCCAGACGGTCATTATACGTTAAAAGGGTTGCTATCCCGTTATTGAGCGGTATCTTGATTGTCTGCACATTCTGCCTGTGCATCCTGGCTACGAACATTACTATAATAACCGCGACAAAAATCCCGATTATAAAAAACGCCGACGATTTGTTTTTTGGTTGTGGCTTATCCATTAGATTCACTCACAGCACTATGCTCTTAACCAATTCAAGACCGTTTGTTAGCAACAAGTTTATCGATTAGTCCAAGGTATTTCATGGCTAATTTTCTGCGGTCGTAATGCTCACTGACGTATTTCAATCCGTTTTCCCCGTGTTCTTTGGCGATTTGCGGGGAATTCCTGTAGAGGCGCATCTTTTCGGCAATCTGTTCAGCATTCTCCGGCTCAACGTAAATACCGCAATGAGCGTCATCGACAACCAGTTTCCTCGCTACACCGTCGATTGCCAGTATTATCGGTTTGGCCGCCGACATTGAGTCGAACATTTTGTTCGGATAAACGGTTTTGAACGTATCAACTTTCTTGAGGACTATCAATGAGACATCACAAGCGTTTAAATATGCGTTGACCTCGCCCCTGGTTACAGCCGGCAAAAAACAAATGTTGGTGAGACCCTCATCCTCTGCTTTCTTTATCAATGCTTTGCGTTCCATGCCGTCGCCAAGACACGCTATCAAATATTCCGGTTCGGTCCTTAATATCTTTGCCGTCTCAATTAATTGCCACAGACAGTTGGCTCGTCCGTGGGCGCCCATATACAATCCCACAAACTTGTCGCCCCAGTTATGCTTCCTCCGGATTTCCTCATCTCTGGAACCTGGTTTAATCGCGTCCAGGTCCGCCGCATTCGGTATCATCCAAACCTTCTCGGCTGCGATTCCCTTGCCATGAATCAGTCGATCCTCAAAAGCAGGCGTTAAGGCGTTTATGGCGGCGGCTTTGCGGTACGAAAGCCGTTCCATAAAATACATCAATTTAATCAGGACCGGATTTTTCAGCACACCGGTATCTATTGCGGATTCAGGCCACAGGTCTCTGACTTCAAATATAAGGGGGCATCTTTTTATTGCGGTAAGCATCACGCCGAGCGGCCCCACGGTCAAAGGCGGGCTTGTAGCTATGACGACATCGTATTTCCCGCGAGCGTGCAGCAATGCGCCGAAAAATCCGAAGACAACGGACGATAAATAGGCCCACGCACGCCAGAAAAAGTTCTTATTATATTTTTCCGTCGTATACGCACGCACGACCCGGACCCCGCCGCCGGCATCCTCTATCGTAAACATTTTACCTTTACAGAAATCGTATGTTTTGTTGTTGGTAAGATTAAATGACCCGGATATTACGGTGGTCAGGTGTCCCTGCTCTGCCCACACCCTGGCCATAGCATTCCATCGGCCCACTTGTGCGTGGTGCAGAGGATGAAAATACTGGTGCACTAATAATATTCGCATATACCTAATCCGTTCTCCGAATTATACTTCGAAATACAATCGGCAGCAGGCCTTCTTTTTTGACTGACAGCGTTGCGCTCGACTGCTTGTATCCGTAAAATAACGATTCATATCCGCCTTTCTGTTCCGCCCGCAAAATGACCGCCTCATTGCTGTTAACTTCGAGCTGCCATTCCTTCGACAAATTAACCCTGGTCAAATTCTCATTCGAGTCAGCCGTTTTTGCTGTCTCGGGCAGTTGCCATCTAAGCTCAACGCTGTGTT
>JBFZBL010000147.1:0-11825 GCA_041308485.1 Phycisphaerae bacterium | reverse complement strand
CGTCGTCGCCCAGCCGAAAGTCCTGCCGAAACGCCGCTTTCCAGTCATTGGCAATCCGCGTCGATGATTCTACGTATGACCACCATTGAAAACCCTCGTCCTCAAAGCCCAGGCAAATACTGCATAGTAAAATATTCAATGCGACAGCACCAAGAATCCTGTCTCTAATCTGCATCACCGACCTTTCTGTGCACAACATTTTACTTCTAACGGCTTCCGGCTTTCAATTTTTCACGAATCTCTTTATTTATCCGCGCGCTGCACCATTGTTTGCCGCACATCGAGCAGTAATCAGCGTTGGTTTTCCCGTTTTCCCCGATACCCTCGCAGGCCTCCTCGTGCATCCGAACAGCCGTCTGCGGGTCAAGCGACTGCGCAAGATGGCTGTCCCAGTCGATATTCGCCCTGGCTAAACTCAATTCCCTGTCTCTGACTGATGCGCCTTTAAGTCCCCTGGCCACGTCGCCCGCATGAGCAGCAATTTTGGCGGCAATAACTCCCGTCCGCACGTCCTCGGCATTTGGCAATCCCAGATGCTCTCTCGGCGTAACATAGCACAAAAACGATGCGCCGTAGTAAGCAGCGGCCGTACCGCCGATTGCCGAGGTTATATGGTCATACCCCGGCGCAATATCAGTTACGACGGGGCCAAGGACATAAAACGGCGCGTTATGGCAAAGTTTCTGCTGAATCTTCATATTATGCTCTATCTGGTTAAACGGCACGTGCCCCGGCCCTTCCACCATAACCTGGCATCCCGCTTCCTGCGCACGCTGCGTCAACTCGCCTAATGTCCGCAGCTCCGCGATTTGCGCCTCATCCGTCGCGTCTGCCAAACTCCCGGGACGCAAACCATCACCCAACGAAAAACAAACATCATACTCACGCATCAATGCGCACAATTCATCGAACATCTCATACAGCGGATTTTGCCTGCCGTGATACAGCATCCACTCCGCCAATAACGCCCCGCCCCTGCTTACTATCCCCATCACTCGCCTAGCCGTCAAAGGCAAATATTCCCTGAGCACACCCGCGTGAATCGTAAAAAAATCGACTCCCTGCTTCGCCTGTCTTTCAATTACATCAAGAATTATCCTCTCATCAACATCTTCAACAGACCTGTCAGAAACCATCTGGTAAATCGGCACCGTCCCGAAAGGCACAGGACACCGGGCCAGTAATTTTTCCCTTATCGCATCCAAATCCCCTCCCGTGCTCAAATCCATTATCGCGTCCGCCCCAACCTCAATCGCAACCCGTATCTTTTCAATCTCTTCCTCAATAGTGCTGCGAACACTGCTTACCCCGACATTAGCGTTGACCTTAGTCGTCAGAAGCCGGCCTATACCCGCCGGTTTCAGATTCTTTTTCAAATGAATCACGTTTGCAGGTATCACTAACCGTCCCGCTGCTATCTCGTCTTGCAGTACGCCAGCCTCGACTCCTTCGGCCCGTGCAACAATTCTCATCTCCGGGCTAATCTGGCCCGACCGCGCTATTTCCAATTGTGTTGCCATTTCTTCTATCGCCTTAAAATAAAAAAATCGCCTCTGCAGGAAGCGATTTCAATCTCATATCAACATCTTCGAATGTCTTATCACTTCCCTACGCAGGCATCGCCTCTTACGGCTGCCCTGTTCAGGTTCAAAGGGTTTACTCTCAGGCCCGCTATATAACAGACCACCCCTAGTGAACAACTGCGTTACATCTCAACTTTATCGGTTAATACCAAATCGTAATGATAATGCTCGGCTCGGTTTTCTTGCCGACAACATCACCCACAACAGTATTAGTCCGCTTTATATTAACTCCCGGGTTATCCATCAGCCACTTGCAAATAATTTCATCCAAAAAATCAATCGCTCCGGCGTGTAACTTCGTATAGAACGTCTTGACGCCTGTAATCCGGTCCGGCCAGCTCACCTTTTTGCCCGTGTCCTTGATAACGGGCATAGGCGTCTCTTCGGATGACTCTTTTGCGCTGCCGGACATGCCTCCGCCCAAATCCAAAGGCGAATGAGATATCGAAAGACCGTCATCAAAAGGAATCGGTTTGTCCGCGCCCGGCTTGCCAGTTCCAAACTCGTTCATTAAATTGCCCTCCAGAAAACCATAAGATTCTCTTATTTCAAAAAAACATTTTAAGCTGTTATTTAGTATAACAACCTTGTGATACCCGTCAAACACTTTATGATATCAGCCAATGAATATTAAAAAGAATAAAAACCGGACTACCGTCGGCTTCATCGCCCTGGGCTGTCCCAAAAATATGGTGGACAGCGAACGGATGCTCGCTCAAATAGCCCAGGCCGGCCTGGTCATCACACAGGATACCGATAACGCGGACGTAGTCGTCATCAACACCTGCGGCTTTATCGAACCTGCCAAAATCGAAGCCCTCGATGCCATAAACCTCGCCATCCGCCAAAAACAGAAAGGCAAAGTGCAGAAAGTCATCGTCGCCGGCTGCCTGGCGCAGCGACTCGGCAAGGGCTTACTTAAGGAAGCCGACGGTATCGACGCTGTCCTTGGCCTCGAATCACGCGATAATATCGTCCAAATAATTCAATCGACCTTCACATCCGATAAACCCGTTTCCGCCGTGACCGCCCCCCTCAAAATCCCATACGATGACCGCACCCGGCTCCGCATCACGCCGCCGCACTGGGCATATCTCCGCATCAGCGAGGGATGCAGCAAAAAATGCTCCTTCTGTACCATCCCCGCCATCAGGGGCAAATCTCGAAGCAAACCGAAACAGCTTATCCTCGCCGAGGCACGTCAACTTGTCGCCTCGGGCGCAGTCGAACTCAATATAATCGCACAGGATATCACCGCTTACGGCCGGGACATTGGGATTAAAGACGCCCTGCCGAAACTGCTCACCGACCTCGCCAAAATCCCGAGGCTCCGCTGGATTCGACTTCTGTATCTCTATCCCACGGGAATAACCGAACGATTGATTGAGACCGTTGGCAACTGCGATAAAATCCTTCCATACTTCGATGTGCCTCTCCAGCACATCAACCCGCAAATCCTCAAAGCAATGCGCAGGCCCCATTCCAAAGATAAAATCTGCCGGCTAATCGAAAACCTGCGAACCACACTCCCCAATTGCGTCCTCCGCACAACCTTCATCGTCGGCTTCCCCGGCGAAACAGATGCCCGCTTCAACGAACTTCTCGAATTTGTCAACTGGGCCCGCTTCGATAACCTCGGCTGCTTTACCTTCTACCCTGAACAGGGGACGCCCGCCGCCAATTTACCGCACCAGGTGCCTGACCGCGTCAAAAAACATCGTCTTGAAAAACTGATGCTCGCCCAGCAACAAATAGCCTTCGATAAAAATAAATCACGAATTGCCGGCACACTGACCTGCCTCGTTGACAGCATCGACAAGAATCACACCGCCAAGGCCCGCTTCTTCGGCCAGGCCCCTGAAATCGATCCACTCTGTATAATCCGCGATTGCCGCGCCTATCCCGGCTCCTTTATTAACGTCAAAGTCACCGGCTTTAAAAATTATGACCTGCTCTGCCGTCAAATTTAATCTTGAATTACACAAGCCAATATGTAAACTTTGCCTATGCTAAAACAGGTTCCTAACATATTGACCTTCGGCCGGCTCGTACTGACCATGCTCTTTCTCGGCATGCTTCTTTATACCCCGCAAGCCCAGGACAGAATCTTCACTTACGACGTCGCCTTCGCCGTCTTCGTAATCGCGGGCCTTACCGATATCTTTGACGGCCCCATCGCAAGAAAACTCAACGTCGCCAGTAAATTCGGGCGTATGCTCGACCCGCTTGCCGACAAAATCCTCGTCTGCGGCGCATTTGTCTGCTTTGGGCTTATACGGGAACCACAGCTCTTTTCCATTTCCGAAACTTACATGAGCGTTATACGCTGGGGTACTGTCGCTATCCTGATTGGCAGAGAGGGATATGTAACAATCCTGCGTCACGCCGCGGAGGCCAAAGGCATCGACTTTCGCGCGGTCGCCTCGGGCAAAATAAAAATGTTCCTCCAGTCCTTTGCCATAGGAACCGTCATCATCAAAGCCGCTCACGCCCCTACCGTAACATGGGGAAACTGGTTTACCGTCGTTACCTTTCTGATTATGCTCGTCGCAACAATCATCTCCGGCTTCACCGCCACCCGACGCGTTGCCCAAAAATAAAAAAGGCAAACCAAGCTGGTTTGCCAGGGAAGGCGAGTTAGTACTATGGCCTATAGAAAAGAATTGATACCTACTAAGCGGTTGGTCTGGGGCGGGGAGGCAGGAACGGCCCTGTAAGAATTCTTTGTGCCTTGCGAATCCGCCTGCGGTTGCGCTCAGAGGGCTTTTCATAATAGGCATTACGCTTCATATCGCGTATCAAACCCTCTTTTTCGCACAGTTTCTTGAACCGCCGCATCATCTGCTGGACCGATTCGCCCGTTCGTGATTTGACCTTCAACATAAAAAAAACACCCCTTACGTCAACCTTATTAAGGTTAAACAAAAAAATTGTCTATCACCAAATTGCCTGAAAAGAAGTATTTTAGCCTTCGGCCGGGCGTTTGCAAGTTAAAAATTCCATAAAAAAAGATGCTCGATACTGGATACTGGATACTAGAAACTCGATACTCGATGCTCGGAACAGGCAAAAATTTTCCGATTTTGAGCCGTTTTGTTCCCCTCTCATCCCTATTTTATCCCTTTTAGCCCTTTTTCGTTACCTTTTTATCCCTTTTACGACCTTTTTGTCCTTTTTCGTACCCATTTTTCGCCCGAAAACGCAGTTTTACCGCGGAGACCGCTGAGACCGCAGAGAGCTAAGTTTTTTTATAACAAATACTTACAACATTTTTAGCCACCCGTCTTCGTCTCTGACTTCGCCGTGACAAGCAGATTACACCCTTCGACCCTGCTCGGGGCAGGCAGAGTTCACAGAGAACGAGAGTATATAAGTGGCCACTTATATAGTAGTCCAATGGCTAAGTTTTTAATTCAAATGTCAAAGAACCCGGCTCATTATATTGAAATGTCCAATGTCCAATATAAAAGTTACTACAACTGGATCCCCTGCTGCCTCTGGCCTGAGAAGAAAGCTCTCGGGGACAGGGAGGAAAACAAGGTCTCCCTATATATAGGGAGGATTTGGGGGTGAAATAAGGAGTTAGGGGAAGGGAATTTTTAGCGACGAAGGCCTAAGTTGTTATGGGGCAATGAGTAAAAAAATTTTACAAAAGAGCAAAATTTTTTTAGTAAGATAGGCAAGGTTAAGGACATCCGCCGCGCCCTTGGAGGGCGGGCGAGACCTTCGCTGCGCTACGGGATTTTTTTGGCGGTTTGGGCAAGGGATTTTTAGATGGAGGACTGAGGACAGAAAACGGAGGACAGTTGTAAAAAATCTGGATCCCCGATTGCAATTCCTACGAAGCTAGAGTCGAGGACCTACGCTGCGCTATGGAAAACGGATGGACCTATTTATTCACTCTATGCCGGCCAGCCAGCTTTCGGCAAAAAGCTCCAGGTCATCAAGCAAAACAGAGCCGTCGAGGTTGAAATCGGCACCACTGCACCAGGAATTATCCGCATTACAGCCGGTCAGTTGCCACTTAGAGGCAAAATGGGAGAAATCCATGAAATCGTAACAATAAGTGAACAGGTATATCGCTGGTATTACCTCCTGGCCCGAGGGTGGCCCCCAAGCTACTGCGATATTATCGTTGCCGTAGCCTGCTTTGTGTAATACCTCGATATAGTACTTTCTGTCTTTGGCCAGTGGAATCGGCAACGATTGCTGTTCGGGATACTTTGTCCACTCACGAGAATTCGTCTCGCCGGACACATGGGCAATTAGCACCTTATTGGCCGCATGGGCATCTGTGCTCAACCACAATTCGCTGTTGGCATCGCTTGCAATCCAAAACGTATAGTTGCTGTCGGCCGGCGGATGCAGATACCCGCGAATCCGCGTGCCGTAGTTATCCGCCCAGTTTATCGGCCCTTCCAAACTCGTAATAAAATCTCTGCCGCTGGGCTTGTCGGGATAATTTGCATTCGAGGTCAAGTCGCTCACTGCTGTGCCGGGGATGTCGGCCCACCACTCTCGCGGGATAACGACAGCACCGTCGCCATTATTCACAGCTACTGCAAATTTGCCGAATTCGGTTGCGATAGCATAGATGCCAGTCCCATCTTCATCCTCCCAAAGATCGCTGTTAGTCAGCACCTTATATGTGTTCGGATCGGTCTCCTGCAAAATTACCAATCCTGTTTCATCTCCACCCAAAGCAGTAAGCTCAGCTTCATCATAGGGTATCGCAATTATAAATTCACCGCAGAACTCGCCGCTAAAATTAACATTGAAAACAGATGATGGAAGAATATTTGTAACATTACCACCGGCAAAATTGTCAAGGTTAGTCTGTTCGATGCTGCATAGTCCTGCCTCAGTCAAACAATTTGGCTCAAATACGACAGAGACATTATCACCGTGATCTTTCCCGTAAATCTGTTCAGAACGATACTCAACTGAAATGTTAAAAGTGCCTGAACCGATCAAAGTTGCCGTTGGATAGACATAAATCCCAGCATCATCGGTTGTGCCATTTATCGTTCCACCGTTTATTTCAAACGAACCACTGCCGTCCTTCCTCCCAATATCGAGGTCACCTCCCAAGTTAAGCATACTATTACTATCCGCTAATCTAAAGATACCCCTTCCAGCTCGACCCACCTCAGCATATCCTTTGACATTTAGTGTGCCACTGAGAAGATCGTATGTTCCATTCGAGTTCGGTTCATAAGCCACCTTAAAATCATCATTGACATCGACTGTGCCACTGGTTTGTGTGAACATTCCGGCTCCTTGGTATCCGACAAAGAGTTTATTTGCCAATAAGCGGCCCTGATTACTTAGTACGTAAGTACCTTCTGAGCCTGGCCACTGTCCAAGGATCAAATATGTGCCTACTGAGAATGTCCCGCCGGACTGATTGAAATCTCCTGTGCCCTCATCGCCAATGTGGGTGAAATTACTTAAAAGAAGTAATCCATTCTGCAACTTATACGTTCCATTTGAATCGGACTGCTGGCCAACTTCCAGACGCTCAGCGTTGACATCTCCGCCTGTTTGTAAGAATAATGTCCCTGACTCTGACTCTACTGTTATATCATTTATAATAGTAAGTTCTCCATTTTGCAGTTCGTAAGTTCCACCGACTTCCAGACGCTCGGCGCTAACTTCTCCGCCAGTTTGTAAGAATGATGCCCCTAACTCTACTGTTATCTCATTTATGATAGTAAGTGTTCCTGTTCCGCTAACCACAGCACCGCCTGGCCCAAATCCGGCTGTTTGACCACAAGCGAAATCAGTGATACTGATAGTCTCGGTGTTATTAAGATACGGCCAGTCATCACAACTCGGAACACCGGGCAAATCAACGCAATCCTCCAAATCAGGGTCCCACTCCTGATGCAGCCAGTTTTCTGGATTTGACCAATATCCCGCTCCGGATACCCAGAAATAATTATGTTCATCGCACTGGCTGAAGGCAGAATCGGGAGTTACCACAACTAAGAGCGACAGGTACACAACCAGGATGAACTGTGTATAAAACTTCATCTTTCAATCTTCCTGTGTTTAAAGGTGATGATTAATTATACGGTATTACGGGATTAAAAACAAGGGCATTCGGCGTTTCTCATACCCCAAATGTTGACGGTAAAACGATAAGGTGAACCCCGTCACACGCCTACGGCGATGATGACGGGGCTAAATATTATGAGGAAAGCGAGAAAGGTGTGAAAAGTGAGAAGGGTTGGAAAGGTTTGAAGGGAATTTAAGATTTGAGAAGTAACCCCTCAATGAATCTACGAAGAAGTAACCCCGGCAATAAATGCCGGGGCTAACCATGGATAAGGAAGCCCCCCTTCTACGCTGCGCTTCCGTCGTCGTTTCACTATGCCGGACAGGACGAAGGGCAGGCCTTTTCATATTCATTGAAGAACCCCGGCGGATATAGTAATGTGAGCAAGAAGATAACCGTCGCTCGTCCGGCTTCTTTTTTGACTTCGCCGTGACAAGTGACTCGTGAATCGAAGGCAGAAATAATTGCGGATTAACAGCGTCGCTATTGTTCCAACGGTTCGGAACGGCCTAATAATTTCTTTTGCTCGGAGACAAGCCGTCTTTCCATTTTGTTGACGCCAACAAAATGGTCAAGTTCCGGAACCAAGGTCAACCATTTTGCGCGTGTGCGCAAAATGGCCTTGCGGGTCATATCTTGATTTCTTTGAAAAAACTTAGTGCGATAAAATCACCTTTTTCCTGACACCAAGAAAATGGTCAGATAGCTCGCATTGTTCCAAGTCATACGTACTGTAGCTAAAAACGATTCAAGCAGTAGAAGGGCTACGGCCTAATTTGTTCTTTTTTTCTTATCTTTTTTGGGCTCACTTTTCTTTTCAAATTGCTTTGTCTTTGCCACAATCTTATCAAAATCGGAGATGTAATTTTTGTCCTGGTCCACACGAAAAGCATCATATTCTTTTTCCGCCAAAGCGATGGCTGCCTCGTGTGAAATTTTGCCTTTGTCCTGCAATATATCCTGCTCATTGAATTTGAGAAAGGCGTCGAGTTTTTGGGTCCAGTCCTTCATTTTCATCAGCCTACCGCGGCTTGCCTGAAACTCCGCGTAATCAAGGTACATCGTAACGATATGATTAAGCGATTTTATTTCTTCTCGTGCTAAATAATTCTTGGCGATAGCAACATCACTTCTCATTATCTTGCCTTTTGGGACTTTTCTCCACGTGGTAAGCCCCATAAAAGGTTTTTCGCTGTCGGCCCTTTCGGCTACGATTTCCGCCGCTGTCTGCCCCGTAATGGCAAAATGGAGCTTGTTCTGAACCGTGGCAAAAAACTTTTCCGCCTCAGCGGTATTGGGAGAGTAATCTATTGAGGTCGCATAAATATCGGTTATTTTCTGATAAGACAGTCGCTCACTTGCCCGAATCTCACGTATTTCTTCAAGCAGCTCCTCGAAATAACGCCTGTCAAATCGCGAGCCTCGCTTGAACCTTTCGCTGTCGAGGGCAAAGCCCTTGAGAATATAATTTTTTAATTTGTCCGTTGCCCATTGCCTGAATTGTGTGCCTCGCTGGGTGTTCACACGATAGCCAACGGCAATAATAGCCTCTAAACTGTAAAAGGTAACGTTGCGTTTGACCTCTCTTTGCCCTTCTTTTTGAACTACCGAGAATTCCTCGGTAGTTGCCTTTGACTCGAGCTCCTTTTCGGCGTAGATATTCTTAAGATGCAGGGAAACATTGTCGGCTGAACAATCAAAAAGTTCCGCTATTTGTTTTTGGGTCAGCCAGACGTTCTCGTTTTCAAACCGGACCTCTATTCTCGCCTTGCCGTCCTCGGTCTCGTATATTGTAATCTGATTCGTTTCTTTCATATCACCTTAAATTTTTTCAAAACTGCCGTGAAGCTGAATTATTATTTCCTTCTTCATTTGTTCCAACTATTGATTAACATAGTTTATGCCAGTTTGCAGGCGATTTGTTCGTTGAGGATATTTTTGGCGGTGATGCCGCAAATAATTTTGCCGCCTGTTTGGGTTTTCTTTGAATTGGATGCGGGTTTCTTAGCCATAGGTAAATAGTGTAAGCAATATGGGGATATTTGCAAGATGGAAGAAGAGGGATAATTTTTATGCGCTGCCGTCCTTCTTCGCCCTTAAGGGGTTACGCAGGATGAATACCGGCAGCGTCTAAACGGTTCCCGCCATCTTTTATTGAAGAAATCGGGAGGATATAGTAATCTTGGTGAGAAAGTAAACACGGATTAATCAATTGACGATTGCCGAATGTCGATTGGCGATTTCAGGATTAGGAAAACAAAACAATGAGAGATGTTCCTGTTAATGACAAGTGGATAGAAACGACGCTGGCGAAGATGACTCTGAAGGAAAAGGCGGGACAGATGCTCATTGTAGGGTTCTGGCAGCTTCCCAATGAGCAGGAAGGCATACTTCAACGAATGAAGGACAGCCAGTTGGGCGGATTTTTTCACTTCACTTTGCACCATAAAGAGCTGGTAAGTATTGTCGAAAAGGCACAGGCCGAGGCGAAGATACCGCTATTTGTGTGCAGCGATTATGAGGCAGGAACAGGGGCACTACTGCGCGAAGGGACATTATTTCCAAGACCTATGGCAAGAGGATACAGGGGAACGCCTGAGACGGAAAAGAAAATAGGAAAGATAATCGGCGCGGAGGCGAAGGCAGTCGGAGTAAATTACACGCTTAGCCCGGTAGTGGACGTCAACACCAATCCATTCTGTCCTGATGTGAATATCCGGTCTTATGGTGATGAGGCGGAAGTTGTGGCGCGATTGGCAGCCGCATATATACGGGGGGTGCAGGAACAGGGAGTTATCGCGACGGCGAAACATTTTCCGGGCAACGGAAGCACGCATATGGACCAGCATATCAGCCCGGCGATTATCGATATGTCACGTGAGGAGATTGAGAGGATATGCTTAAGGCCTTTTAGAGAGGCGATAGCGGCGGGAGTCGGCTCCATAATGGCGGCGCACTTAGAGGTGCCGGCGCTGTGCAAGGAACGGCATCCGGTTTCGGGGCGAAGCATACCGGTATCGTTTTCGAAGGAAGTGATAGACGGCCTGCTGAAAAAGGAAATGGGCTTTGAGGGGATTGTCATATCGGATGCACTGAATATGGGCGGGGTCAACTCACTTTATACGCGGGAGCAGGCAAATATCAAGGCAATCGAGGCGGGGACCGACATCTTACTGAATTTTTTCCCTTATGATTTCGAGCGGGATATCGAGTCAATAGTCAGAGCCGTGAACGAGGGTATGCTTTCGATAGAGCGAATCGATGACGCGGTGCGGCGGATACTTCGCGCAAAACTGCGGCTGGGGCTGGACAAAGGGCCGCAGAAACCGTGCAGCGAGGCGGAACGAGAAAGGATATTTGGCGGAGAGAGGGGCAACGAGCTATCCAGCAAAATCGCGGGCGAGGCGCTGACGCTTTTGAAGAACGACCAGCGGACGCTGCCCTTATCGAGCGTCGCGGGCAAGAGCGTCGTGGTATTCAACGTGTTCGGGCCGGAGAACAAAGTTCTGCGAGGGCACGGCCAACCCCCATTACAAGATGTCACAGCGGAACAGCTCCGCAGCCGGGGCGCGAAGGTGCAGGAGTATGAGGTTGTTTGCGACTGGACATTAGGCGACCTGCGGGAACGCTACGAAGTGTGCAAAAAAGCCGATTGTGTGTTCATCAACTTCTATATCGTGCCGAGCTTCGCGATAGGGACATTGATACCAAACCACAACGCCGTGCGGCTGTTTTTCCTGGGGATTCTGACGGAAGCAAAGAAAGTGGTGATTACGTCTTTCGGCGACCCATACGTGATGACGTATTATCCGACAGCACCAACATGCCTGTTCACTTTCGACCAGACAGAGATGAGCCAGGAAACGGCAGTGAAGGGATGGTTCGGCGAGATTCCGATTCGCGGACGGATGCCGGTGAGTTTGAAAAACATCTTCAAACGGGGCGAGGGATTGGATTTGGAATCGAAATAAAAACAAATATGGAGAACCCCCACCACGCGGGGTGGGGGCTATATTAAGAAACGGTTTCGACCCCCCCCATTTAGGACAGACACACAGGTCTGCCTCTACGGTTGCCGCCATATTTATTGAAGAAATCGTTCGGATATGATAATGTGGGCGAAATATCTTGGAGATAAATGACAATTGGACAAGATGCGTGAGACGATAGGTGTTCGGAAA
>JBFZBL010000146.1:0-2916 GCA_041308485.1 Phycisphaerae bacterium | reverse complement strand
GCACCGTGGAAAGTTATTACTCTTATCGCAATCTTTTTAGCCGCCGCGACCATCCTGCCGAGAATCTATCGCAAATGGTTCTGGCTGACCGTAGGGCTTGTAATTTTATCGACAATTCTCTGGGTTTTCCTTCCTGATAATAATGAGGGCTGGCGGCCATATCAGTTCGACAAGGAACTCGCCCAGCTTCAGGCCAGATACGCCGTCCCGGATTCTGAAAACGCCGCTATCGTTTACAACCAAATCCTCGCGGACTGGAAACAAAAAGACACCAACGAGTCTAACTTGCCGGATTACTGGTACAATCTCTCGCTGAATGGACCGTGGTTAAACAAGGACCAACCCGAAATCGCAGCGTATATACAATGTCATCAAAACACAATCGACCAATTGATTAAGGTAAACAAATTCAAAAAATGCTCATTTCCAATTACCGCCAGCCTTTTCGAGATGGATAACCTGATGGAACGAAATGCAGCAATGCGGAAATGGGCAGTTTTGCTTGTTGCCGCCGGCAACAATGATGTAGCTGAAGGAAACACAAACGAGGCAATCGAAAAATATCTTACCGCCATAAAAATAGGCCAACATGTTTCCCGGCAACCTATTGTGTTGGATGTTTTAGTTGGCATGGCATGTGAAGCTTTAGGATTAGGTGGTATTAATAACCTAGTCGTGCGGGAGGACGTAAATGAATTCTGTCTCGGTAAATTAGAACAAGCCGTATCAGAAATTAAGCACGACTGGAACTCCGACCTTCCCGGCTTTATCGATTACGATAAGCTGGAAGCCAAAAACACATGGGGCGTAATGTGTTACCAAGTCAATTCGCAAGGAAAAATAAGATTCATCCGAGACCCTATGGAAATTTTTAGAGAACACGCAAGAAAACAATTAGCCAGTGGAAGTAATGCCAACGCCAGATTGGCTATGCTTGAATTAAATAGCTTCGGCTATTGGCATCAAAAACTAATGAAGGTATTCGTAATACTCTATTGGTTCTATGTACCGGAAACACCAGAACAACTCAGTGAAATTGTCGATGCAGGTTTCAAAAATCTCTATTCGATGACCAAACCTGATTTCGACTGGCCAAAAGAACCTGAAAGCCCCCCGGAGTATCACTTCAAAATAAACATCCATCAGCTTGTCGAACTAATGGCCAAAATAAATAGAAGCGTTTATCCGGGATATCACAATATCTATCAACGCACAGCCGCTCAGCAAAGGGGGACCCTTTTGATAATAGCAATGAGGCGATACAAAAACGCAAACGGTCACTGGCCGGAAAAATTGGAAGATATAAAAAATTCGGTTTCGCCGGAAGTGGTTGTTGACCCTATGAATAACAGTTCATTCGTCTATAAGCAAATGGAAGATGGTTTTACTCTTTACGGCAAGGGCAAAAATGGCATAGATGAAGAGGGAAAATACGAAAATAACTGGCCGGACAAATCAGGTGCCGATGACTTGCGAATTTGGCCATACAAGAGTAAGACTCCACAACAACAGGAGCAAAAGACAGAAAATTAAAGGAATAGTGATATGAAGAAGATTTACCTTTCAGATACGGATAAAAAGATTTTCGGGGTTTGCGGCGGAATAGGCGAAACGTATGACATCGACCCCACCATCGTTCGCCTCGTGCTGGTTTTCCTTACTTTAATAACCTTCGTAGTGCCTTTGATAGTAACATACATCGTCGCCGGTTTTATTATGCCGCGTAAACCGCAATAAACTAATCCGGCTACTTGTATGCCTTCATAAAATCCTGCTGCTTGAGCCATTCAATCAATTCATCGGCCAGTTTACGGTCTTCGGCAACCCGCGGGTGGTTCATCGCCTGATACTTTAAAACATAATGACTTATATTCTTGTCATTTGATTCAAGCTGCTCAACATTATGTTTCCACGCTGCGTCAAGATTTTTACTATGCATGCCGCCATACATCCCGCCCCGCAATAACACGATATGCGCCTTCGGATACACTCCGCGTATATTTCGCACAAGCATAACGTACCCATCATTGAAATCCACCGGAAACGACTGTTTTTGCTTTTTGGTAAATGTATCGTCGTTTTCCCCAAGGTTCACAAAAACAACATCGGGTACCCAAGATTTCAAATCAGCAAGCGGCGACGAGTCCTTCGGATAAATCTTGTTCCACATCTGGCCCACGTTTACATCTACATAGCCAGTGATAACACCCATCCCGCTCACCGAGATATTGCGGTGGTCTGCGTTAAATGCCTCTGCGGCCATCGCCGCGTAGCTGAGCAGCCCATTATGCGTCCGCCGGTTGTCCCACTGGTCGGTATTACCATCCTCGTTGCACGCCCCGACAGTTTTGGAATCGCCGAAAAATTCCATCCTAAGCTTATATTCAGCCGGCGCAAAAGCCCACACCTTAGCTCCATCGTCAATCTGTATTCCGTTAAAATGCACGCTGCCGGCGTTTGCCTCGCTGCGTTTGGATAGCACAAGATGATGACGCCCCTTGCCAAGTCCTGTAAATATCGTCCCCTTGGGAGGCATTCCTTCGTTGACCTCGACTATCGTTGTGGAATTATCCACTTGTGAATTGAAGAAATTCTGGGCCTTTGAGCCATCGAAAAGGAGGGTCAGCGTATCCCCCTCAAAATCGATACTGATTCGACTTGCCTGCCAGACTATTACAGGTGAATTAGGGTCATTGAAATCTATTCGCCCATCGTAGCGGAAACACTTATCAGAAGCGGGAATTGTTTGCACTCCGTAAGTCGTCGCCGTCAAACAGGACGACAGGAGCAACACGCCAAGGATTGAATATATTTTCGTCTTCATAAAGTTAATTGGATAGCAGTATCCCTTTATCTTGTCAACTGTAACTTAACGGTGTATATTCTACATCTTGATATGGCCATTGAAAAAGGAGT
>JBFZBL010000145.1:0-4240 GCA_041308485.1 Phycisphaerae bacterium | reverse complement strand
CTACTTCTATGATCACTAACAGGTGCAATTGCGAGGAGTAGGTGAGATTGCTATGAATGATGGAGAGAGAGTGATTCCAATTATGCAAAGGCGTAATGAGAAAACGGTCTATTAAGATTCGGCTGGGTTTTATGATTCTTTTTGTAAGCGTTTCTATGTTTGCGCAGACGGACCTGCTGATTGCTGTCGACGCCGACATATCATTTAATGCAGCAGACAGCTCATCGGAGCTGACGGGTTTTGGTGCACAGATATGGTCAGGCGACACCCGCATTGAATCGATCCTGACCTCGCTGAATCTTAAGTACGTGAGAATGAAATTTGGAGGGTCATGGAATCCGCCTACGGACGCCACTCAGGCCCAGATGGATGCATATGTGGCAGACCAGTATGATGACAATACCTATATCAGGACCACGTATGCGATGCTGAATCGGCTCGGCATCAAGGTCATAGCAAATCAATTTGAAGGGCCGCCGGCCTGGCTTGGCAGCGGCAATCGCCTCAATAGCGCCAATTTCGATGACATGGCCCGTTTGTGGGGGTCTATCGCGTATTATATGCAGGACCACAATATGCCCATAAGCTATATTGAAATGTTCAACGAGCCGGAAGGCGACTGGAATATCTACGTTCCGGGAGCCGATTACAATACCGTTGCCGGACTATTGCGGGCGGAACTTGATTCGCGAGGGCTGACGAATATAAAAATATGCGGACCGGGCCTCGCTATTTTAGGCAACGCCCCGAGCTGGTTCAACGCACTCGATTCAACCGGCGTAGCGGCTCACGGCGCATGGTCGACGCACGCGTGGGATGAGGGGTGGGGGCATACGGATGCGCTGCCGAGTTATCTGGATTCAAGGTATAAAATTTACTTTGATCCGTATGTGCTGGCTAAAGATCCAAATCGCGGCAAGCCGGTCATTATTACCGAATACGCAACAGGAGTATTGACATATAACGGCGTTACTTTCACCAGCGACGAAGCTCATGATTCCAATCAGTTCGCCGAGAGAGTATTTGAAAATACGCTTACTTTAATTAACAACGGGGCCAATATTCTTTCATACTGGCAGGCGGCCGACCACGACTGGATGACACAGGGCACAAGCGGATTTATGCGGAAACAAAGCAGCGGTTCAACATTACGGCCTGTCTATTACGCAATGACAACCTTGATGCCTTTTATTCCGGATGGGTCAAGCGTTCTGACCAAAACGTGGAATGATGCTAATATAAGCGCAGCCGGATTTATTGGCACCAATCGATTTGTTGCCGCATTCGCCAACAGCACGGCATCTACCGTTAGCAGGACAATCAAAATCATGGGCGTAACAAGTTTCAGCATCATTGAGGCCAAGGCGTTCATCAACGGCGCTGTTGTTGACAAGCTGGCGGAAATATCTTTTGACTACGAAACCAGCACGTTCGATATAACATTGCCGCGTGAGAGTACGCTGACGGTGGTGGCAACGATTAATGATTGTTCCGCAAGAATTATGGGCGACCTGAACGGTGATTGCAAAATTGCTTTTGATGATTACGCCATTATCACAAACGACTGGCTCAAGGACAATCGCGGGCCGGCGGCGACTGTAATTGATGATTTCGAAAGCTACGCTAATACCGCAGGGATGTTGAGCAAGTGGGTGCCTTCCTCGAATGTGACCGCAACGCTCGAGACAACCACCGTACACGCTGGCGCGAAGGCGTTTAAGGGAGTATTCATGTGCGGCACATCCCCTTATTATGCCAAAGTAGGGCACACCATAGAGGACGCGGACTGGAGTTCCTATACTACCCTGACCTTCTGGGCAAAGATGGGGGCTGTCTCCAACGACCAATTCACAGTTGATATACGTGATCAGGGTAGCGCTCGTCTCAAACAGTACAATTTCGGCAGCCAGAAGTCTTTACAAAATGGGCCGTGGTATCAGTTGACCTGTGACCTGACACAGATTCCTGATCGACACAACGTGGGACGCATCGACTTTGCTTTTGTAACCGTTGATTACGGTACAAATAATGCATATTTCGACGATATTGCCGTTAATTCTGGCGCGGCGGCTTGTCAGGGCGAGATAGCTGGTGATGTGAATCAGGATTGTGTGGTAGATTTAACGGATTTATTGATTTTCAGTGAACATTGGCTTGAGTGCACTATGCTGCCTCAGGAGACATGCTGGGAATAATTTGAGTGGTGATTTTTGAAAGAGAGTTAAAAAATGTAGAGCGGTGTCCTGGCGTTCAGGATACATAGGTCTACTCAAACTATTATAGAAGGAGAGACAGATGAAAAAGATAGTGTTTATTGTAGCTGTTCTGGCACTTGCATCGTTTGCAAATGCCGCAGTTCCACCATTGATCGACAATTTTGAGTCGTACGCCGATAGTGCCGCGCTTAATGCGGCCTGGGTAGTTAACGCCAGCGGTAATCCGGGGACGGTCGAGACTTTGGTTGATGAGTCTGGTAACCAGGTTATGAAAATGGCGTATAACACCGTGAGCCCTTACTGGGCTCAGACCAAGTACTCCCTGCCTGGCGCCGTGTGGGGAACCAGTGGTGTTAATTGGAGCTATTGGGGATATACCAAACTGACGTTCGATTACAAGGTAACTGATGTAGGCGCTGGAAATAACAGGTTCACTGTTTATGATTGCTGGGGTCAGACGATTCTTACGAAATCTTTCCCCGCAGCAATAACAGCAGGCTGGGTTGAAGTAACAGTTGACTTTGTGGCAGACCTGAAGCCCGGTATGAATCTTGAAAACCTTGCTGTAATTGGTATTACCGCACAAAACACCTGGTATAGCAACCCGACAGGCGACCTTTTCATTGATAATGTAATGCTGGCTCCAGAACCTGCGACAATGGTTCTGCTTGGACTCGGCGGACTTCTGCTGAGAAGGCGTAAATAACGACTTCTTCGACTGTTGACGACAAGAAAACCGGCCCCCTCGCATGAGGGGCCGGTTTCCTTGTTAGAGTTTTTATCTGCATGAACAACTCATCGCAGTGGAAGTGGAGATATTGTTCCCACAGGATTGCGGCAGCAATGAGTAAAACAGCTAATGAAACAGTGACAGATTTTAATCTTATCAAGCTATTTTTATCCCTAAGACGTGGATGAAACAACGGATTGGTATACGCATTTATAATAGAATCAATCGTTTATCAAGACGATGGAGCATCAACAATATAAGGATCTGCACAGTCGGTGTTCAAATGAAATCAGATTAATGATGTTTTTAAAAACTTGTTTCTTTAACCTGTTTCAAATCAAGCATTTACAGAATCTAATAACAAAAAGATTTAAAAGATGCCGTATGCTGTTATAACACTCCTAAACGAAGACCTTTATTAAACGATAAACTCCCTTTCCAACGATAAATTTTCATTCCGCTGCGCTGTGCGAGATAGTAGAAAGCAGAACAGGAAAATCCCCGATAACGCCCCGCCACACGAAAAGCGAATAAACATTCTGGGGCAGGCGGGCAAGAAAGGTCAGCAGAAAATCACGCCGCCCGCTTTTGTCCCAAACCTTATTTATGGTTAAAAAAAGTCTTGTGTTAGATTGTATCTTCAAGCACCATCGAATCGAAGACTTCCGCGGCCTTGTCGTTATCTTTCGCTGAGAAGACAATGGTCATCCTTTCCCCCGCCTGCGAACTTGTTCCGTAAACATACTGCAGGTCGATGGCATGTTGTCGAAACTTCGCCGCCACTGTGGACAAAGAACCGGGACGATTCCACAAGTGCACCACAATAACCTCCGTTTCCACCACCCGGTACTGTTTTTTCTCCAGTGCGTTTATAGCCTTCTCATTGTCATTGGTCAGAAGATGAAAAACAGCCACGTCGCCTGCCGTATAGGCGCAGACATTCTCGATGTTCACTCCATTGTCTGCTACCACACTTGTGACCTCGGCGAGGGTTCCCGCTTCGTTCTGTGTGACAACCGTGATTTGCTTTTCTTTCATTACCTTTTCCATGTCTTCTCCTTTCGCTTTAAAAACCTCTCCTTGTTGGAAACCAGGGACAGCGGGGCTGTTGAAAAAGTCGCATACAATTTTCCTTAAGCGGCTATCTTCAAAAATATAAAACTTTTCTCCCATCGTAACAAAATTTGTTTAAAAGTTGATTCCACCGGACACAAAATGTCCCGATGTCTATTTTCATCCTCCAAACGGCTGAAAAACAAACAAAAAAGCGTCGCCAGACGCTTCAAATTCATCA
>JBFZBL010000144.1:0-3380 GCA_041308485.1 Phycisphaerae bacterium | reverse complement strand
ACATTTATCGGCGATGAAGTGCGAACGCGAACAGCGTTGCCGTTGAGCGATTTTATAGTTGCGTTGTCTAAGTGATCATCCTTCCAAGTTATATCCACTTCAAACCCGCCTTTCGCCTTTAATCCTTTCACCGAGCCGGTCGGCCAGACCTTCGGCATCGCAGGCAATAGCTCGATTTCACCGTTATTGCTCTGAAGCAGCATTTCTGTTATGCCGGATGTTCCACCGAAATTACCATCAATCTGAAATGGCGGATGAGCGTCGAACATATTTGCGTAAGTGCCGCCGCCCTGTGAATATTCCGTGCCGGTTCCGCCTACAAGCTGCAGCTGCTCTGCGAGCATCTTATAGGCATGGTCGCCATCGTGAAGCCGTGCCCACAAATTTATTTTCCAGGCCTTGCTCCAGCCGGTGCCGCCGTCTCCTCGTATTTCCAGCGATTTGCGGGCCGCCGCGGCAAGCTCCGGTGTCTTGCGAACTGAAATCTGGTCACTCGGGAAAAGCCCGTAAAGAAATGAAACGTGACGGTGATGAATATCCGGCGCCTGCATGTCCCAGTCATCGAGCCATTCCTGAAGCTGACCGGCTTTGCCGATTTGGGTCGGCGCAAGACGCCCGCGGGCAATAGCCAGCTTTTCTCGGAAATATTTATCGATGCCGAGAATTTCTGAAGCGTTTATACAGTTGGAAAACAGGTCTCGCAGAATCTGCATATCCATTGTCGGGCCGGCGCAGATGGCTACATTGCTGTATGGGTGAACATTTTCCGGCGACAAAGATGGACAGGTAACAAGCCAGTGATGTTTCGGCTCCTCAACGAGTGTGTCGAGGGAAAATTGTGCCGAACCTCTCATCACAGGATACATTTTTGCCAGAAATTTCTTGTCGCAGCTGAACTGGTAATGTTCCCAGATATGCTGGCAAAGCCACGCCCCGCCTGTCGGCCAAAAACCCCACAGCGGCCCATCGATAGGAGCTGTCGCTCGCCACAAGTCCGTATTATGATGACACACCCAGCCGTTGGCGTCCCAGCATACCTTCGCAGTGTGTGCGCCGGTTTCGTTCAAATCCTTTATCATCGCAATTAACGGTTCGACACACTCAGCCAAATTGGTCGTCTCCGCGTGCCAGTAGTTCATTTCTGTATTTATATTAATCGTATATTTACTGCCCCAGGGGGGATTGGTGTTTTCGTTCCACAATCCCTGCAGATTCGCCGGCTGGCAGCCAGGCCTCGAACTGCAGATAAGCAAGAAACGGCCGAACTGGAAATACAAAGCCGCGAGCTGAGGGTCATTGCCGGCAGCAAAGTTTTTTATTCGCTCGTCAGTCGGCCGTTTGCTCGCTTCGGTATTACCGAGGTCTAACTTTACCCGGCTAAACAGCCGCTGATGTTCTGCGATATGGTCTTTGCGTACAGCTTCAAAAGTTCTTTTTGCCGCGTCACTGATATGTTTTTTTGTAATCGCGTCCGGGTCACCGGTGACATCCTTGAAACTTTTGTAGCTCGTCGCCGCATCGACCAGCAGCACAGTGGAATCCGCTCCTGTAACGGAAATCTGGTTGGTGTCACTGGTGATTTGCCCGCCTGTTACAATCACCTTCAAAATTGCCTGAAACTTTAACGCTCCCTTTATGCCTGCCGACTGAGGATTAACTCCTCGCATCACCATAGTATCCGGCGTCTCCATTATGACAGACCCTCTTTGCGGAGTGCGCATCATCGCGGAAAACGAAATCTTTCCCGGCTTGTCAGCTGTCAAACGAACAACAATTATCTGGTCAACAGGGCTTGAAAATACTTCTCGCGTGAAGTTCACGCCGCCCTCGCTGAAATCCACACGTGCGATGGCGGTATTCAGGTCAAGCTGCCTGCGGTAATTTGAGGCCACACCAATATCAGGAAACGTAAGATACAAATCGCCGACAGGCTGATACGGCATCTGAGTCAATGGTTTAGCCATCATTTTCTCGCCGATGAGTTTGTTGGCCTGATTAAAGTCGCCCGCGAAAATCAGCCGGCGCGCCTCGGGCAATGCAGCGAGGGCGTTGGGATTAGTCGGGTCGTATGGCCCCCCTGCCCAAAGAGTGTCCTCATTAAGCTGGATACGTTCCTTTTCTATGCCGCCAAAGACCATAGCACCAAGCCGGCCGTTGCCGACGGGCAGCGCCTCAACCCATTGTTTGGCCGGTTGTGTGTACCACAGCGTCAAATCCCCCGCACTCTCAGCCGCACAGATATACGACGAACAAAGAACAACAGACATAAAACACTGAATGGCAAACACCAAACACCATCCCACGCAACTTTTTCGCATTTTCATCTCACTATTCCTCTGTTCTAATAATCTATCTATGCGACTATTTATGGCCGTGAAGTTTGCGGTACTCCAGCGGTGATATTCCCGTTTTCTCCCTGAAGTACCGGGCAATATGGTTGGTATTATCATATCCCAAACTTAACGCAATATCCGATATAGACGAATCCGTCTCAATCAGCATCTGTTTTATCAGGTCAATCCGCACCCGCTTAATCTCGTCGTAAACGGAACGTCCCAATGTCTTCATAAATTTATCATGCAGATTTCGTCGTGAAATGCTTAGACAATTTACTACATCATCAACTTGTATAAGGCGCTTGGCGTTATGATGAATAAACGTCAACGCCTGGCTGACCAATTTATCTTCTACCGCCACGATATTAGTTGACTGCCTTGTTACCACCCTGTTCGGCTGAACAATCACCGTCTGGGGTGCCATCTTTTCCCCCGCCATCATCCTGGCAAGTAGCTCGCTGGCTAAATAACCAGCCTTTTCTACATCCATCGCGACACTCGATAACGCCGGATTCGACATATCACATACCTGTTCATCGTTATCGACGCCGATAACAGCCACCTCATAAGGCACATCGAGTTTCGCGTTGGCGCATGCCTCGATAATATGCTGTCCCCGGTCATCGTTGCACGCCATAATCCCCACCGGCTTCGGCAGCCCGCGCAGCCAGTCCGTAAGAACCGTCTCCTCTCTGTACCACAAACGGTTGGCATGGGATTTGGGCTGTCTATATAAACTCGTCTCAAAACCCGCCTCCGCTATGCGGGCGGTGAAACTCTCGCTTCGCTTGCAGGACCAGTATATATCATCAAAACCGCAGTATCCAAAATTACGGAATCCATGCTCAAGGAGATGTTCTGCGGCCATTCTGCCTACCGCGCGGTTATCAGTTACTATATTGTTCCGCTGCTCCGATGGCGGCTCCATTGCTACAGCCACAAATAATGGAATGCCCCATTCTGTCAATTCTTCGATATGTCTCGTATCGCGCGATATGTTGCCCTGAGGCCACCACTTTTTGAGGTTCTCTAATTCGGCCCGTT
>JBFZBL010000143.1:0-2636 GCA_041308485.1 Phycisphaerae bacterium | reverse complement strand
GGGGTGATTGAGTATTCCTTCCTCGTTCCAAAACTTCCGTTTTGGAACCGGTGAAGGCAAGCCCCAAACTAGCAAGTAAATATTCCTTGACTGATTTGTTACCATAAGATATATTATTAATAGAAAGAAGGCATCATGATAAGAAAAATAACGTGCGCCGAAATAATTAAAATATTAAAGGACAATCCCGAACAGAACATATTTGACGAGAAAACCGATTTTAATTTTGGTGATAATGATGATAAAAAAAGCGAAATAATAAAAGATATTGTCGCAATAGCAAATGCTACTGCGAATGAGCCCGGTTATATTTTTTATGGGGTTGATTCTAGGCAACAGAATCCGTTATTGCCAAAAGAAATAATATTTGATGGGGCAAAAATAGGCCAACTTATTAAAGGAAAGGTAGAACCAGAGATCTCATTTTCATTTTACGAAGTAAAACACGAAAAGGGAATTGCTATGGTTTTACAAATAGAGTCAAGCTATAAAAAACCTCACATTATTATAAAAGATTATGGCAAGTTACGCGAAGGTCAAATATGAGCTTGCCCTAAAAAGGTGGACACCGAAATAAAGTTAACATTTTTTCTGTTCAAAGTCAACAGGGCTTAAATAATCGAGTGTTGAATGCCTCCTTACACGGTTATAAAAGACTTCAATCCAGCTAAACAATTCTAAAGCAGCTTGGTCACGGCTCTCAAATTTTTCAAAATGTACAAACTCATTTTTTAAACTGCCGAAAAATGATTCGACGCAGGCATTATCATAACAATTACCTTTGCGACTCATACTGCACTTTATGCTGTTATCAGCCAGCATCCTTTGATAAGAGGCATTGGAATAAAGAACATCCTGATCACTGTGATGCATCAACCCGACAGGGGCCTCTCGTCTCTGCAGGGCTTGATATAAGGCATTTACCACCAATTCGGGGTTGAGCCGGGATGACATGCCCCAGCCAACTATCCGACGACTGTATAAATCCAAAACTACGGCCAGATACAAAAATCCCTCCGCAGTCGGAATATAAGTAATATCGGAGGCCCAGACCCGGTTGGCAACAGCTACTCCAAACTTGCGATCCAAAAGATTAGGCGCCGGAGGCTGTTTCTTGCCGGCTTTGGTCAGACGCCGAAATCGTATCGTCCTTCTGGCTATTATCTCATTCTCTCTCATAATCTTGGCCACCCGGTTGCGCCCGCAGGTGTACCCCCGGGCACACAACTCAACTTTCATCCTGGGGCTGCCGTAGCTCTCCCGAACCGACGCGTGAATCTCTTTTATCACACCCAAAAGCAACTCATTTTCCTCTTGCCGTTTGCTTATCCGATGCTCCTGCCAGCGATAATAAGCGCTTCTGGACACGCCCAACAATCGGCACATCTCCAACGCGGGGTATTTCCCCGCCTGGTCAGCTATCGCCTGATACTTCTCCTTTTTGCAGCGGTCCCGAAGCCAAGCGTTTTTTTTAAAACCTCAACCTGCCGCCGAAGTTCTTTGTTCTCCCGCCTTAAACGTAATACCTCCGAACGCTCCATCCGGCCAACTTCCGAAAACGACTCCGCTCCCTTTGCTCTGACCTGACTGCGCCAGCGCCGAAGCATACTGCCAGATATCCCCAACTCCCGGGCCACCTGTACCAACGACTTATCGGATATCCCTAATAACCGCACCGCTGATAACTTAAAATTCCGATCAAATTGCTGCCTCTTCTCCGACATAGATAACACCTCCTGCCTAATCTTATTATAGGCTTATTTCGGTGTCCACCTTTTTAGGGCAAGCTCAGAGCCATGCCCCGTTAGGGGTGGCTTTCGCCGCGCTCCTGACGCGATATTTTAAGTACGGCGCGAAAATCCAAAATCATCCGCCCCCTCCCTACATCTGGATTCCCGTTTTCACGGGAATGACATGCGCATGCCAGCCTGCGCGCCAAACGGTCCCCCTCTACCGCGTTTCTTTGGTCTTGACATACCTGTTTTTGCCGATATATTCTATGGAAAATAAACAGACGGGGTGTGGCGCAGCCCGGTAGCGCACTTGCTTTGGGAGCAAGGAGCCGGAGGTTCAAATCCTCTCACCCCGATTTATGACATGCCCCCGTAGCTCATTTGGATAGAGCATCTGCCTTCTAAGCAGAGGGTAACAGGTTCGAATCCTGTCGGGGGTAGTTTTTTTTAAGTGCGCAGCGGATATTCCCAAACATGTGCGCGGCGGACGTCCTCGTCCGACGCATTGATGATGGGTAGCCAAGGGCATATATCGATCGCCTTCCCCGTAGGGTGCACGGCAATGCCGTGCCCGTACGCCGCATGAATGGTTGCCCCGCAAAATCTCCTTGACAACCCCGACTTCAGTACCTATGGATTACAACTTGATAGAGAATCAATGGGCAATGGGGGAAGGCTGGGCAACTCACTGACCAGGTGAGTATGATTGGAATAATTGTATTCGTTATTAACTTACCCTACTGGTAAGCAACAAGGCAAAACATCATTTTCATTACTACTCATTAGATTCTGCTGCTTTTCTTAAGGCTAAAAAAGCTTCCTTTAACGGTTGACTGACTGCTGAATCCGGCTCACATAAAATCAATTCCTGATACACATCGAGGAACTCCACACGTAGTCTAT
>JBFZBL010000142.1:0-2472 GCA_041308485.1 Phycisphaerae bacterium | reverse complement strand
CCCAAATACGTAATGGTTCCCGGCAACGCATACGGAAGACATATTTTTGTCGAGCAGCGCCTTAAAAAACTCAAGGCCTTGTCCGAAAAAACAAAGCTGAATAAAATTGAGCCGGGTGATAAAAAAATCGGATTCATCACATCAGGTGTAACTTATCAGTACCTTAAAGAAAATTATCCGGATGCTTCTTATTTGAAACTGGGTATGACGTATCCTTTCTGCGACGACAAAATTCGAACCTTCGCCAAAACCGTCAAAAAGCTCTATGTAATCGAAGAACTCGACCCGTTCCTCGAAGAACATGTTAAATCGCTGGGGCTAAAATGTCAGGCCAAAGACCGGTCTTTCATGATAGGCGAACTGCTGCCTGAATTAATGCCCGCGGTCGTTAAAGGCGAAGTTAAGCAGGAAAAAATAGTCGCCAAAAGAAAACCGCGTCTATGTCCGGAATGCCCGCATTGGGCAACATTCGCGACATTGAAAAAACTCGATTTTTACGTCGCAGGCGACATCGGCTGTTATACACTCGCTTGCCTGCCCCCCACTTCTGCGCTTCATTCGTGCGTGTGCATGGGAGCGGGAATAACTTTCAACGAAGGCTGGAGAAAAGGCGCACCCGACAAAAAAATTGTCGGTGTCATTGGCGATTCGACATTTGTGCATTCGGGTATTACTGGGCTTATCAACGCGGCTTACAACAAGGCAAAAGGCATCATATTCATTCTCGACAATTCCACAACAGCTATGACCGGCGGCCAGCAGCACCCCGCCACGGGACTGACGATACGAAATGAGCCGACGAAGAAACTCATCCTCGAAGATATTTGCAGGGCATGCGGAGTGGATAATGTGGATGTCATCGACCCGAAGAACAGAGCTGAGTTTGAAGCCCTTATCGAAAAACGTATTAACGAAAATGCTTTATCCGTTATAATATCGAGACATCCGTGTAAACTGCTTGTGCAATAACGCTGCGGGAGAACAATGGCAGACAAGACCTACAATATAACCTTTGGCGGAACAGGGGGACAGGGGATTTTGAAGGCCGCGGAAATTTGCGGCTGGGCAGCAATGCTCGCAGGCTATCATGTTAAAAAATCCGAAGTGCACGGAATGGCCCAGCGAGGCGGTTCTGTCGAATCGCATGTGCGATTCGGAAAAAAAGTGTTTTCGCCCATCGTTCAGCAAGGCGGAGCCGATGTTTTATTGTGCTTCCACCCTGAAGAGCACGACCGCCTGAAGGCATTCTTAAAAGCAGACGGCAAAGACCTCATCGAATATCTCGAAAAAGCAAAAACCTCAATCGAGAATCCGCGTCACCTTAATGTCTTCCTCGTCGGCGTGCTTTCAGCATTTTTGCCGATTAAAACCGATTTCTGGCTCCAGGCCATCGAATCGGTTTTCAAGAAAAAATACGTAGAAGAAAATAAGGGGGTCTTTCTTAAAGGAAGGGAAATGGGTCAATCATGATTTGGAAAAAAGAAATCGAGTGCATGCAGCCGCAGGACATGAAAAAGCTGCAATCGGATTACCTCAAAAAACTTATACCTTACATTTACAACAACTGCCCTGTATACAAAAAGAAAATCGACGACGCAGGCGTTAAACCGGATAGTATAAAAAGTATCGACGACATTAAACGCCTGCCGTTCACTACAAAGATTGATATGCGGGATAATTACCCATACGGGCTTTTCTCCGCTAAGGATAAAGACGTCGTCGAAATACATATATCGAGCGGCACCACGGGCAATCCCACTCTCGTCGGCTATACGAGATACGATGTCTCGCTGTGGTCGGATGTAATGGCTCGAACAATATGCTGCGCGGGCGGCGAACCCGGTGACACTATTCAAATCGCATACGGCTACGGCCTGTTTACCGGCGGCCTCGGCTTCCACTACGGCGCACTCGAAATGGGCATGAAAATAATACCGACATCCTCGGGCCAGACCGCAAGACAGCTCAAGATTATGCAGGATTTCTCACCCAAAGTCGTCGCCTGTACGCCAAGCTATGTGCTTTATATGGCTGAAGAAGCCAAAGCAATGGGAATAGACCCCGCCAAGGGCAACTGGAAAATCGGCATCTTCGGTGCGGAACCCTGGAGCGAGTCGATGCGGAAGGAAATCGAGCTGGTCTGGAATATGAGCGCTACCGACGTTTACGGGCTTTCGGAAATTATCGGCCCCGGCGTCGCGCAGGAATGTACCCATAAAGAAGGCCTGCACATATTCAGTGATGTATTTTATCCTGAGATAATCGACCCCAAGACAGACCAGGAAGTCAAGGAAGGCGAATCCGGCGAGCTTGTTATTACCACGCTCACAAAACAGGCAGTGCCTCTCATCAGATACCGTACAAGGGACATCGTCAGTATTCGCTATGACAAATGCAAATGCGGCAGGACAAGCCCGCGAATCAGCAAAATAAAGGGCAGAACCGACGATATGATTATCGTCCGCGGCATCA
>JBFZBL010000141.1:0-7066 GCA_041308485.1 Phycisphaerae bacterium | reverse complement strand
GTAGCCAGTGTGGTATCATTAATTTTACAAAAATCTGCCTGAACAGTCAAGATTTATCTTCTCTATGAGTGACGGTTGTTTTGGTTCGCGATACGCTACATTTGATGGTAATGGGGCAGTCAAAAACAGAGAAAAATCTCCAAGTTCCGTAAATGCAAGAGCTTGCAAATACACTTTTTCAATAACGGAGAGGGGTGATTCGAACCTCCCTCTTTTGTAATATATTATAAAGCAAGGACTTATGACGCAAGCCGTTATTTTGTAAAACTTTAACTGCTACGATACGTTACCATACCTATACGATTCGTTACGATACGTAACTTCACAAATCGGACAAAAGCAGGACAACGGTAGTGCTACCTGCCTACTCCAGCCAAACGTCAATACGTTTGAAGGAACAGCTTCGGATTTTCTCAGCCAGACCTTCGGAAACTAAGGGGCCTTTAACCTCTTTAGTTTCATCTAAAGTGTAACGAACAGGCCTGACAGCATCGCTGCCAAATGTGTTTCTACGCTGTTGATTGTGATAAACCAGAAGCGTCCCGCCCAAAAGTGTACAGGCAAAGCTGTTAACAGGAATCTTAACGGAAATATCTTTCCATTTTAGCGATTTTTCTTCAGCAGTAAACCACTCACCAGGCAAGACTGGGGTTAAAGCCAAGCACAGTCGGCCGTCCTTTAAGGTAAAAGGATTTTTTCCAATCGTCAGCAGCAGCCAAATATGTATGAATTCGGCTGTGCTGCCGCTCAATCTGGCTACGAAACCCCGGCCGCGGGCATTATGGTCGGGGCAGACGCTCGGCGCAATGAATGAACTGTTTTCGAGAATGCTGCGGCCATATATCTTCGGATTCATAAAAGGCACCAGCATTGTCCTGGCATCTGTGAAAAATTCCTCATAAAGTCCCCCGCGCAACAGCTCCAGCAGATATTTATAAGACATATGCAGCCATATTGATTCATTTTCATACCAGCCCCTTGTAAACGTTCGTGCCCGACCGATTTCATGAGGCCAGTCCCTTAGAGATTCATTGAGTCTGTACATTCTTAAATCTTTATCGAAGAGCTGGCTTTGCCTGATAGAATGGTAAATCTTCCTGATTTGTTCGGATTTTGCCACAAGCCGCAGCAGGTGTACTTGACCTTCCAGGTAGAGCGGAAGAGGTTTCTGTTCAAACTTTACTATCGGTCCCAGCGGGATACCTCGCTCAAGCTCAAGGGGATCGAGCGATCCAGGTGACACGACTGGAATGGGAATGTTTCTGTAATAGGTATGAATCAGTCCGGTGTTATGGTCAACTGATTTTTCTATAGCGGCATCGGCACGCCCTATTGTTCCGGACAGGAGCTGCTCTAAAACATCGCAAGCGACAAACCTTGTGCGGCCACTAAGATTGTCTCTGATGCGTTCCCTGAAACTCTCTCGAATATCGATAGACCTTTCCCACGAATACTCCGGCTCAAGCAGATCGGCAACAACATTGTCAATCAAGTCGGCAACCTCCGTCGGAAATGCCGTCCGGGGAATTTCCGTCAGGCTGTCAAGCAGCCAAGACGCCAGACGCCCAAGTTCCAGAGCTTCACAGGTGCTGGAGCCGAATAGCGCAGGCAGGCCGTTAAGAGAATCGTTCCATCCCGGCCTTCCTGCCTCCATCTCAATGGCAGCCCCGTTGAAATCAAAAGAAACCGCCTTTATTGCGACAAGGGCGCAGAGCTTTGCAAAGGCCGTTACCGGCGGTATTTGCTGCTGCGGTTTCGAATTGCCCACGACAGAATTGAGCTGGAGAGGCCCGGAATTCTTAAGGACATATTTATCAGCACGCGACACCACAAAAGCGCCTTCATTAAACCATGTAATGTCAGCTTTTTCCGTGAGCATCTGCGCAACCTTTTCCGGAAAAACAGCAGCAAACGATTCAAGCAGGTCCGTGATGTATGTCCAGTGGTCTATCCAGTAGCCGCCTTCGTAACCGCCGGCAATAAGTTCCGGGCGACATTTTTCCAGAATAGAGTTTAACCAGGCCGACCGGTCTTTTAATATTACATTAAACAAGTTTAACCACTGGAGAAGCTCGCCGGGATGAAAACTCCTGCGAAATATGTTTCGGAACTCAGTGGAAGCTTTTTTGTCAACGTCCGGACAAAAGCTCAGGGGGTCTATTTCACTCGGCAAAAACCACCTGTAACCGTCAACATTCAGCGGATTGTAACCGTCCGGCTGCAGCAGAGACAGAAACATTTTTATGTTCCTGTCCGATACTTCGGGGTGAAACCAGACGTCATGCCGCCGATTCTGGCATATATCTCTGTAATTGCCGGGTCCGAGGGACAACGGTGTCGGGGACATCTCAAACTGGTTGTAATCTCTCTCCAAATCTCCATGGCGTCTTGAGTACAGGTGCAGTAATTTAGGACCGGTTTTCGACGGTAAAAGCTTCGGAATGCCGCCCCTGATGATGTTATCAAGGAAATTTTGTTTCAAATAAGCGTCGAGTACCGGAAGATTGGATGCTGCTGTGGCGGGAGCCATTACGTCATTCATCAAATTAATAAGATCCGCACGCATCCTGTCAATGTTCGCTTCTTCTTTGATGTTGGTTAGGAATCTGGTGAGCATTATCTGGCTTGGTGCCAGGCCAATGATAGAAACGAGCTTTATGGATTTGTCGGCATCGAGCACGCTGTCGAAGGGTACAAGTGCGCAAGGCAACCTGTTCTCCAATACCTGAGCATCACGATCAATTGTTTCTGCTTTAAGAAAATTCCGAGGAGTTATTAGATCGCAGCCGCCTCCAAAGATTACATCAGGGTCAACATAAGGCTCTATTGCGGAGAACGTCTTTTCACTGCTTTGGTAGGCGGCATAAAAATGCCCATGATGTACCCGGGTTACTTCATCCTCGTCATGAACCTGCACTTTGCTTGAATAATAAGGAACTCTGCCGTCGATTAGCTCAACGGAGGCATAGGCCTCGCTAATACGCCTCATCGATTTTATTATATAGTCAGGCAGTGTGGCTGGCAATATAAGCGACAATCCGTCAAGCCCTACCAGTTTTACTGATTTGCCCGACGTATTTGTGATTTTAATCAACCGGATTAAAGAACCCAGCGGCTGATTAACCGGGCTGAAGTACTCCACGTCAAAACGCAGGCCAAGCGTCTCGTTGTCTTCTCTTAGCAACAACCTTTCCGGCCTTGGCCACATTGAGCGGCGGAGCTTAAAGCCTGGAGTTTGAGGATTATTCTGGAACGGTTCGTAATACTGACCATTTACCTTACAGAAGGTTCTGAACCCCTGAACACCGACCAACTGGTAAGCCCAGGTAGCAGGCAGGAACTCAGCAATAGCCTGGTTCTTGCTGCCCAGACCAAAAGATACCACTGCCTGGGCACGGTTTACGTACATACACCATATCGGCACACCATCTGCGCCGGCTATGCCCGGCAGGAAACTTGAGAAAGCAGGGATTTTGTCATAATTGTCGATTCTATAGCTCCCGTCGGGTTCCAGCTCGTGAGCTACCAAGCCGTCCGAAAAAGACCACAGCGATGGTTTGGCATATCCTTTTTGTTTTTGCATTTACGAACCTTTTTCTAATTATCAACAACTTACAGAAACAGATTTAATTCAGTAATCCGGTCACTTTTATGGCGATGCAGTTGAACTGCGGATAACCAATTGCTCGGCCAGCTTTATGGTTGCCGGCTCGGCATCGCTGGGCTTTTTAATGTGCTTGAGCAACAGCTCAGCTGCAATTTTACCCATATCGCTCGATTTCAAATCTATAAAACTAAGCAGTGGACTCATTGCGGCTGCCGCTTGCTGGTCACAGAAGCAAAGAACACTTAATCGGCCGGGCACAGCAATTCCAAGTTTATGCCCCGCCTGCATCAAATTAAGACCTTCCATATGACCATAAGCGAGCACTGCCGTCGCGCCATTTTCTAAAACAGCGGCAGTAAGAAAATTTTCAGCAGATTTCAGCCATTCATCGTGGCCTGGCGCAATAGACAGCCCGAGTTCTTTCATTTCTCTCAGGTAGGTCTGATGTCTGACGGCCAAACTGCTGTGCCCGACAAGGTAATCGGGCCTTGAATTTGCATACGCAATTTTCCGGTGTCCAAGCTCAGCCAAATAATGAATGGCTATTTTAGTTCCACATTCGTCATCCGGCACTACCGAAGAGCCGGACGTGCCTGCCGGGCCGTTTACGACTACATACGGTCTTTGATCATCTTCAAGCTCCATGAGCGTAGATGGATTCGCCTTTGCCAGTATAATCGCCCCGTCAATCTTCCATGGGGGCAACTCACTCGTTTGCTTATCATGATGCGACATATCTACGGTAACGTCAAAGACGTCCTCGGAGCAATCCATGACACGCGTGGCGCTGTTTACGACCGTCTGATAAATATTGCCAAGGTCGCTCAGAGCATAGTGACCCCCGATGATGTGTATCATACGAGTTGTCTGCAAAGTAAGACTCTTGGCAATAAGATTCGGTCGATAATTGAGTTTCTCAGCCGCAGCAAATATACGTTTCCGCACTTCTTCTGTAACCGAAAAACCGTTTCCAAGCCGGTTATTCAGAACTCTGCTGACGGTTGATTTGTTTACCCCAGCCTCATCTGCAACATCGTTTAGGGTAGTTACCGACCTATTTCGCATTTGACTGTCCTTCATTGCTTACCTGACCAGACGGAAAGAATACAGTTCGATTTGTCCTTTGCCCTGTCCGCCGTGCAGGTATAAACCGAGGCCCTTCATAGCGTTTAGGTCGATTTTTCTTGCACCTCTTTGGTTGCCCCATGTCGTTCGGACAAGCATTTTGTCAAAATCGTATCTTATGGTTTCCCTTTTGCCGGTGCCCAAAGTGGTCTTGAACGCAAATGATTCCCCGTCGTCGCCGGCCTCCGTATTATAGTTAAAGCTTACCGATTCCGCTACGCCCGCTTCATCGGCCACTACTTCAAATGAAACACCTTTCGGAACACAGATGTCGATCTCCAAGGCATTATAGCCGCTAATATCGGTCGCAAATCCCGGTTCTTTTCTCAAAGAGTAAATTTTAGGGCCGAAAAATAATACGCCGCAGCCCCAATCGCTGCCGGTATTATATTCGATTGTCAATACATCCGGTTGCTGTTTGAGGGAAAGATTTGCATCAGTTGCGCTGAATAATTCCGGTACCCGCACAAATTCGCATTTCAAAAGGTTAAGTGTCGGCGGTTTTTCAGTTTGCTGGGCCGGTTCGAAGACGACTTTGGATTGATCGGGCAGAGATTTTAATTCCTTGATACCGGACTCAGCGTGAATTTTGTTTAGCGTAGTGTTGGATTGAGCTATAACCGCCAGAACTTCTGTATAAGGCCGGTGCTTTATATCAACAACACCATAGTTGGAATTTTCGCCGTCAAAACGTCCCTGCGGTGACTGGTCTGCGAATTCAAACCAATGTGCGCCAATGACCATCGGGTAAGAAACCATGCTCTCAACATAGGCCTTGCTGTTCGCTGCTCGCTGGACTTGTGTCTCAACCACGGCACCTGCCCCACCGGTATTTGGGTTGCCGCTGGTGTTTTCGCGTGCCCGCCAGGCATATTCTGTCACCATCAGCGGCTTTTTGCCGCTCAGAATATAATAGCTGGCCAACATGCGTTCATCTGCCTTTGGTGATTTTTGATAATTGTTAAATGATACTACATCGCAGTATTTGCCGCAGGCCTCTATCGCCCCAGCTGCAGCGCCATGACCGGCGAAGCGTACCCCAAGAATTAACTTGCCCGGTACAAGATGGCGCACAATGCGGCAGGCGGGAGCAAAGAATTTCTCAGCTGCCAAATATGTAAACTCAGCTCTGTCTTTTTGTGTTTTATCGTTCAAACATCGCCTCATCATTCCAACGTTAACATCATCCCAGTTACTTAGATTTCCTCCCCATGCCTCGTTAAAACTTCTTTCCACAGGATATCGTGATTTTAAAAACTGTATTGCGGCCTGATGAGCAGGATGAGAAACAGGCAGCTCGATGGCGGTTTCCAGCAGGGTATAATTGGGTATGTCATCCCAGCCATTTCTACCATACCATGGCATTTCGTTATCGAGAAAAAAACCAATGACATTATCTATGTTTTTATATTTGGAAAGCATTTGCCTGGCGTTTTCCATAACGCTTTTTTCGAAATCCGGCTTGAATCCGTCGAGACACCGCTCATTAGAATAACCAGCAACGTACAAACATATAGTTCCGTAAACCTGAGTGTCATAAAGTCCGGGGTCTGACCAAGCCCCTAAAGTGTTGAAACCATTTTTACTTAATATGCCTAAAACATCCTCTCTCCATTTTGCGAAATCTCCCCCAAAGACCGTCTTAACTGCATCGTAATAATCGGTATTGGGGCGGGGATTCCACGCCGACGGAGTAATATTGTTGATTCCGATAGATAGAAAACTGCGTCCTTGAGGGTCGACAAACCAGAACTTCCCATCAGCATCCTGTTTCACGGTGAAGCTGTGCTTTTCACCTGCCTTCTGGTTGTCTGTTGTTAAACTTTTCTCGCTGCTCATCGCCGGGATACAGAAACCCGCAATCAGAGCAACAGCCAGCACCATAATGAATATGTTTTTCATAGTACACCTTAAAAACGTTGTTTTTGAACCATACTTTGGGTCTTTCGCACTTAATTTTAGAAGGTCGCAAGCTATGCGACAAAAACCATCCATTCTCTATTATGGTATAGAAACCGGTTGCTATTATAAAAAAACACTGCGCACTAGTCAAGAGCATCTTGACTTGGATACAAATACTACTATATTTTACCAATAAGAATACTTTAAGGCATGTTTTTTAACATAGCTGAGAAAAGGCAGGGGCTGTTTACCCCAATATTAATTTATGACATTAGAAAAGAGGTTCAAGTGAGTAAATCAGAACATTACATCACAGCCCCTGAGGACCGTATTCCTGTTACCCACAAAGCCGCCTATGCTGTTGGCATGCTTGTTAATAATATGCAGGCAGCCGCACTGCCGGCTATGGTGGTCATACTTAATCTCGGCCTT
>JBFZBL010000140.1:0-3781 GCA_041308485.1 Phycisphaerae bacterium | reverse complement strand
ATTCCGTCTCGACCCACGATATGATTCTTCTCGCCCTTGATGTGGATACGAGTCCGGTCAGAATTGCAATAGAGTTGCCTAACAGGTCGAAGCGTTCGCTTCTATAGATCTTATAAGCCCACATCGCGTAATACGGCTTATTCGGCAGGACAAGCCCTTCGTGTATGTGCCGGTTTTGCCTGTCGCTGCGCACAAAAAATCTGCCCATCTGCTCTTTGAGGTCCGCTGCTCGCCGGTGCTGGCCGAATAAATGCAGATAGGCATATACGAGGGTGTTTACATACAGACCATACCCAAGCACCCACTGTTCATCCCGCCAGTCACTTGTAGGCAGTTGTGCGACGAGAACGCGGTTGGTGGGGCTTTGATGTTCCATCCAAACAATCGCTTTTCTGACTGCCTGTTCAAGAAAATTTTTCCTGCCTGTTACCTGTCTGTACAGGGCGACAGATATCAAAAATAGTGGAGTGCAGTCGCTTGAGCCGCGGTCTTCGCGGTCGTGAACCAGCGACGGGATATGTCCCTGCGGGCTTTGGTTGCGGGTGAGGGTTTCGAGGGTTTTTTGCAGGGATTTGATTAGCTCATCATTTCCCGTCAGCAGGATACCCAGTGACGATATCATAAGGTCGCGTGTATATGGTTCCGGATAGCCCCAGCCGGCTGTGCGGGGAAGACCCTTGCAGGGACCGCGGGCGTTGTGAAGCAGAACACTTATCGCCGCCTCTTTTGCCCTGGCAATCAGCTTTATGGTGGTGCTATTCACCTTATGAAATTCCCAATCGCTGTGAGATTATCTCGACGAATCTTTTTGCGACGACGCGGTAATCGAATTTCTCGACTACCCGCTGTCTGCCCGCTTTCCCCATTTTCTTTCTCAGCTCGGGGTCGGTCATCAGCTCCATCAGGTATTTGGCGATGTCGTGTACGCTTGCCCTGTAATCGACTATTCTCGGCTCTTTGAAGACCACTTTGCGGCCGATTTTCTGTCCTGATTCGTCGTTAAGAATTGTTTCTCTGAGCCGGATTTCAGTTGAGACCTCCGCCAGAAAGCCGGTTTCACCATCAACTATTGTGTCTAACATTCCCATTGCCTTTATGCCTATGACCGGCTTGCCGCATGCGCCTGCCTCAACCTGTATCATGCCGAATCCCTCCAGCCGTGACGGCGCCGCGTAAATATCGCAGGCCGCCAGAAGATAAGGCATAAAATTCCGGCTTGTTACGTTTGTCGTATAGATGACGTTCTTTTCGATTCCAAGGTCTGTAGCCAGCTTCATATCGATGATGTTCTGCTGTTCCGTTCTCGGCTGAGGCCAGACCTTGCAGACATATTTCCAGTCGGGCGCCTTTGTGTCAATCAGGGCAAGCGCCTGCATAACCTCCTGCGCGCCCTTTGAAGTAGCGTCGCCGCCGACTGTCATAATCATTATCTGTTCTGGTGCGACGCCTAACGATTCGCGAACCGTTGTAATCTTCAGGTCGGTTTTGTCTCGCGGTATGAAGGCGTCGGTATCGCAGCCGACGGGCAGCACCTCGATATTCCTGCCGCTCAGGCCGTCCCGCACATAAACATTTTTTACCCAGTTGCTTGTAACAAGTATCAAAGGCAGTTCTTCAAGTATCTCGTGATAGTCGCCCATATAACCATCAGCGACCAGCCAAGGCACCGGCTGCGCCCCGTATCGCTGCGGATGAAGCACCAGATTAGGCGTATGTCCCCAGTATCCAACCCCGACAACTATGTCAGGCTCAAACCAGCGATAGTACCATTCCTTTTCCTGGGCCGATTCGAAATTTACAGAGTGAACGTCGACACCAAGCTCTTCCAAACCGCGGTGGAGCAAATGTCCTTGTGTGGCCAGACCTGCCGGTGAAGGGGGGTAATCGTAAAGCAGCAGAACTTTCATTTCTTAACTCCGGGCTTTGCCGTCACATTTGCGCCGAACTGCCAGAATGTTTCCTGTTTGGGGCAGCATTTCGCCTCGAAGCTGTCGGCCCCGAAACCGTACATTTCGGTGATGATTTTGTATTTCTCCTGCCAGATATTTTCAGGCAGCCACACCTGCACGTCGGCATCCCGGCTGGGTTTAGGCAGATATTTGCCGCCTCCGTCCTCATACGCGAACATCCATATCCGCTTGCCGGGAAGTTCCCCTATGCTGTGCATCATCAGGACAGCTTTGCTTGTCTCTTCGTGTCGCAGGTGCCGGGTGTATTCACCCCATCGGCTGTGGGTAATGATAAGGTCGAATCTGTCCATAGGCATCAGCGACGAAAGCGTTTTCCTGATTTCTTTTTCAGCAAGGGGTTTCTGCTCAGGGCCGTCGTCGAGGTCGCCCATTATCCCTTTGGCGCCGAGATAGTCCATTACTCGTTGAAATTTAGGTGCCCGGTCTGGGTCGCTTTTTCGGGTGAGCGTAATAACCGTCCATCGTGTCTGCGGGTGCAGCAGCATTATGCCGCCTGCCCACAGCGTTTCATCGTCGGGATGCGCGACAATTAACAGGCAGTTGTTGTATTCCCACGATTGTCCGCCTTTTACAAGTGCCATAGTATCTGTCTCCGAGGCAATATCATCCTAAATCACGATACGTTCGTCAAGGACTGATGGTGCGTTAAACATGGCCGATAAACAGCATGATGCCCTTTCTCATCAGCATCACCGCAATCGCCGCCAGGAGCAAACTCATTATCTTTGATAATGCCTTTGTGCCCGCTTCTCCAAGAGCTTTTATCAGCCAGTATGAGCCGTTAAAGATAAGACCAGCGAAAAGAATGTTCCCAATCACAGAAACAACGGTCGGAAGCAAACCGTATTCAGGGACTATCACAAGCGAGGTTGCCAGCACAGCCGGTCCCACAATAAGCGGAGTGCCGATTGGCACCGCCCCGAGTTCTTTGCCTGGAATACGCCTTTCTTTGGCGGGGTTTATCAAATCTATAATGGCTATGCAGAAAAGCAATGCCCCGCCTGCCACCATAAAATCGCCGATTGTGATGCCAAGTAATCGGAAGACCAGTTTGCCGACGAGGATAAATCCGACCGCCACCAAAAATGCTGTTATCATCGACTGGACTATGATTTTGTTTTTTTGCTGTTTATCAAGGCCTTCTGTCAGTGATACGAATATAGGCAGCACGCCGATAGCGTCCACCGCAACGAACAACGGTATGAATGACAGGAAGATGTTCCTGAGAACGTCCGCTATGTTTTTGACGTCGTTTGAAAATAGTTGCAAATCCATGGCAATCAGTGTAAATTAGAAGCGCGCCTGTGGTCAATACTTTTATTGGGGTATAGTGTAATGGTAGCACAACTGACTCTGGATCAGTTAGTCTAGGTCCGAATCCTAGTACCCCAGGTTAATTCCGCTGGGAGCGGAATTAACCGGAGCAATCGAGAATCGAAAGTTGATAGTCGACCAAATTCTCGATTGTGGTCAATTTTCGATTATCGATTTTCAGAGAATGGCGTTTATCTTAGAAAATCTCGACGTTTACCAAAAAGCCGTTGATTTCGCGGAAGAAGTCAGCGAATTAACAAAAGATTTCCCCAAAGGCAATTATTATTTGGTAGATCAGTTGAGCCGGGCGGCGTTGTCTATTTCGACAAATATCGCGGAGGGTAACGGAAGGTTCCACAAGTCAGACAGAACCAATTTTTTCAGAATAGCTCGCGGCTCTGCTTTTGAATGTGTACCTATTTTGGAGATATGCAGGCGCAAGATGTTAATCGGGGAAGATAAAAACAAATCGCTGAAAACGGAAATCGATAATATCT
>JBFZBL010000139.1:0-23797 GCA_041308485.1 Phycisphaerae bacterium | reverse complement strand
GTAGTACTTCCATCTTATTATTGTCTTGGCGCCGACTGTGTATTTGTCAGCGAAATCAGACGGTTCTTTGGAAGCATGACCGTCAACCCAACCGATCATGCCGACACCATAATCGCTGCCGGCCTTTATGTTATGCCAGCGCGTCTTAAACCTAAAGTCATCAGGAAAACTGCTCAGCGCCCTTGTTGGATCGAATGTCCAGCTGACAGCGCAATAGTATTCATGGTCAATGAAGAAAACTGTGTCTGCCGGTTTTCTAATCTGAATCATCGGTGTAACGCCATGTACCGTCCAGTAAATATTATCCGGCCCATAAAATCCGTTGCACGTGCGAGGGTCTGTCGGTCCCCGCGTACCGGGACTGCCTTCACTACTGCCGCACGCCATATTTAATGTTATATAACCATTTGCCGCATAAGTATATCTGCGTTCATTTCCCTTGGTGTCATGGTCAGGATCTACATGAAAGAAATCTATAAGTTTGGCAGTCGGACAGGCCAGCACTCCGTCTTTGTTTCTTTTTTTGGTAGCGAAGTAAGGCAAAAGAGAGCTTTCCTCTTCATTTTGACGAGGCTCTTTCCACCAGTCTCCGGGGATAGCCCAGCCATCGTGATCCTCGGCCCAGGCCATGGACGCCAAAACAAGCGTCTTCAGATTATGTTTACAAGCCATCTGGCGAGCCTGCTCACGAGCCTTCGAAAGCGACGGCAGCAATACGCCCATAAGCAGGGCTATTATCGCGATTACCACAAGCAGTTCTACGAGCGTAAAGGCCTTCTTCTTTTCCATAAACAAATCCCTTCGCATAACTAATGTTAAATCAAGAGTTCGTCGTTAGTAAACAAATCTCCATGATATTCATATCGGATTATTCGGCTCCAATCAGCCAGTCTTCAGCAAACACTGCTAAATCGTTCAAATCAACCTTACAGTCCTTGAATTCAAGGGGCCCTATATCACCATCAAGGTACGGTGAACAGATGGGATATCGAGCAAACGTAATTTCATCAAAATCTATCGCCCCTGTACGGGCAGTTTCTTTTAAACTGCCGCAGCCTATAACTATATAACGAATGTTATTCAGCAATGTTTTATCCACATAACCTGATCCACTATGCAGTTTTACGTTGAGATTTATGTACCATTCGTCCCATTGGTTTGCAGGCAGAACGACGCTATTGGGACCGTAGATCAGCGACTCCGCTTTATAAGTATTAGATGCGTCGTAGAATTGAACGTACATCACACCGTTAGGTTCTTCGGGCGTGTTTCCGGCATGTCTGTAAAGATACAGTTTCATTGCATCATACCCGGCTAGATCTGTGCCCGCCCCAAAATCATACACAATGCTTGTGTAATTGCCGCCCACTCTGGCGGGAAGATTATAATCCCATTGCATCGCCTTAGCGCCCGCATAGGCATTGGTTGTAGCACTTATCGTTCCTGTGCCGGTATATGTGCCGCTGACGTATACCGACCATTTCGCCAGAGACCCTTCCATATTATCGACAAGCAAAGTTGAGCCAGGAGTGGATGTCGTATCAATAGTGCGCCATTCATTTCCGATAACGCTGAAGTCTATAAAATCAACGGCAAAATCGTTATTAACATTGCCCCTTGCGGCCATTGCCTGAACCTGCCCCTGTGTAAGCACCCCTTTGTAAATATGAAAATCATCCAAATAAGTTTTATCCCACGTAGCGAGATAACCAAGGGAATCCCAATTAAACCCAATACTGGTCTGATTCATGGAACCTTTGCCTTCGATACTCGTTACGTTGGTATCTGTGACAACTTGCCCATCAAGATACAATTTGGCCTTATCTCCATCAGAGGTAACGGCCAAATGATGCCACGTTGTTCCATTCATATAAGCTGATGCATCATAGGTGAGTGAATATTGCATATTATAGTTTTGGTCCTTGCTGTAGGCCTTGATGGTTCCAGTAGAGCCGGCATCACCTCTAATTAGGAACTGACTTCCAGTAGTCTTGGGATAAATTCCTTCGGAGTAGAAAGCGCCATTATACGGCTGATAGCCTGATTTAAACCAGAACGCTACTGAATGTTGAGCGTACTGAGAAACAGTTACGCCCGTCGGCAAATCGACCGACATATATTTTCCGGAGTCTTGGTTGTCGAAAAGAAGAGACCCGCTCTTTGGGCCGGCAAAAATCAAATATTCAGCGGTTCCGTAATTGTAAAGAGTGGCAGTATTTGAATGACCTGAATGGTCTGGCATGGTCCCGTCCTCGCATGGGTCATCCAAAGTATAGTAGGCTATTTCATCCAAGTATGCCCCTTCGGGTACTGTCCCCGGCGGAATCAAAGCTATGATTTCCTGTTGAGTCAGGGCGCCGCGCCAGACGGTAAACTCGTCAAATTTGCCCTTAAAGAAATTAGTAGTTGCTGACCAGGCATAATCCGGCATATTAACGTCGCCCGGTGCATTTTGAAAAGTCCATGACTTCTTGCCGATTAATAAGCCGTTCTTATAAACACGGACGTTGCTGCCATCATAAGTAGTAGTTATCATTTGCCACTGGTTGACATCCCAGGGAATGCCTGTGCCTATGTATCTTTGATTACTGTCCGTAAAAGCTATAAATCCCGCATCGCTGCAATAGATAGTACGTGAGTTATTACTCTTGTTGCCGATGCGCCAAGCCATTCGCCAACTTCTTTGAACACCATTAACGTCGATATACGTCTGAGGACCATTAGGGCAAACCCAGATGTTGACGGTCCAGGTATCAGCTGCAAGGACCGGCAGAATCGCAGTGTTTATGCCGGTTTTATAAACACTATTGTTGCCGTCTGAGACAAAGGCTTGACCGCTCACACCGGTATCATAAGCGGCCGGTCCCCCCCAAGCTATACCGTTGATGCCATTTCCGCTGGTGTCATTCAAATCGTTCTCAAATTTCCACTCCAGCGCCTTTGTAGCTGAAAATGCAGTATTTACGACCGTGATAACGACCAACACCGTTGCGCACAAATTCCGAATTTTCATCTTGTCCTCCATAAGTTTCATTGTATTTCTCTCATACCGTTGGCTTTCCGCCAAAAACAACATAGTTTATTTATTGATTCATCCGCCGTTGCGGGGTGCGGCCGTCGAATCGCGAATCACTAATTCGCATCCGACTCGAACCCTTTGAGGATTGTGAGGTTCTCCATCTGTTTTCTGCAGCCGTTCCAGTATAAGCCGGGCGGCAATACTTCCTGTCTCATATGATTTTTGCCGTACAGTCGTCAGCTGCGGCTGTAATCCCGCGGCATTAGCAAGGTCGCCAAACCCAACTACCGACAAATCCTGCGGAATCTTCAAGCCCATCTGGGATGCAGCATCATAGATATACTGTGCCCTCAAATCGCTTGCCGCAAAGACCGCCGTTGGCCTCGGATGCATTTGAAGCAGTTTTTTTGCCACGTTGATACCTTCATTGTAATCGTGCTGCCATTGTTCCGCGGTTATGTATGTTGTCCCCGGAACACTGGTTACTTCCTTTTCAAAATATTCGCTGCGAAGCTTCGCCCAGCTGTATATTTTACTTCCCGAGCCTGCAAAGTGTGCAATGTGACGATGTCCAAGGCCCAACAAATAGGATGCAACCAGTTTTGCCCCCATTTCTTCATCGGTGGCAACTGAGTCAGCGCCATATTCCGGAGGAAGCTCATTATCAATTGTTACTACCGGGATATTGCGCATCTCTTCAATATGGTCATAATAGGGCGCAACCAAAGGAGGCCAGAGAATAAAACCCTCGACGCGTCGGTCGATAAGACGGTGTATTTGTTCAAGACTTTCCCCGGCATATCGTTTTTCGTCTTCCCGCCAATGCTTACCCCACAGCATAATTGGTATGTGATCGTGTTGAATTAATCCGTCGTGGATACCGAAGATAATGTCTGCCCAGTGAGAGTTGCTGGGGGGGACCATAACCCCAATAGTACGTGTTTTTCCCGTCTGCATCCCATGCACAAGTAAATTGGGACGCCACTGCAGCTGCTGAGCGGCTTCATGTACCCTCTGTTTGGTTTCTTCTGAAAATTGGTCGAGTTTTTTACCGTGTAATATCCGGGATGCCGTAGGGACAGATACATTTGCCGCATGTGCAACTTTTTTCAGGCTCGGAATTGTACTTTTCATTTTCTCTCAACTCTTCTTAATTATTTTAAGCCTAACACAAGTACTTTCCCCATTTATGCAAGTACTTACATTAACTTAGTATTTCTCACTAACAATGTCAAGCAAATACGTTCTCAAAACCATTTTTTTTAAAAAAACAAGAATTCAAAATTATTATAAGCCTAAAACAAGTACTTACGCTTACATACTCAAGTACTTTCATTAACTTCAAAATAGTATTTCCCGCTAACAATGTCAAGCAAATATGCCCAAAAAACATGTATTTTTTGAAAAATACATGTTTTTTATGAGAGCTTAAATTTATTTGATAACAGACAATATTATTATGTTTGTTATATAATAGCATAACATTCTACTTTTTACGTGTGAAAATTGGGGTCAGAACGCCATAAAGAGGTTTATTATGGCTTTTCGAGACAAAACACCTCACTTTTTTGTTCCCTCTTAAAAAACCATGAAAGAGTTGGAGCTGGGGCTTCGGAAGATTTCAATGGAATATACAATGTTAATATGGTAAAAATAAAGTTAATTGGGGCAATAAATGAAAACCATCTTGGCTTATTTTTTTATCTTAATGGTGATACCTGCTGCCTTTTCTGCGGGTGGAGAACTGCTTACTAATCCCGGCTTTGAAAGCGGTCTGACCGGGTGGAGCGTCAGCTCAAGTAACGGTTGGACGGCGGCTTCAACCACTGCACATTCAGGGACTAAATCCACTGCATTTACCACCTGGGATGACACTGCGCCTTACTCCGCTTATGTATTTGCAGCACAAAGCATCGCTTATGACGGCTCAAACGAATATACTCTGTCAGTTTACGCGAGAGATAACTGGTCAACTGGCTCGGGATTCATATCTCAAGCCGTCACTCTGAAGCTCGAATATTACAATTCTTCTTCAGTTCTTTTACGAACTGACCAACGGTCTATTGCTCTGGCGAAAGATTACCAATGGCATCAATATTTTCTTGACACGACAGATATTCCTGCTGGAACCGCATCCATTAAGTCTGTCATCGGGACAAGTATCAATAAGGTGAGCATACTATTTGACGATGCTTCGCTTACCGGAAGAGTTGTACAGCCTCCGCCGCCTCATACCAGCGACTTAAATAATGACCTGTGGGTTAACTTCAATGATTACGCGTTGTTTGCAGGCGAGTGGATGCAAACTGCTGATTGGAACGACCTCAGTTCAATGATGGACAAATGGCTCACAAATTATTCCAGCGCTGTTACGATTATGCCGTCAGGCTCGACAATTGAGAAATACAGTTACGTATTTTTTGACATCAATTCGGCAGCCTCCTATTCAAATCCTTACAATCCCAATGATATCCGCATTGATATTGTGTTTAAAGACCCCAACAACACCTCTATTGTTCTGCCGTGTTTTTACGCTTCTGGGAGCTCAGGTAATTCGCATTGGCATGGACGATTTACTCCTCAAAAAGCTGGACAACATTCATATCAGGCAAAAGTATATGTCTACGATGTGCTTGAGGGTCTGTCAGATGTTTCTTGTCTCACAGTGGCAGATTCCAACAAGGACGGCTTCGTTCACTTAAATCCTCAGTCAGATTATTCTTTTCTGTATGATTCAGGAAAGCCTTTTAGAGGAATAGGCGAAAACATAGCGTGGGACCCGCGGCCGGCATATGACGACCAGAACTATACATACGAATACATGTTCCCGCGGCTGGGTGCCAGCGGCTGCAATTTTGCCCGTATATGGATATGTATGTGGAACAGAAGTATGCCGCTCGAATGGGTTAGTCCGGGACTTGGACGATACGATGAAGCCGCAGCGGCAAGAATAGATACCATTCTTTCCATGGCTGACCAGAACGGGATATATTTGATGCTGACACTGGATGGGACCGCGGCTCTTGCCTCACTTCCGGATTATTGGGGCGGCAACAACTATTGGCCTCATAATCCATATAATGCCGCTAATGGCGGTCCCTGTGCGAATGCGGCAGCGTTTTTCTCAAATTCCGCTGCAAAAGAATTTTACAAGAAAAGGCTTCGTTATATTATTGCCCGATGGGGATATAATCCGCACTTATGCGTCGTTGAGTTTTTTAACGAGGTAGACGGCGCATACGCAGACGGCGATGCGAATGTACCGGCTTCAGATATTGTGTCATGGCATGCTGAGATGGCCACATATTTAAAAAGTATTGACCCATTTGGGCATTTAGTTTCGACCAGTGCTGGCTATAAATATATTCCTGGCCTGTGGAACGTAAGTAGCTTGGATTTTTCCCAAAGCCATCCGTATGGGTCGACAGATGATATTTATTCTCGAATAGTCGGTTTCAAAACCACATACAATAAACCGTATGTAGCAGGTGAGTTCGGATACGACTGGCGAGGTCCTGGTGAGATTGGAACGCAGAGCGATTACGAGCGAGAATTGCACATGGGATTGTGGCGGGGAATGTTTTCGCCGACGCCCATTGTACCGCTGACATGGTTTTGGGATAGTTTTGCGGACTGGAACGACTGGAATATGTTCACTCCAGCCGCTACCTACGGCAATCAGATGATTTCTGACACAAATGGCATACTGCAGGAACTGACGCCTAATGTCGGTACAGGCATAGAATCGATGGCACTCAAAGACAGCAACAGGGTATTTGTCTGGTTAAGAAATAATACATCTTCAACAATCAGCGGCAGAATTATGACCATATCCCCAGTCCAAAACGGAACTTACGAGGTCAGATACTACGACACATGGCTGGGAACATATTCAACGCCGACTGTGATTAGCGTCACAACCGGTGTTCTCCAATCGCAGATTCCATCCTTAACAGCAGACAAGGATATAGCATGCTGGATAGAGAAAGTCAGTCCATGAATCGTAATTAAATTACCGGGGGTTTTATCAGCAAGTAAACCGACCTAAAACAGCTTTGAGTCTTGTCGTTGGTTATCGTTTAATTGAGTGGTATGGCCACACAGCCAGGTGATGAATACACATATAGGAGAACGGAATGAAGGAAGTACTGAGTTTTTTATTTGTTTTTATAGTGATGTTTGCTGCAACTGCTCCTGGGGCGGAACTGCTTACCAATCCCGGATTTGAGAGCAATATGACCGGCTGGAGTGTTAGCTCAAGTAATGGTTATGTGGCTTCCTCAAGTACGGCCCATTCAGGGACAAAATCCACTAAATTTGAAACTAATGATGCAACTTCGCCTTACTCCGCCTACATATATGGAACGCAAAGCATCGCTTATGATGACTCAACCGAATATACGTTGTCAGTCTATGCGAGAGACAACTGGTCAAACACCGGTTCGGCAATGGTTAACGCCGTTGTTTTGAAGATTGAATACTACAATGCTTCCTCCACTTTGCTCAGAACTGATCAGCAATTCTTTAGCCTGCCTAAGGATTATGCCTGGCATCAGTATATTATTACCTCTACAAACATTCCGGCGGGCACTGCGATTGTCAAGCCTGTTATCGGCACTACCCAGATCGATCAATGGCTCAGAAGCGTACTATTTGACGATGCCTCTCTGACCGGAATAACTGTAGTGCCGCCTTCGCCGCATACCGGAGATCTAAATAATGATTTGTATGTGAATTTCACTGATTTTGCGCTGCTTGCGGCCGACTGGAAGCAAACTGAGGATTGGAACGATCTGCTTGAAATAACGAATAACTGGCTGGTGAACTATTCGAATCCGCTGACGATTATACCGTCGGGGCAGACAGTTGAGAAATACGGCTACGTCTTCTTTGACATCAATTCGGTTTCGCCATATACAAATCAGTATAATCCTGATGACATTCGCATCGATATTGTGTTTGAAGATCCCAACAGCAACCAAATTATTCTGCCGTGTTTCTATGTTTCCGGAAATGCTGCCGCTTCACATTGGCAGGGAAGATTTACGCCGAGAAAAACCGGACAGTATTCATATCAGGCGAAAGTGTTTGTCAATGGGGCTATTGACGGCAGCTCAGATGTTTTCTACTTAACTGTGGAAGATTCCAATAAAGACGGTTTTATCCATTTGAATCCGAATTCATATTATTTTATGCAGTATGATTCAGGGAAGGCTTTCAGGGGAATCGGCGAAAACGTAGCGTGGGATCCTCGTTCCGGCGACAATCAAACATATACTTATGAATATATGTTCCCGCTGCTGGGTACCAACGGCTGCAATTTTGCCCGCGTCTGGATGTGCAACTGGAATATGCCGCTGGAGTGGGCAACACTCGGTCAGTATAATGAAAATGCTGCGGCGAGATTCGACCAAGTTCTTACATTGGCAGAGCAGAATGGTTTGTATCTGATGCTGGCAATAGATACTTACTCAGAGTTTAAATCAGTGAAGAATATATGGGGTACCGGCGACGACTGGGTTTATAATCCGTATAACAGCATTAATGGCGGGCCTTGTGCGACTGCAGCGGCATTTTTCTCCAATCCGATAGCAAAAAATATTTATAAAAATAAACTTCGTTATATCATCGCCCGATGGGGATATAACCCTCATTTGGGCGTAATGGAATTTTTCAACGAGATAGACCATACTTATGATGACGACGATGCCGAGGTACCGGCCGCGGATATCGTGTCCTGGCATAATGAAATGTCAACCTATCTTAAGAGTATCGATCCATTTGAACATTTGGTTACGACAAGCTGCAGCTGGAAGACTATTTCCGGTCTGTGGAACGTAAGCAATCTGGACTTCTCTCAAACTCATCCTTATGGCTCAACGGACGGCCTTTACAGCACAATAACTTCTTACGAGAACTCTTACAGCAAGCCTTATGTAACAGGTGAATTCGCCTATAGCTGGGAAAACGCGGGAACAAGCGGAACACATCCTCTTTTTCGGAGAGAATTACACATGGGTATGTGGCGCGGGATGTTTTCGCCGACACCAATATTGCCGATGACGTGGTGGTGGGAATCCTTTGCGGGTTATAACGACTGGGATGTTTTTAGCGTAACCTCGGCTTTCGGCAATCAGATTACTTCTGACTGCAATGGCTTCCTGGCATCATTGTCTGTAAGCGCAGGCACAGGCATGGAGGCAATGGGCGTTCAGACCACTGATAAAATGTTTGTCTGGCTCAGAAATAGCACATCATCCACAATAAGCGGCCGGACACTGACCATATCCGGTGTGCAAAACGGAAATTATGAGGTCAAATACTACGATACATGGGCAGGAACGTATTCATCGCCGACCGTGATTACTGTTACAACCGGCGTTCTGCAATCTACTATTCCCTCCTTAACAGCGGACAAGGATATAGCCTGTCGGATAATTGTCAGCCCGTAATGAAGATTGAATTGTCGTAATACTCGCACTATGTAATTCGTGTACGCAAAACATATCGACAGCGCCTTTAGAATTTGGTACACATTTAGGTAAGTGTGCATAGGGTGATTTTAGTAATTCAGTAAAACAGGAAAATATTTATGAAAACAATGCCATATTATTTGTGCGTCCTGATGACGATATTTTCCACAACAGCCATAAGAGCAGAGATTAGCGCATTGACGATTGTTCCATCAAAGCAGGTGGCGGAAAGATACGGTAGTGTATTCTTTGATATCAATTCAGCTTCGCCGTATTCAAATCCTTATAACCCTGATGATATTAAGGTCGATATTGTGTTTGCAGATCCCAACAGTAACCAAATTATTTTGCCATGTTTTTATGTTTTCGGGAATTCTGGTGCTTCACAATGGCAGGGACGATTCACGCCGAGAAAAGTCGGGCAATATTCATATCAGGCAAAGGTTTTTGTCAAAGGGGCGCCGGAAGGCAAATCAGATGTTTTTTACTTAACTGTGAAAGATTCCAATAAAGACGGTTTTCTTCATTTGAATCCTAAGTCGAATTATTTTCTTCAGCACGATTCAGGAAAACCATTTAGAGGAATCGGCGAAAATGTTTGCTGGGATCCGCGGCCAAACGAGGACCAGAAATACAAATATGAGTATATGTTCCCGCTGCTGGGTGCCAACGGCTGCAATTTTGCCCGTTTATGGATGTGCCCATGGAATGCGCCGCTGGAATGGAAAAACTCGGGGTCTGGTCGATATAGTGAAACTGCAGCCGCCAGATTGGACACGATCTTTTCCCTAGCCGAACGGAATGGATTATATGTGATGCTGGCCTTGGATTTTCACGGAGTTTTTAAATCGGTGAAAGACCCATGGGGCGGCGGAGATTACTGGACGGATAATCCGTACAACATCGCTAACGGCGGTCCGTGCTTGAATGCGGCGGCATTTTTCTCAAATTCTGCCGCTAAAGAGATGTACAAGAAAAGGCTTCGCTACGTTATCGCTCGATGGGGATACAATAAGCATTTAGGCGTGATTGAATTCTTTAACGAAGTAGATCATGCATATAATGACGGTGACGTGAACACACCGGCTGAGGATATTGTGTCGTGGCATAAGGAAATGTCCGCATACTTAAAAAGCATCGATCCGTTTGAACATTTAGTTTCCACGAGCTGCAGCCATAAAACTATTCCGAGGCTTTGGAATTTGAAAGACTTGGACTTTTCTCAGACCCACCTTTACGGCACAACAGATAATATTTATGATGGAATTACTTCTTTCGTAAACTCTTACAACAAACCTTATGTTACCGGCGAATTCGCGTACAGTTGGGAAAATGCCGGGACAAAAGAATCGCATCCTACTTTTAGGAGAGAATTGCATATGGGCATGTGGCGCGGGATGTTTTCGTCGACACCAATTCTGCCGATGACGTGGTGGTGGGAATCCTTTGCGGATAATGACTGGGATGTTTTCAAAGCCGTCTCGACTTATGGCAATCAGATGACCTCTGGAAGCGGCGGTTTATTGACACCCTTGTCTGTAAATGCCGGCACAGGAATAGAGACAATGGCTCTTAAAAGCAACAACAGAATGTTTGTTTGGTTGAGAAATAATACGTCATCCACACTCAGCGATTCTACATTGACTATATCCAGCTTACAAAATGGAAATTATGGGATTAAATACTACGATACATGGACAGGAAAATATTCAATACCGGCTATGATTAACGTTACAACTGGTGTTCTGCAATCACCGATTCCATCATTAAATGCGGACAAGGATATAGCCTGCCTGATTTTGAAAGTTAGCATGTGATAGCCCTTTCTATACGATAATTAGGTTGTCCTTTTAAGACCATTTTCTCCGTTGCATAATCTGTACCTATGTTAAGAAATACCACCTTACTTCAGTCTATTTCTTGGCGGGAAGCAGTACAATCCAACAAAATTTGTGTAATCACATACAGTACAGTATCGTTGTTCGCCATTGTAAGAACATGTGAGTCAATTATACGTTGCTTGCTCAAGGACAGATAAAATCACCCTTAAATTGCCCTCAAACTCAAGTCTGAGATAGGAAAAATCGTGTAGAAATAGTAAATCAACGAGAGATTTTAAGTCTTTGCTGTAATTCGAATTAAGCTGTAAAATCTTGCTATTAAGTACCTCACATAGGGAAGGCAAATCGAATCCCGCCCACTCTGTTCTACGCTGTACTTCCGCCTTCACTTTCGCTACGTAAGACAGGACGAATAGCAAATCGGCTGCTCTCTTGGGTAAACTTTTTCACTGCCCGAATTTTCAATTAAGGGAAAGTTGGCAAGAATACATAGTCCCATATTACGATATAAACGACAATTCTGCATCACGACAAATTTTGTATTGCTGTTATGTTCTGATATTTAGTGGGATTTTCCCAGAATAATCATGATCAGTATTTATTGTTAAATCTATGTTTAGCTGTAGGGGGAAACCCTTATCAATCCTAAGTATTTTTGAGTCGATTGGTACAGCAGTCACTAACGCCGTCTGAATTACACATACCCTCGACGGCAAAGCAATCCCTAATTTTTTGGAGATGAGCCAATGGCTAATACTGTAACAATAAGCCCCTTAACTCGTATCGAGGGACATCTGGCAATCCATACTGAAACGGAATCGCTGCCGGACGGCACACAGAAAATAACCAGCGCAAAATGTGAAGGCGAGATGTTCCGCGGTATAGAGAAAATCCTCGAAGGCCGTGATCCGCTCGACGCTCAGCAGATTACGCAGCGAATCTGCGGCGTCTGCCCGATATCACACGCTATTGCCTCGGTGGAGGCACAGGAAATGGCTTATGGAATCACTCCTGTGCATAACGGCCGGCTTCTTCAGAACCTGATTTTTGCCGCCAATTATATTCAGTCGCACATCCTGCATTTCTACATCCTCGCTGCGCTGGATTTTGTTGATATCAAGGCGATTTTGAAATACAACGGCAGCGACAGGACGCTGCTTGCACTGAAATCATGGGTTGAAAATGCTCTGGCGACCAAAGACGTATTTCCGGCGGCCCCATTCCTTCCGCGGTATGAAGTCGACCAGTACATCAAATCAGATGAAATAAACTGGCACCTTATTGCCAATTACGCCAAATCGCTCGAAATGCGGACGATGGCGCACGAAATGGCCGCTATATTCGGAGCAAAACTGCCTCACTCAACGGCGATTGTTCCAACCGGTGTAACGCAGATGCCGAATATCGAGAGGGTTCTTGCTTATCGCGCACGATTAGACAAGCTGGTGACATTTATCGAAAACAGTTACATACCTGACCTTGTTACCGCGGCAAAGGCATATCCGCAATATTGGGACATAGGAAAAGGTTACGGCAACTTCCTGAGCTATGGTGTTTTCCGGATGGAAGAGGCGACGGGCGAGGGAATCCGCAAATTCCTGCCCGCCGGCACGGTTATTGATGGCAAATGGGAGGCACTCGACAACAAACAAATAAGCGAGTATGTCGCAAACTCGCGGTTTTCATCGGCTTCGGGGCTGCATCCATACGAGGGACAGACAATAGCCAGCCCCCAGAAGGGCTATAGCTGGCTCAAGGCGCCGCGATACAGAAACGCAGTTATGGAGGTAGGGCCTCTGGCCAGAACTATGGTCGCTTATTATACACCCGGCGGCCATCCTGTTAAAAAGCAAATCGACGACATCCTCGGTTCGCTTGGGCTAGCTCCAGAGAAGTTGAACTCGGTTCTTGGCAGACACCTTGCCCGTGGTCTTGAGACGATGAGTGTTGCCAAACAGGCATACCAATGGCTCGATGAAATTGAGCTTGATAAGCCCGCCGCGAAGGATTTTGACATTCCACAGTCCGGGAAGGGTTTCGGACTGACCGAGGCCCCTCGCGGTGCTCTTGGTCACTGGCTTGTCCTGGATAATTACAAAATCAAGAACTATCAATGTGTTGTGCCGACTACGTGGAATTGTTCGCCGCGTGATGACCAGGGCAGGCCCGGCGCAGTTGAGAAGTCGCTGGAGGGCACGATAGTAGCGGACGCGACTCAGCCGATTGAACCGGGTCGAATTGTAAGGTCATTTGACCCGTGTCTCGCCTGTGCTGTTCATTAAACGAAAGCTAAATAACACGTTCTTAGTGAAGGGAATATAACCAATGGAAACAAAAGCATTTACAAGACGAGATTTTATGAGAATTGGTGCGATGCTCGCAGCCGGGGCGTCGTTGCCGGCCGGTGCCGCAAAAATTTTCGCAGCCGGGCTGGAAAAGCTCACGACAACCATGCGAGTAATATGGTTGCAGGGACAATCATGCAGCGGTGATTCTGTCTCGCTGCTCAATACTACAGACCCGGACCCTGTTGATTTGCTGACAAAGTTTATCTCCCTGGCAGTTCATCAGACAGTTGGGGCATCGCAGGGCCAGACCTTTATGGATAATCTCGAAAAGGCACGTGCCACTGGTGATTACATACTAGTTATCGAAGGTTCTATACCAGAAATGCCCGAAGCCTGCGTCATCGGCGGACAGAGCATTAAAGATATCCTCATGAAGTTAATTCCTGGTTCAAAAATGGTTGTAGCGGCAGGCACCTGTGCATGTTTCGGCGGCATACCTGCGGCCGAGGGCAACCCGACAGGGGCGATGAGCGTGATGGATTTTATGAAAAAGAACAATTTTGCCGTGAAAGGCAAACTCATCAACTGTTCGAATTGCCCGGTGCATCCAAAGGCGATAGTCGGCACAATAGCTTATGTAGCCGCGAAAGGTTACCCGGAAGTGCATCCGGAGCATTTAACACCGAAAATGTTCTACGGCTACTCAACCCATGATGAGTGCCCGCGATATCACTATTATACACGTAAGATATTCGCGCAATATCTCGGCGACCAAGAAGGATGCCTGTTCAAACTCGGCTGCCTGGGGCCTATAAGCTACACAGAATGCCCTAACCGCCAGTGGAACAGCGGCGTCAACTGGTGCATCCGTGCTGCCGCTCCATGTATAGGGTGCAGTTCACCATTCTTCAGCATTAAAAAAGATTTTCCGTTCTATCGTAAGGGCGAGAACCAGCATGCCGTGAATTATACCGAACAAGACCGTAAAGGAGCCGCAAAATGAGCATGATGAAAATGAGCTTAGCCAAAAAGATACTTGCGACCACGCTGATCCCGTTTGTGATTTTTGCGGTGGTTGTCCAGTTGACCACCGGTTACTTCACAAAAACCAACTTTGAGAAGGTGCTCAGCCAGTTCAGCGCTTCCATGAACGAAATGAAGGAACAGACGACTGCTGATTTCATGAAAATCAGCGAACAATTGGCCAGGGATCTTATCAAGGAGATGAAAATAGGGGCGGGCGATTCCTTACAACCAGGTGAATCCGTAAAGTTCCAGCATCTGGCGGATAAACAGGGCCAGCTCGACCAACTCAAGGAATTTGCGCTCTATGGACCGGACGGCACGCTTCAATTGTCTTCGAATTCCAGCAGCACCAACAGACAGATTCCGGCAGATGTGCTGGAAGAAGCGAAGAAAACAGGAAAGCTCGTTGTTCGAGGCACTGCCGAATCCGATAAAACGCTGCGTTTTTATGAACCGCTGGTGGCGGACGGCGACACTGTACGTCTGAATCCCGCGTTCAGGTCAGGCGATTTTTATGGAATGCTGTTTGTTGAGCTGACAAAAGATAAAGTTCTTGAGAGCATCGGTACCCAGCGAGACAGGATTGCCGGCGCGGTCAGCCAGGGCAAGGTTTCATACGAAAAGGCCCTGTCTATGAACAGGACGATAAATATTTCTATTGCTGCCGTATTTTTTGTTGCCCTTACAGTAATATTGATTCCCATAGTTGCACGCGGGGTTGTGCGGCCGATACGCAATGCCAGCAGCCGGCTGAAAGATATCGCGGGCCATGTTACTCTTGCCGCAGGTCAGGTATCGAGCGCTTCACAAACACTTGCTAAAGGAGCAAGCGAACAGGCCGCCGGGCTTGAAGAAACGTCGTCCAGCCTGGAAGAAATGGCCTCGATGACAAAGAAAAATGCGGATAACGCAGAACATGCCCACAACTTGTCTGAAGAGGCCAAAAAGGGCGCAGATGAGGGGCGAGGTGCAATGGAGAAGATGAACAGCGCGATTCTTGAAATCCAGAAAAGCTCAAATGAGACAGCCAAGATTATCAAGGTCATAGACGAAATCGCCTTCCAGACAAACCTGCTGGCACTTAACGCGGCGGTCGAAGCGGCCCGCGCGGGCGAGGCAGGCAAGGGTTTTGCCGTTGTCGCCGAAGAGGTGCGTCGGCTGGCGCAGCGTTCGGCTGACGCGGCGAAGAACACGACTACTCTGATTGAGCAGTCGGTAAATAACGCGAAAAACGGCGTGGATATTGCCGGTGAAGTCAGCAAGGTTTTTGCGAATATCACTCAGAGCATCTCCAAGACCAATGAGATAGCCAATGAAATTGCCGCCGCATCGAAAGAGCAGGCACAGGGTATTGACCAGGTCAACACGGCTGTCTCCCAGATGGACAGCACCACTCAGCAAAACGCTGCCAGTGCCGAAGAAAGCGCATCCGCATCGACCCAGCTCAGCGCCGAAGCCGGGGCAATGGATAAAGTCGCAAATGAGCTTGTGTTCCTTGTTGACGGCAAGATTGGTTCGGCTGATAGTCATTCCGAGGATAACACAAACACGCCTTCAAAGAAGCAGCAGCGACTGACGAAGACTGACGAAGCCATTCACCAGATATCTGAGGACGCAACCGCGGCCAACACAAAGGTTGGCAGTCTGGCGTAGTTTCTATTCAGGATTAAGAAGATAAAAGGGCCTGGGCAGATTTGCTCAGGCCCTTTTTTTGTATCGTTATTTTTCAAGCATTTTTTTAAGTTTGTCGAACACGGCGTGTTCCCAGTATTTCAGGGCAATGTTCTTTATCAGTAATCCGCCGAACAGGCGAAAAAGCGGGCTGGTTATTTCAACGTCATTGATATAGTGGATTTTTGTTCCCTCAGGCGTTTCTTCCATCGTAAAAACTTCGCGTTCGATTCCCAGAGATGAAGTATTAGTCGAGGCGAATCCTGCAGGCGGGTTTAACCTGCCTTCCATACGCACGGCGAATGTTTTGCTGCCGAAAAACGCCTTGGTCTGTGCTTCTACGACGAAATTATTGCCGTCACGATTAATAAACTGTGCTGACTTGGCGACGGATGGAAAATACTTCGGCACGTTCTCAAAGTCGGTGATAATTCTGTAAACAGCCTCTCGTGGAGCTTTTATGGTGTAATATCTTTCGAGGCGGATTATTTTGGACTTCATAAAATTACAGTGCTGCCAATTGCAAGACGAACTGCTCAATTGCGATTCTGGGCTGGGCGAGCCCTCGTTTTATGGCGTAATCTGTTTCGGCCAACTGCTGCAACTGGTCGCCTAATTGCTTAAGCGTCAATCGTTTAAGCAGCGAGAAGTGTGCCTCTTTATTGTAAAAAATGCGGGCTTTTCCCGCGACCTCGTATTGGGATTGTCCTTCCATCAGCATCTTTTTAGCGGTAAACAATCTGCGGATGTGAAACGCGAATGCGCCGACTGTTGTATAATCCGCTGACTTGTCCTCGGCGAACATTTTGCGAAGACGTTCAATCGCGGGGCCGGTTTCCCGCTGGAGACAGGATTCGATGACCTCGAAGGCGTCGAATTCCCGATTCCGGCCTATAAGCGCTTCGACATGAGCAGCTGTTATGGCCTTTTCATTTCCAGCGTATGCAGCGAGCTTGTCGATTTCGGTATATAACTGAGTAATGTTGTCACCGGCAAGCTCAACGAGCAATTCCGCTGTCCTGTAATCGATTGATTTGCTATGTGCCTCGCGTGCGTAATCGGTAAGACGATGGGTCAGGTCCTGTCCCTTGGGCGATTTAACCTCTAACAGTGTTCCGATAGCGGGCAGTTTTTTCGCTAATCGCGTGCTTTTCGGCCAGCTCTTGACCGTGATTACCAGAATTCCCGTCCGGGAGGGGTTTTCAAAGTATTTTTCGAGGATTTCACGGTTGCTGGCACCGGCAGGGACGCTTGGGCCGTCCTGCTTGTCTTGTTCATTCTCTTCATCGCCGCCGGCGGAGATGAATTTGTCGGCGTTTCTCAGGGCGACAATTTTCCTTTTTGTGAAAAAAGGAATGGTTTGAAGCTCGTCTAAAATTTCGCCTATGACGGCTTTGTCGGCATCGACGACCAACAGGCCTGTGTCTCTTTCGGCGGGGGGGACAAGCTGGTCGATAAGTTCGGTGTATTTGGCGTTGACTAACGAGGGGTCATCGCCTGCGATTACATAAACAAGCGATTGGTTGCTTTTTGTTTTATCGCCGGCTTTTGCCATAGCTGCTCCCGCCTGCATTTCTATAAGCCGATTTTACTTGCGGGTTTTTTTGTCCGGCTTTTTGCCCTTATCTTTAGGTTCGTTCTTTTCCGGTTTTGATTTTGGCTTGCCTTCAGGCTTGTCCTGCGGTTCTTCTTCCGGCTCTTCGGGGCCGGGTTCGGTTTCTTCCTGCGGAGGCATTTCGGCTTTTTGTATCGTCGCGTCGTCGGACTGTTCCTTCGCTACTTCGGGACCGATTTTTGCCGCAGCGACGAGCTTGTCGCCTTCTTTGAGCTTAATCAGCCGGACGCCCTGTGTGTTTCTGCCTATTGGGCGAATCTGGTCGAGGCCCGTGCGGATGATGATTCCATTTGCGGTAATCAGCATCAATTCGTCTTCGAACTGGACTGCCTTGAGGGCGACGACCTTGCCGTTGCGGTCGGTTGTTTTGATGTTGATGAGTCCTACGCCACCGCGGTTTTGTGAGCGGTAATTTTCGAGCGAGGTGCGTTTGCCGTAGCCCTTTTCGCAGACGGTCAGCAATGACGCTCCTTCTTCTGCGATGACCATATCAACAACTGCGTCGCCGGAACGTAACCTGATTCCGTGGACGCCCCTCGATACCCTGCCCATTGACCGTGCCTGCTGTTCGTCGAACCTGATGGCCATACCGTCGCGTGTCCCGAGGATTATGTGGTCTTTGCCGGTAGTCTGGGCGACCTCGATGAGTGTGTCGTTGGGGTCGAGTTTGATTGCGGTGACACCCACGGATCGCGGGTGGCTGTATGCTGAGAGTTTTGTCTTTTTGATTAGCCCGTTCTGTGTCGCCATAACAAGCTGCAGTTGTTTATCTTCGGATAATTCCTCGTTTTCGACGAGTTTGGCAACATTAATGACCGAGGCGATTGTCTGGTCGCCGAGGTTGAGCAGGTTTGCGATACTCCTTCCCCTGCTCTGCCGCGTCAAGGAAGGAATATCGTAAACTTTTAGCCAATAACATTTGCCGCGGTTGGTGAAAATGAGCAGGTAGTCGTGCGTGGAGGCGGTGAACATGTGCTCGATGAAGTCGCCTTCCTTGGTATCGGAGCCGATGACGCCCTGGCCTCCTCGCCCCTGTTTGCGGTAGGTGTCGATGGGCATTCGCTTGACGTAGCCGGAGTGGCTGACGGTAACGATGACCTCTTCGTCGGCGATAAGGTCTTCAAGGTCGAATGATTCAGCCTGTTGTGCCCTTATTTCCGTGCGTCTGGCGTCACCGTATTTGGTCTTAATATCGTTGATGTCCGTGCGAATGATTTTCATCAGCACTTCGTCTTTGGCCAAAATCGCCTCGTAACCTTCGATTTGCTCAATCAGGCCGCTGTATTCCTTCGCGAGCTTTTCAATTTCAAGCCCCGTCAGCCGTTGTAATTGCATTGTCAGGATGGCGTCTGCCTGCGGGCCTGTGAGGAACTGCTTTTCCTTTGTCTTTTCTTTTATAAATTCCTTTGACAGGAGTTTGCGCAGGGTTTCCGTTTCCGCCAGTTTCAACGGCTTTTTCATTAAGTTCAGCTTGGCGGTGGGGGCGTCGGGAGATTTTTTTATAAGCTCGATTATTTCGTCTATGTCGCTGACCGCCAGAATCAGACCTTCAAGGATGTGTGCCCTGTTCTGGCAGCGTTTGAGCAGGAATATACTTCGTCTGCGGATGACAATTTTGCGGTGGTCGATAAACAGGTCGAGCATCTGGCGGATGTTGAGCGTTTCGGGCCTGTTGTTGACCAGCGCGACATTGGCAATGGCGAAGGTGGTCTGCAACTGGGTGAACTCGAAAAGTTTGTTCAGCGCGACCTGTGCGTCGCAATCTTTTTTGATTTCGACCACGATTCTCATGCCATGGCGGTCTGACTCGTCCCTGACGTCGGAAATCTCGGCGATTTGTCCGTCGCGGACGCAGTCGGCGATTTTCGAAACGATGCTCGTCTTGACCACCATATAGGGGATTTCAGTTATGATGATACATTCTCTTCCCCTTTTTGACTGTTCGACCTCGGTCTTGGCCCTGACGACTAAGTGCCCTTTGCCTTTGAAATAGGCATCGATAATTCCCTGCTTGCCGCAAATGATTCCGCCTGTTGGGAAATCGGGCCCCGGGAGTTTTTTCATTATATCTTTGAAGCCGCACTTCGGGTCGTCGATGACCAAAAGCAGTGCGTCGCAAACCTCGCCGATATTGTGAGGCGGGAGGTTGGTCGCCATACCGACGGCGATGCCGGTTGAGCCGTTGACTAACAGGTTCGGGAATTTCGAGGGCAGGACAGTTGGCTCCGTTCTTGTCTCGTCGTAGTTAGGAACAAAATCGACCGTCTCGTATTCGAGGTCTTCGAGCATGTCCGTCGCGGATGCGGTCATTCGGGCCTCGGTGTAACGCATAGCGGCGGGTGGGTCTGCGTCAATTGAGCCGAAGTTGCCCTGCGGGTCAACCAGTGTGTAACGCATATTCCAGTCCTGGCCCAGCCGGACGAGAGTGCCATAGGTCGCCTGGTCGCCGTGCGGGTGATAATTTCCGCCGGTGTCGCCGACGATTTTTGCGCATTTGCGGTGCTTGCTTCGGGGGCCGAGGTTGAGGTCGTTCATCGCGACTAAGATTCGTCTTTGAGAGGGTTTCAGGCCGTCGCGGACGTCCGGCAGGGCACGCGATACGATGACGCTCATCGCGTAATTGAGGTATGAGTTCTTCAGCTCGTCGAGAATAGGAATATTCTCGACTCTGCTGCCCACTGGCGGGGGCAGTTCTGGTTGCCCTGATTCTCTTTTCATAAATTTTAGCCGTCCTTAACTGCTTTTCTTAACCGCCAAAACTCAAGGGAAATTGAATTTTAAAACCTTGTATCTTGGTGGTAAAAAGGCAATCCCTTGCTCAAACGGGCTGCCCAATATTATGTGATAAGGTTATCGCCTGAGGGGCCGAAAGTCAAGAGCGGAAAACCATTTATGATGGATGATTTTTGATTGCGGATTGCGGATTTTAAGGTAGAGGACGGAAGACTCATTCTACGCACTACGTTTGCTCGGGGCAGGCAGAAGGTAGAACGTTCAACATCGAATGTCGAACTCTGGATTCCCGCATCCACAGGGCGAGTTCGCGGGAATGACAAACGGATAATTATCTTGATGTAATGTGGGCGGGGTGGGTTGCGACGGGCAGATATACCGTGAAGGTGCTGCCTTTGTCGATTTCGCTTTCGACGTCGATGCGGCCATCGTGTCTCATTATAATTTCCTTTACGATTGCCAGGCCCAGTCCTGTGCCCTGGATTTGCTTGCCGGGCCGATGGACGCGATAGAACCGGCTGAAAATTTTGTTCAGGTCATCTTTTGGTATGCCCATACCAGTATCAGACACCTTGATAACCAGCTCATTATTGACGAGTTTTGCGGATACAGAGACCGTGCCGTTTTCGGGAGTGAATTTGATAGCGTTATTAATCAGGTTTGTAATCATCGAGTAGATTTTGTTTTCGTCGCCAGTCAGTTCCGGCAGATGCTCCGCGATATCGATTTCGAGGCGGACTTTCTTCTTACCGGCGAGGTGTTCAAGGGATTCAGCCGCGCGTTTCGCGACCGAGGTTATGTTGATTGGTTTACGCACGATTTCAATTGTGCCTGATTCTATTTTGGAGATGTCGAGGATTCCATTGATGAGATTTGTCAGCCGATCGGATTCTTCGTTGATGATTTGAAGGAACTCACGCCTTATTTCATCGCTCATATTGCGGTCTTCAAGCATCGTCTCGGCATAGGCCTTTATCGAGGTAAGCGGCGTTCGCAGCTCGTGCGAAACCGATGAGATGAAGTCCGATTTCATCCGGTCTATTTCGCGCTGCTGTGATACGTCGCGCAGCACCATAACGATGCCGGCCATAGTACCGTCGTTTCTCTGTATTGGCGCGGCCGTCGCGGATATGGGGCATTCCCGCCCGGTTCTGGCGATTAAGGCATCATGGTCTGAGCCGCTTTCGATTCCCCGCGACTCAAGCACACTATCAATGGGGCTGTTGGCCGGCTGCTTGGTTTGCTCGTTGACAATCTTGATTATATTATCGACCGGTTTTCCCCGCACTTCTTCGAATCGCCAGCCGGTCAGTTGTTCGGCGGTTTTGTTGAACAGCGTTATCCGGTTCTGGGCGTCAACCGCTATTACGGCGTCGCCCATACTTGAAAGAGTTACCGCCAGCACCTCTTTTTCTTCCGCGAGCTGTTCGGTTCGCTCTTTTACCAGCTCTACAAGCTTTTCATGGTATTGTTTAAGCTCCTCTTCGGCCTTTTTGTGACGAATGGCGTTTTTTACGATTTCAGGAAGAACCTTAAGATAGTTTCTGGAGGGGTCTTTAATGAGGTAGTCGGATGCGCCGGACTTCATCGCCTTTACCGCAAGCTCCTCGCTGCCCGTTCCTGTGGCGAAGACCGCCGGCGTATCGACAATGGACTCGAGCACGTCGAAAGCTGTACCGTCGCCGAGGAGATAGTCCACAAAAACGAGGTCGAATTTCTCGCCGCCGAGTATTTGGGTGGCCTGATTGACTGAGCCGGCGATTGTGTAATCGTAGGGGAGGCTTTCCTCCTTGACTAAGCGTTTGAAGGCCATCTGGTCAAGCCGGTCATCTTCAACCAGCAATATTCTATATCTTTTGTTTTCCATGGATTATGTGCCCGGGTAGGGCAGTTCGCTTAGCGTCCAATACAGGTTGAGTATCTTGAGCGACTCCACGAATTTTTTATAGTCGGCGGATTTTATAATGTAGCCGGCTACGGAAAAATTGAAACTTTCCATCTTGTCGCGTTCATCTTTGGATGCGGTCATAACGATCACCGGAATTTGTTTCAGCTCCTCATCCTTTTTGATGATTTTCAGAAAATCAAGGCCGTTCATTTTGGGCATATTCAAATCAAGCAGAATAACACAGGGAGTTTTATTGCTGCCGGACCTGAGGTATTCGAGTGCATCTTTGCCATCGAGCTGATGAATTAGACCGTTGGGAACATTCAAGTCCTTCAGTGCCCGCCTGACCGTCACTGCGTCAACATTGTCATCTTCCACCAGCAGTATTGGCTTGGAGCTTCTCATTCGTGCTCTCCTGTTCGCTGTTTGGCAGTTCGCTTAGGGTCCAGTACAAATTTACGATTCTCATTGCTTCGACGAACTTCATGTAATCCACGGGCTTAACGACGAAGCCGGAAATGCTGAGCTGGAAGGTTCTAATCCTGTCCTGGTCGTCTTTCGAGGTAGTCAGCACTATCGCAGGAATCCTTTTTAGCTTTTCTTCGGCTTTTGCGATCTTGAGGAACTCGATACCGTTCATCTTCGGCATATTCAGGTCAAGCAGGATAACACATGGTTTTTCCTTGCTTTCGTCTCTGAGGTATACCAGGGCCTCTTCGCCGTTGGAGACTCGCACCAGCGGGTTTAAGATATGAAGGTCTTTTAACGCCCGCTTCACTGTCATCGCGTCGACAGTGTCGTCTTCAAGAAGCAGAATTGGTCTACAATCTCGCATTATTTGTCTCCCTTTCTTTTTCCACAAGCCCGTTCCAGGCCCAGTATTGGATTATAATGTCCATGGCCCGCAGAAAGGCGTCGTAATCAACGGCTTTAATCACGTACCCCGCCACGCCATAGTCGAAGGTATCGAGTTTGTCCTGTTCATATTTTGAGACGGTCAGGGCAACTACCGGTATTTGCTGCAGGTCGGTGTCCGTTTTTATAATCTGCAGCAGCTCTATGCCGCTTATTCTCGGCATATTAAGGTCCAGCAGTATCATCGCCGGCTTGTCGTTGTTCTGGTCTCTGAGGTATTCAAGAGCCTCTTCCCCGTCTGTTTTGTGGATGACGGGATTCCTGACCCTCAGGTCCTGCAGTGCCTGTTTTGCGGTAGATGCATCTACAAAGTCATCTTCAACAAGCA
>JBFZBL010000138.1:0-4947 GCA_041308485.1 Phycisphaerae bacterium | reverse complement strand
GACCCGATACGCCAAATGCTGGCGAAGATACTGGCTTATCTTCCAATCCTGCTTGGCGCGTTAATCATCCTGATAGTCGGCTGGATTGTGGCCAAGCTAATCAGACGGGGGATTGACTTGCTGCTTAAGGCAGTACGCTTCGATGTGATGGCGAACAAAACGGGGATAACAGAAGTTCTAAGAAAAGGCGATTTGAATATTACCGCCAGCCAGGTCGTAAGCGGCCTGGTTTACTGGCTGATTATTATTATGGTTTTAGTGATGACAGTTGACGCGCTGGGGCTGCCCAAGGCATCAGATATTCTTGCAAGCGTATTCGCTTATGTCCCCAAGGTAATAGTGGCCCTGCTTGTTCTTGTGGTTGCGATGTTTCTGGCCGGTTTCGTGTCGGGAATAGTTCGCACGGCCTGCGGCAATGCGAATCTGCCCAACCCTGAAATGATTGCAGGCATAAGCAGATGGGCGATTATAATCTTCGCGGCGACTATCGCGATGGAACAGCTTGGTATCGCACCGCTCCTGGTGGGTACCGCCTTCAATATTATTCTCGGCGGAGTCGTCCTCGCGCTGGCGCTTGCCTTTGGATTAGGCGGTAAAGATGCCGCGGCAAAGTATCTCGAGGAATTAAGGAAAAAACGCTCCGGACAATAATAAAGAGTGAACTTTTACTGGTAATTAAAAGCTGCGGATTGACCAAGTCCGCAGCTTTTGTTTTGCGCGTCGATGGGGTATAATTCACAATATATGGCAAATGAACAGGTGAAATTTTATACCGTTACTCAGGTGACGACGCTGATAAAGACGACGCTGGAGAATAATCTCCCCGGGCGATTAACGGTGAGGGGTGAGATTAGCGACTGGAGGCCGCATTCGAGCGGTCACTGCTATTTTTCGCTTAAGGATGAAGGGTCGGTATTGCCCTGTGTGATGTGGGCCAGCAATTTCAAGAAGGTCAAGTTCAAGCCGGAAAGCGGCCTTGCGGTTTTCGCGACGGGCAACATCGATATTTATGAACCACAGGGAAAATACCAGTTTTATGTAGAAAGAATGGAGCCGGCTGGGATTGGCACACTGCAATTGGCGTTCGAGCAAATGGTCAATCGCCTGGCGGCGCAGGGATTGTTCGATGAAGCGCATAAAAAACCGCTGCCTAAATATCCCCGGCGGATAGGCGTCCTGACGAGCGAGTCGGGAGCGGCGGTTGATGATATAAAGAAAAGTATTTTTGACCGCTGGCCCTGCGTGTTGTGTCTTTATCCTGTGCCTGTGCAGGGTGAGGGCGCTGCCGAAAAAATCGCGCTGGCGCTAAAAGACGTCAACCGACGAAACGACAAGCTCAAATTAGATATTTTGATTGTGGGTCGGGGCGGCGGGTCGCTTGAGGATTTGTGGGCGTTTAACGAGGAGGTATTAGCACGGGCGATTTACGATTCGAAGATACCGATTATCAGCGCGGTAGGCCACGAGATTGATACGACAATTGCGGATTTGGTGGCTGATGCGCGGGCATCGACGCCGACCAAGGCTGGAGTGGTGGCGGTGCCCGATGCGCGGGAGGTGCTGGAAAAGCTGTCTGCTGCCCAAAGCCGGCTGACGGGTGATATAGAATCGGTTATCGAGCTTGCGGAACAAAGATTGCAGACGGTTTGCGCCAGCGCCGCGTTCAAGAATCCGCTTTTGCAGGTGCGCAACCGCCAGCAGCAGTTAGATGAGATGGGGAGCAGCCTCGAAGAATTGATTGGGGATATGATAACGGGTGCGAGAGACCGGCTGAATGGATATTACCAACAGGTGGTGCGTCTTGAGCCGCATAGATTGATAGGCAGGAAAATGGTCGAGGTTAATGACCTGCGAGGCAGGGTAAATGCGGCCATATCAGCATTACTGGGCAGGGCGGGATTGCTCCTTGCCGGACAGGAAAATCGCCTCGCGGGCCTCAATCCCCGCGCGGTATTGAAACGTGGCTACTCCATAACGATACTCAAACAAACGGGTATGGTGTTGAAAAACGCCTCCCAGGTGCAAATTGGCGATACGCTGGTCACGGAACTGGCGGAAAATTTGATTGAAAGCAAGGTCATAAAAAAGTAAAAAGAAACCACAGATTACACAGATTCACACAGATTATTGGATAGAACTATGGCGAAGGAAGAAATAAAAGGCGATGTCGGCAAACTGACTTTCGAGCAGGCGATAAAAGAGCTGACGGCGATAGTCGGCAAAATCGAACAGGGCGAGATTGCGCTTGGCGACAGCCTGCAGCAGTATGAAAAGGGTATGTCGCTCATTAAGCATTGCAGGAAGATTCTGCAGGATGCGGAAAAACGCATCGAAAAGATTGCCGAAGAGGGGAAGGGACAACCGTAAATGATGACTAGGATTCCCGCTTTCGCGGGAATGACAGTCAGGCGAGCGTGGCGGAACTGGCATACGCGCAAGGCTTAGGACCTTGTGGGTGAAAGCCCGTGGAGGTTCGACTCCTCTCGCTCGCATTAGCTATAAAGCAAATGATTGTTTTGTCGGCCGCTATTTAGGAGAAGCTGATGGGTGGAAAGAGTGTATTAAAACGATTCACCACGGTAATCATTTGCAGCGTTTTTTTATTTATCGGCATCGCAAACTCGAAAGAGCAGGATAAGTGGTCAGGACCATCCGTTGATTTCAAGCACGGCGGTCTGAAGGTATCGGAAAACCAGCATTTTCTCGTGCACAGCGGCGGCACGCCATTTTTCTACCTCGGTGACACTGCATGGGAATTGTTTCATCGCTTGAATCGCGAAGAAGCCGAGAAGTATTTGGAAAACCGCAGACAAAAAGGTTTTACCGTTATCCAGGCAGTTGCGCTGGCGGAGCTTGATGGATTGGAGATTCCGAATGCGTATTGCCATCGGCCACTTTTGAAAACAAATGGACGATTCGATCCGCAGAAACCGGATATTAAAGAGGGCCCCGATAACGATTACTGGGACCACGTTGACTGGATTATCGACAAGGCCGCCGAAAAAGGTATTTACATCGGCTTACTACCGACGTGGGGGGATAAGCTCGATAAAAAGTGGGGAGTAGGGCCTGAGATTTTTGATGTCAATAATGCGAAAGTATATGGAGAATGGATTGCAAATCGCTACAAAAACAAACCCAACATTATATGGATAAACGGCGGAGACCGTCCCGGCGGCGGCAAAAACTTTGCAATCTGGAACGCGATTGCCGAGGCCATAAAGTCAGTTGATAAAAATCATCTTATGACGTTTCACCCGATGGGCGGCAACTCTTCTTCCGAGTGGTTTCATAAAAAAGACTGGCTCAATTTTAATATGTGCCAGTCAGGCCACGACAAGCGTGACAAACCAAACTACAGGACGATTGCGCGGGATTACAATCTTCAGCCTGTAAAGCCTTGTCTCGATGGCGAGCCGCGGTATGAAGACCATCCGGTGAACTGGGACGTGAACCAGGGCTGGTTCGATGCTAATGATGTGAGGCAGGCGGCTTACTGGAGCGTTTTCGCGGGTGGATGCGGCGTGACCTACGGCTGTCACGATATATGGCAGTTCCTCGATAAGACAAGAACACCCATATCCTCTGCAAGAAATTACTGGTACGACACACTCGATTTACCAGGCGCATTTGAAATGATGCATTTGCGCAGGTTGATGGAATCGAGGCCGATGCTTACACGTGTCCCTGATAGTTCGTTAATAACAGAAGGGCAAATCAGCGGGCCTGAGCATATTGAGGCAACGCGCGGCGATGACTATGTGTTCATTTACAGCCCCTATGGAAAGTCGTTCAAGGTAGCAATGGGTAAAATATCCGGCAAAAACGTTAAGGCATGGTGGTATAACCCGCTAAACGGCGAGTCGGTAAAGATTGGTGAGTTCGATAACTCCGGCAGCAGGGAATTTGACCCGCCGGGCGAACCCGGCAGTGGAAATGACTGGGTGCTTGTTTTGGACGATTCTGCCAAAAAATATGAACCGCCAGGCGTTGTCGCCGGAGGAAGAAATTGATGGATAAAGATAGCATATTAAATAAATTAGAGGCAGCGGTAATTTTTTTTATTTTAATCGGTGGTACCGGATGCTCGGATAAGCAGAGGATTTGGCCCGGGCCGTCGGTTGATTTCAAGCACGGATCGCTGAAAGTATCTGAAAACAAGCGATTCATAGAGCATGAGGACGGCACACCTTTTTTCTATCTTGGGGACACTGCATGGGAGCTGTTTCACCGGCTGAATCGTGAAGAAACGGAGAAATACCTGGAGAATCGAAGGAGTAAGGGTTTTACGGTTATTCAGGCAGTTGTTTTAGCAGAAAATGACGGATTGAAAACACCCAATGCCTATGGCGAAGTTCCGTTAATTGATTTAGACCCTGCCCGTCCGAATGAGAAATATTTCGAACATGTTGATTTCATTGTTAATAAGGCAGAAGAACTGGGTTTGTATATCGGGATGCTGCCGACCTGGGGCGATAAAGTGACAGTGGAACATGGAGGCGCTGGCCCGGTAATTTTTAATCCGCAAAACGCAAAGGTGTACGGCGAATTTTTGGGCAGACGTTACAAAGATAAACCGATAATCTGGATATTGGGCGGCGACAGGAATGTAAGCAGCAAGGACCTTTTTGATATCTGGAAATCCATGGCTGAAGGATTGAGAAAAGGTGACGGAAACTGCCACCTGATAACCTTTCATCCGCGAGGCGGCAAATCTTCAAGCGCATGGTTCCAAAAAGAAGACTGGCTGAGTTTCAATATGTATCAAAGCGCCCATATGGAGCACTTTAATAAAGTGTATGAATTCGCAGAACACGACTATCGTTTAAATCCGATAAAACCGTTTGTTGACGGCGAGCCGGCTTATGAGGATATCCCGGTCCGGTTCTGGGAATTCTGCAACTGGGAAAATCCGTTGAGAGTCCCGGCAGAAGTTCTTGATAATGA
>JBFZBL010000137.1:0-10465 GCA_041308485.1 Phycisphaerae bacterium | reverse complement strand
ATATACGGGCTTACGTCCCTCCCGCATCGCCTGCAGTAATCAGCGGAACATACGGATTTAAGTCCCTCCCAGCAATCATCACACAGAGCACTTGCCGATTCAACACTGTGCCGGCCGCAATTGACGCACCTGTCGGGCCAAAGTAACTGCCCCAACCCGCTAACTGTATCGCTAACGGCTCTGGAAAGCCAATTCGATGTCCGGTTGGGTGTGGTTATCATTTTTATTCAGGGGTTGCATCGCTGACAGGGTTTTTTGCCCGCGGAGATTGCCTCGTCTCTGGTAGCGTAGCTCACAAGATTATTCGGAGATATCCTCTTCGCGGATGGACAATTCGCCTTGTGAAAAACTTCGCTGTTTCTCGAAGCGACAAATTTTGCTTCAGCAATTTCCTGTTTGGCAGGCTTTGTTTCTTTCTCAACAGTTACCTGGCGTGATTGCCTTCTCGGCTGATTCACATCAGGATGTTTCCCGACAGACACCATCGGCTGACAGGCATAGATAAACGTCTGAACATGTTCTCTAACTATTGCCGGAATTTCATCAACAATTTTTTCCGCCGCCATAATTCGTATGCCGGAATCTATTTTCCAGACATCAGCAGCAACAGAAAGCCGCTCACCGCCATTAACCAAAGTAACACCTCGAACAAGGGACGTCCGCACCAAGACCGCACACTGCTCAATGGATTCTATTTTGAGAACTGTTAACCTGATGTTCAATTCGGAGGCATCAGCAGATGAACGACCGATTTTGAAACCGGCGTCATAAAGTCGGCTTATCACTTCTGTTTTGATGTTTGCCCGTTTTAAACCATCGGCATTGGGCTCGAAATCGGCGGACGTGATAACCACCGAAAGTTCTCCTATACCGGCCAAAGCCGGATTGGGTTTGATGTCGCCTGATAATTCGTGTTGAGCAAAAGCAGGATTTGAAAGAATGACAAAAAGAACAGTAACCGTGAGAGGGTGTGAGGTTCTCATATTATGCTCTCCAAATTTTAAGTCAGTCAGACACTATACAATCAGCGCAAAGGCATCGACAACGGGCATACCTTCCTTAATACCGAGGGCCTTTGCTTTTTCGTTTACCTTTGTAACTTTCCGGTCAGGAAATCTGTCGAGCGTGCCAATCGGATTGGACGGCGTGCTTTCGACCAAAGCCGCGGCAACACCGTACCTCTGGCAGGCGTCAACGTCTATCGCAGGACAGGCGAGGAAACCCTTTGAGCCGGTAACAATCAGGATATTAAAGCCGGGCCATTTCGTCTGGACGCCCTCGACAAGGCCTTTTGGCGTCTTAAACGTTTTCCTGTTGATTTCCATAATTCGTCCCTTTACTTATCTGCGGATTTCTTTTTGCCCGCTTTTTTCACCGGTCGCTCCTGCGGCTTATGTTCCTCGTGGCGAACCGGCGGGCCAAGCATCGACTGGATTTCTTTTAATTTTTCCTGAAGCATTCCCGGCGTTTTCGCCTCGACCGTCAGCCGCAGCAGCGGCTCGGTATTACTCGGCCTGCAGTTAAACCACCAGTCCTTGAATCCGACAGTAACGCCGTCGAGCCAGTCAACCTGTCCGTCGCGGTATCTTTTCGCCAGCTCGTCCATCTTGGCCTTTTTGTCGTCGACCTGGAAATTTATTTCGCCGCTTGGTGAATATCTGCGAAGCGGATTGGCCAGTTCGCTGACATTTTTATCGCTTTGACTGACTATATTCAGCATGTGAACAAATGTAATCATACCGGAGTCGGCACAGTAATTATCGCGATAGTAAAAATGCCCCGATAATTCACCGCCGAAAATCGCGTGTGAATCCCGCAGCGCCTTTTTCATAAAGGCGTGCCCTACACGTTCCCGCCGGGGTGTCCCGCCGTATTTGATAATTTCCTCGGCAACCGCCCTGCTTGAGCGAAGGTCGTAAACTATCGTTGACTTCGGCTCTTTTTTCAGGAAGTACGCCGCCATAAGCGCGGTCATAAGGTCACAGCCAATCGTCCGCCCGGTTTCATCGACCATCATAAGCCGGTCTGCGTCACCGTCGAAACAAACACCCATATCACATTTATGCTGAACAACCGTCGCCTTCAGCTCCGCGAGGTTTTCCTCAAGCAGCGGGTTCGGGTCATGCTTGAACGTGCCGTCGTGCTTGAAATTCAATTCGATTATTTTCAGGCCCAGCCCGGAGAAAATAGCCGGCACCATTTTCCCCGCCATACCATTCGAAGCGTCAATGGCTATTTTGAGCTTCCGCAGCTTGGGCATCAAAAATTTCAAGACGTGTTTTTTGTATTCTTCCGTCAGGTTAACCTTTTGAACGGCTCCTGTGGGCTTGCCCTTGGTATGCAGCAGAGATGTCGCGATATGCTGAATGTCTTTGAGGCCTGTATCTTCGCCGACCGGTTTTGCGCCGGGCCCCGATACCTTGAAGCCGTTATACTTGGCCGGATTGTGCGACGCTGTAACCTGAACGCCGCCGCAGGCGCCAAGATGATTTACAGCGAAGTAAATAGAAGGTGTATCATTCATACCGATATCGATAACATCAATGCCCGCTGATGTGATACCCTCAATCAGCGCCTTGGCAAGCGGCTCGCTGTGAGTCCGCATATCTTTGCCGACGCAGATTGCCCTGGCGTTGGCCTGCCCCCTGTCAAAACCGTGAAGAAGTGCGGGCAGAAAACGCGCCGCCGCAAAACCTATCTTCCACGCATCTTCCTCGTTAAACTGCTCGCCGTAAACGCCCCTGATGTCGTATGCCTTGAAAATTGAAGGATCCATCAAATAATCCTTTCGCCGCTGATTACTTATAATAAATCCGGTTAAACAAAAGGGATACTATAAGAGGAAACCCGGCCTTGTGTCAATGGCGGCGCAAAGCAGAAAACGTTGGTTATCCGCCAGCTTTTAAGGATTCGGGCAGCCGGCTTACGAAATCCCGGATTTCGTCGCGGACCCGGCGGTAAATTTTGAGAACCTCCTGCTCGTTGGCGGCCTGTTTGGCAAGACGCGGCGGGTCATCGAAGCCGACGTGAATTGTTTTAGTTTTACCCGGAAAGATGGGGCATTTTTCGTAAGCATCATCACAAACCGTTACAACATAATCAAACCTAACGTCTTTGAACTCGCTGAAGTGCTTTGACCTGTGAGCCGATATATCCACTCCCGCTTCCTCCATAACTTTGACCGCAAGAGTATTCAAACCATGTGCCTCAACGCCTGCAGAATACGGTTCAATCATGTCACCTTTCAAATGTCTTGCCCAGCCCTCAGCCATCTGGCTGCGGCAGGAGTTGCCAGTGCAAAGAAACAGGATTTTCAATTTTGGTTTTCTGCCCTGCATAGCTTACATCTGACCTATGCCGCCACAAACCGGTTTCGCATTTTCAGGCATACCTTTACCAGCATAAGCATCACGGGCACTTCCACGAGAGGGCCAATGACAGCCGCGAAGGCCTGGCCGGAGTTAATACCAAAGACCGTAACGGCCACGGCAATAGCCAGCTCAAAATTGTTGCTTGCGGCCGTAAAAGACAAAGTTGTCGATTGACCATAGCCGGCCCTTGCCTTTGCGCTGATGAAAAAGGTGATAAAAAACATCGCCACAAAATAAATCAGCAAAGGCAACGCGATACGAAGCACATCTAGGGGCAACGAAACAATAAACTGCCCTTTCATACTGAACATAACCACGATTGTGAAAAGCAGGGCAATCAATGTAATGGGACTGATTTTAGGAATGAATTTGGTTTGATACCAGTCCCTGTTTTTCACCTTTATCAGGCTAAACCTTGTAATGATTCCAGCTATGAATGGTATCCCAAGATAAATGAAAACACTTTTGGCAATCTGGGAAATAGATATGATAACGACACTGCCGGCCAAACCAAACACGGGAGGCAGTACCGTTACGAATACGTAAGCGTAAACAGAGAAGAACAACACCTGGAAAATAGAATTAAACGCCACAAGACCCGCCGCATATTCCGTATCACCTTTGGCAAGGTCGTTCCAGACAATGACCATTGCGATACATCTGGCAAGCCCGATGATAATCAGGCCAACCATATATTCCGGATAGCCCCTTAAAAACACGATCGCCAGAACAAACATCAGTACCGGGCCGATTACCCAGTTTTGAACCAGCGACAAGCCCAGTATCTTATAATTGCGAAAGACCCCGCCGAGTTCCTCATACTTTACCTTCGCCAAAGGCGGATACATCATCAGAATAAGCCCGATTGCGATGGGAACATTAGTTGTGCCGTATTGAAATGTGTTCCAGAAATTAACAATCGATGGATAAAAATAGCCCCAGGCGACGCCGATACCCATCGCCAGAAAAATCCACAACGTCAGAAACCTGTCTAAAAAAGAAAGCTGCCTTGCGATTCTTTCTGCCATTTGGCCTCCTTATTCTAACGTTTCTTGTATGCTGTAAAATCAACGCTCACAACATAATCACTGAGCATTTTTCCTGTCGGCAGATTATTGCGAACGGACTGATAAAGCGAATCATTGCAATTATCCATAATATCAACGTTGTATTTCTTCACGGAAATATGCACATCGGTCAGGCCGGCAGCATTTATCATTTTTTTCGTATCATCGAGTAAAACCGCACCGGACACACAACCGATAAGTGCGGAAACCGATTCCCGAATTTCCGTCGGCAGCTCTTCGGTCAAAGCCAAGTCAGATACGCAGGCCTTTGCTCCAGGTTTAAGCACACGAAATATTTCTCGCCAGACCTGCTGCTTATCAGGTGAAAGATTAATAACACAATTTGAGATAACTACATCGACGCTGTTGTCCGCAACGGGAAGATGCTCGATTTCGCCCAGCCGGAACTCGACATTGGAAAGCCCCGTTTTTTCTGTAAATTTCGAAATGCCGGCCCTTGCCTTACTAAGCATTTCCGGCGTCATATCAACGCCGATAGCTCGACCTTTTGCGCCGACCTTCCTCGCTGCGATAAAAACATCGAAGCCACCTCCACTGCCCAGATCCAGCACTACCTGCCCGGGTATGAGATTAGCGATAGCGGTAGGATTGCCGCAGGATAACCCCATATTTGCGCCATCGGGCAATGTCTCTAATTCTTCGTTTGTATAACCTATCGCCTCAGCTAACCTGTCTGGTGATGAGGAACCACAGCAAGACGAAGAACCTGAGCAACACCCGGATTTACCTTTAGCTATTTCCGCATATCCACTGCGGACGTTTTGCCTGATTTTTTCATTGTGTTCAAGAGTCATAAAATCCCCACATTAATCAAGCAGCATTTTTACTTCGCAGTATAAATCAAATAGAGTCCTCCGAAAATAACGAGGACTCCGCAGATTTTTTTGAGAATTACCGCACCTTTGGATTTTTCATTCCAGTTCATATACCGCTGAACGATCTCTGTAAATGTCCCCGCGAATACAATCACCGAGCAGTGACCTAATCCATAAATCAACAGAAGCAGAATACCATATACAAGATTAGTTGACGCCAGTTTGAAGGTTACGCCAAGCATAGGAGCCATATACGCAAACGTGCATGGGCCGAGAGCGATACCGAATACAAGGCCGAGAATAAACGCGGCCAGCATCCCCTTGCGTTTCATACCGACTTGGCCGGGACCCGAAAAGGGGTTAGGAATCACATCGAGCAAATGCAGGCCGACAACAAAAAATATCAACGCCACAAAATAATTGCCGTATCTTCCCACATCGCCCATCATCCGCCCTGCTGCCGCTGTAATTGCCCCGATGGCTCCTATGGTAATCAGGATACCAACCGCGAACAGCGTGGAAATCCAAAACGCCCGCCTTGTCGAAATCCGTCCCTGCTCGTCGATGAAGCCGACGATTAAAGGTATGCTTGCCAGGTGACATGGGCTAAGCAGTATGCTCAAAATTCCCCAGACAAACGACGCCGTGATTGCTATGGCCGCTGAGCCCTCGACCGCTTTAGTCAAACTTGTAAAAATTCCCTCAATCATTTTGTCTGCCCCAGGTCAACCCCGAATTCTTTCCACTTTGCAAGGATGTCTTCCTTAGCGAAAAATCCTTCGTGGCGAAATAGTTCTTTACCTGAAGCATCATAAAATATCTGTGTCGGTATTATGCTTATTTTATATTTTGGGGCCTCATCAGGATTTTTCCAGACGTCGATAAAGTCCACCTGGAGTTTGTCGGCATATTTCGTTTTAAGTTCTTCGAGGATGGGGGCCATCATCTTACACGGGATACATTTATCCGCCCCCAAATCCACAAGCCGGGGCAACTTGGCGGTTGTTTGAGCCGTTTGAGTATTTTCCGGATTTTGCGGTTTGCTTTCTGTAATCGTTGCCGTATTTGGACTTGCCGCTGCAATGGGTTCAGAAACCGAACCTTTGCTTTTTTGTTTTAAAGCGAACACTGTGCCCACAGCCGCAATCAAAACAACAACGACTATAATTTTCATTGCTTTATTCATAAACGAAACTCCTTTAGTTTTTATTAATGCCTTTACCCAGTTAAACAAAATCCATATCCCCGCAACCATCGCAAGCAACACCAATGGCTTAGATGGGCCGCCGCTGCAGGGGCACTGCATCAAAATCTCGATTGTCAAGTTACTCATTCAGAAACTGCTTAACTTCTTCTTTTACATAAGCATCAAAATCGTTGGGATTATGAACAAGCTGCCACACTTTTTCGAGCTTTTTATACTCCGTATGATTGCCGTTTTTTATTTTTGACAATACAAGGGTGCTTACGGATATATCAAATTGTTTTCCAAGTTCCTTGCCGCCCGGCTCATCAATATTAAGGGGCATCCATATTAATTTTTTTTCTTCTATTTGTTTGGCAAAGGTGCTTTCAATAACTCGTTTCGCGTTTTTTTCGATTTCAAGACACGTGACGCAACGCATATTTCGATGGAAGTAGTATGCGATAACAACAGTATCATTCGCGTCCATAGTAGGAGATGACGCCGCGTTAGAATAGCCCTGTTTCGTACAGCCGGAACTAATAACAGCGGACACAAGGCATATTACCATGAACAGTGTTTTTATTTTTTTAACCATCATCCTGCCATCATCTCCTTTCCTTTTGCAACCACTTTACTGATATTTTCCTCTGTAACAGGAGAACTGCATTTTGCCATTCCCAAATCGGCCAGTTGCAGATGTTCAAATTTGTTAAATCCCGCCTGTTCAAGACCGTTTTTCACACAGCTCAAAGTACAGCCATCAATGACCAGAATTTTATCCGCAGATTCGGTTGTCTTCATAATGCCGCTAATCCTTCCGCCGATACCGGCCGCACAGAACATCTTGCCTACATCTTCTTTAGCCAACCGTCTTGCTGCCTGGTCAGCAATCGCTCCCAAGTCGGCTGCGCCGCTGCATGCGAAAATCAACCTCGGCCCGCCTGAACATGAACATGAATTTCCCTGACTCATAGTTCTTATCCTTTAGTTTTAATTGTTAAACGGCCGTTGACTAACAACAGATTTCACATAACATTTAATCCATATCCAGTGCAGGATAACATGGATAACCATAAGGACAACAAACACAACCGCCAAATAAAAATGAATGCTGCCCCATTCGTGCCGTGTCATCGACCATAATTCTTGTGCTTGCACGCCGCGACCGGAACCGCCATGAAGAGTGCGTCCCAGGCCGCCTGTGCCGGGCGGTAGTATATATCTCATTATAAAACCCGTAAAAATAAGCCCTGACAGGTTCAAAAATGACACCAAACCCAAAATAAAATTCATCGCACTTCGCGACATCCTATATTTCCTTGTGCCTGCGTTTATTAAGAAAGCATTGCTTTGATTTGTTCGGGCGAAACGACTTTGCCGACGACTTTTACCTGTCCGTCAACAACCAGCGCAGGCGTCATCATTACCCCGAATTTCATAATCTCGTTAATTTCAGTTATTTTTTCGATTTGATATTCAATACCCATCTCTTTTGCGGCTGCCTCGGCGTTTTGCGTCAAGGCATTGCACTTCGGGCAGCCGGTTCCAAGTATCTGTATCTTTTTCATTCAATCATCTCCTAAAAGAATGCACCGTAAAGCATCCCTGTAATCGTTGACATAATAATAACAAGTGAAACGTAAACGACGGTCTTCTGCGTACCCATCACCGAACGAATCACAAGCATACTCGGCAAACTCAATGCGGGCCCTGCAAGAAGCAGCGCCAGCGCAGGCCCCTTACCCATCCCTGACCCAATCAATCCCTGCAGAATCGGCACTTCCGTCAGTGTTGCAAAATACATAAATGCCCCCGCGACTGAGGACAGCAAATTTGCACGAAAAGAATTACCGCCAACCGCCCATTCGACCCAGCGGTTAGGAATAATCCCTTCATGGCCGACACGGCCCAGCAGGAATCCCGCAACAAGCACTCCTCCCAGCAATAACGGCAGGATTTGCAAAGCAAAGCCCCACGTCGCAGAAGTCCATTCTTTCAGCTCATCTTTTTTAAACCACTTTGCCAAAACCAATACCAATATGATTGCAAAACCGGCGGTGATAATCCATTTAGCCGAATGTATTAAAGACCACAGTCCGTGGTCACCTTCAAGCGGTTTGCCCCAGTTGGCAAAAACCAGCACGCCTATCATAGCCGCGAAGAACAAGGCGTTTTGCTGTAACGGCCGTCTGACTTCCGGCTCCGGCATATTCATCTGGCTGTTGGCTTTTTCCAACTCCTCCTTGCGATAAATAAAATGCATAATCAGGCCAATGATAATGCTGAAAGCGATTGCCCCGACCGCACGGGCAATGCCAAGTTCCAGCCCCAGAATACGGGCCGTCAAAATGATTGCCAAGACATTGATTGCTGGGCCGGAATACAAAAAAGCTGTTGCCGGGCCTAATCCAGCCCCCATACGGTAAATCCCCGCAAATAAAGGTAAAACCGTACATGAGCAAACAGCCAGTATTGTGCCCGAAACAGATGCGACCCCATAAGCTAAAACCTTGTTGGCTTTTGCCCCCAGATATTTCATTACCGAGGCCTGGCTGACAAATACAGAAATAGCGCCGGCAATGAAAAATGCCGGGACAAGACATAATATAACGTGCTCCTGTGCATACCATTTGACAAGGTACAGTGATTCCATCACGGCGTTGTCAAATCGCTTCACCCCCACAGGCAGATAAAAACACGCAAGGAAAATTGCTGCAATAATCGTCAGTTTTTTCCATTCATTTTTGAAATCCAAAGCAGCATCTCCTAACGCAGGGCTGTGAGCAGCCGACTATTTTCCTTTGCCTCATTCTTCAGAACGCCCGATATGCAGGTAAAGAAGTCAAGGATACAGGGACATTTGAGCCAATAGATGACGTTCAGCCCTTTCTTGCGATATTCGAGGATTCCTGCGGCGACCATAAGAGACAAGTGCCGCGAGACATTGGAACGCTCTGAGCCGATATGTTTGGCGATATCGCAGACGCATTGCTCGCCATCTTTGAGAAAGTCGATGATTTCGAGCCGAAGAGGATGCCCGATTGCCTGCGCAACCTGGGCCTGCTTTTGAAACAGTCGTTTTTTCGAGTCAGACATATTCATTTCTCCACTATATTACTATGTGAGTATATACTCACATAGTATCGGATATGTTTGACTGGTCAACAACTATTTTTTAATATTTTTTACGAAGTCGGGCTGGGGGGATTTTGAGCAGGCCGCGGTATTTTGCAATTGTTCTTCGAGCGAGGCCCGTAATGCCTGCTTCGGTTAGTTTGGCCTTAATCTGGTCATCGCTGAAGGGCTTGGCCTTGTCTTCAGCGTCTATTATCTCCTGCAGTTTGCCCCTTATCGCTTCCCAGCTTTTCTCGTTGCCCTGCGTATCCTCGATGCCGCCCGAGAAAAACTTCCTCAACGGCAGAATACCCGATTCGAACTGCATATATTTACCCGCGACAGCGCGGGAAACGGTGGCGATATGAACGCCGACGTCCTCGGCAACTTTCGCCATAGGCAGCGGCCTGAGGTAAAGCTGGCCCTTCTCAAAAAATTCCCTCTGCCTGTTGACAATCGAACGAGTCACCTTTAGCAGCGTGTTTTTGCGCTGCTGTATCGCGTCGATTATCCACTGGGCCGAGCGGATATTGTTCTGCAGGAACTGTTTCGCGTTTTCGGCAACCTTGTCGCCCGATGCCATTTTGACGTAATCATCACTTATGCGCAGCCGGGGCAGACCATCCTCCGCCAGCCGAACCGTATAATCATTAGTTTCCTCGGAACACTCCACTATGACGTCAGCGGTAATCGGGTGATTATGGTTTCTGCCGATTTGCAGCCCGGGCGATGTGTCGAATTTGCTCAGTCGTTCAATCGCGCGGTTACTGTCCTCCATAGTGCAATTCATCTTTTTCGCGATATCAGGCAGCCGGTTTTCGAGCATCTCTTCCAGATGATTGGTAACAATTGCCGTCTCAAAGCTGACATCCTCGCTGCTTTGCCTGATTT
>JBFZBL010000136.1:0-23861 GCA_041308485.1 Phycisphaerae bacterium | reverse complement strand
CTTCGCAGCTTAGCGTAACCACGATTCCCGAACCCGCCACGTTTTTGCTTCTCGGCTTGGGCGCGGCGATGCTGAGAAGGAAACACTGATATTGTTGTGGAATCGGAAAACCTGGTTGCGTAGCCAAACGTTTAATATGGGAAATACCAGATGAAAAAATCTTTGTTTGTCCTATGGAACATCACTCTGCTGTCGTGCATGACAATCCTGGCCGGCTCATGCTCCCCTAGTCTGACCAGTCAGATAAGGGCCATGGAGAGGGCACACAACCTTCATCAGTTAGACAAAGAACTATCCTTCTACGCTGACGACGCGCAGTTCGAGACGAAAGATTGGAAAGTACAGGGCAAGGATGAGTTGCGCAAACTCTTCACGGTAGATGTCCTTCTCAACAATAGCCTCGCGTTCAGCGACATCTCGATTGTGGGCAACCGCGTCTTCTGCACGGTTGAGGAGAAGAATGACATGTTTCGGGCCCTCGGGGTGGAGAAGGTCTACAGCCGTTACGAGACAGTATTTAAAAATGGTTTGATTCAGGAAATCAGAGAAGACCTCAACTGTGCACAGTCTGAGTCTCAGGCGGAATTGAACAAGGCCGTCCAGGCGTTTTCTGCATGGGCGGACAAGAACCGCCATGAGGAAGTTGCCAGGTTGCTTGGCGGCAAGCCGTTCAGGGGGCTGACGCCGGAGACCGCCCTTGACTGGTTGAAACTTGCACGTGAATGGAAGAAACTGAAGGGCATACAATAATCCTTCTAATCAATTGGTGTGTTACGTCTTTACATCGGTTTGTTCGGATGCGCCTTGATATAGCTGATTAACTAATCCACCTGGGTAAAAGCCATTTATAAGCAGGTATCTTCCCGAACCAGCCACGCTTTTGCTTCTCGGCCTCGGTGCGGTGACGTTGAGAAAAAGACGATAAAATATAACCCTTGATCAGCCAGCCAGGGCGATATACAATTTCAACAAAGTCCAATAAAGTCAATTTTAGGGTAAACAAATTTGATAGGAGACAGAAATGAAGAACGGAAGAATTACAATCATTTTCTTGGCTTTACTTTGTTGTCCGCTGGTTTTGACGGGCTGCAAGGATACTAAGAAAGAAAAAGCTACTGCGGAGGCGGTAGAAGTAAAAGCCGATGCTAAAGCAGAAGCTGCCAAAGTAGAAGCCGCCAAAGTACAAGCCGCTGCTGAAGCAGAAGCGGAAGCTGCCAAAGTAAAAGCCGCCGCTGAAGCAAAAGCCGCTGCTGAGGCACCGAAACCATAAAGAAGATAGTGAGAAGAAAACGCTGACAACAACCCTTGACTAGCCAGCCAGAGCGATATACTGCTCGGCCTCGGTGCCCGGCGTTGGTTCGACTACGCTCACCACAGGTTGTGAGAAAAAGGCACAAATAGAAGTCCGGAGTAAATCAACTATCGAATTTCGACTGCCTGTCCTGAGCAAGCGTAGCGCGTCGAAGGGCTCACATTTCCCGCGCAGCGTCTGTACACTACACGCCTGCCCTGAGCAACATCGAAGGGCGCAAGCGCGGTCGGCTTAAAATGAACAGGATTTGCCTGCCCCCGCGTCTCGTTTTGCATAGCAAAACGGCGTGGGGCCGCCGGTCAGTTTGGTAGGCATATTTGCGATTGACTAACACCTGCAAAAGAGTATAATGATAGTCGCCTTTGGGCTCCGGTGAGCGGAGTCGAACCGCTGGGGGCAAAAGGCTAGAAAAAAGAGAAGGGTATGAGAGAAGAAGCACGTCTATTGCGCACAATTCATATAAAGAACTATCCGTGCGCACACTCTGCGATTAAATACTAAAGGCGCTTTTTTGAGAAGGAGAAGAAAATGAAAACGTATAATAAATCAATTGGCACGGTGTTGTTCACCGTGATCACGCTGGTCTTGTTGGCCGGCAGCCTCGCACAAGCGGACGACGTCTATGTGTCGTGCATGGTTGGCGGGACAATCGCTAAAATAGATTCGAGTGGGAACGTTTCCACATTCGCCTCGGGTTTTAATCAACCTAAAGGCATTGCTTTTGACAACAGCGGGTATCTATACGTGGCGAACACAGGCATCAATTCGATTGAGAAAGTCGATTCAAGCGGAAACTGGACCACCTTCGCATCTGATTTGGTAACTCCCCAAGACCTTGCGTTTGCGATTGACAGCGGCGGAAATCTTTTCGCGGGCAATTATTATGACAATTCGATTACTAAATTCGATGCGGCCGGAAACGGAACTTTCTTTGCCTCGATCGGTAGACCTCAGGGCCTTGCGTTTGACAGCAGCGGATATCTCTATGCGGCCAGTTATACTTCCGGGGATATTATGAGATACGATTTGTATGGAAATGGTACATTATTCGCAACGGATGGATACAGCCTTGTAGGTCTTGCCTTTGACGCCAGCGATAACCTCTTCGCAGCCAATTATTATGACGGGACGATTACCAAGTATGACACGAGCGGAAATGGAACAATCTTCGCTTCGGGATTGAACTACCCTCATGGTCTTGCGTTTGACAGCAGCGGCAGTCTCTACGCGACCGTAAGCGGAGCAATTTATAAATTCAATTCGAGCGGAAACATGTCCATTTTCGCATCGGGCTTGGACACCCCTACATTTATCGCGACACAGATTCCCGAACCAGCCACGCTTTTGCTTCTCGGCCTCGGCGCGACGATTGCCATAAGAAAGCAAACACGGAGCAAGGCGACGAGCCCGCTTCGGAAATAAAAAAGTAAAGAGCAAAAATGCGGAATTAAATAACCTCGTCTGCCTGTCCTGTCCGCTATACGCTGCACGCTGCACGCTGATTTCTCTCGCCTGCTCAACGTCAACTATCGACTTTCGACTGCTCACATTTCTCGCCTGCCCTGAGCAACATCGAAGGGCGAAGCGCGGTCGGCTTAAAACGAACAGAATTTTGCCGTAGTAAAAAAAACAGGGGATGGGTAGAATTGGGAAATAATTAAAAAGGAAATAATAAGTAGCTGTACCCTAGCTCTTATAATTTACAGAAATCATCGATTTTAATTTGCCAAGAATATATCTCATTTTCAAATTCGTTTTCTACTTCGCGCAATTTCGGCTTCTCTTCTTTTGTAATCAGAGGTTCTTCCATATACTGCAAAAAGCTACCATGCGGTAAAGGTAACAATCCATGTTCTCCTACGCCTAATAAATACAAATCTATGAATTTTGTTATTTTGCAAATAGCTTGTTGCGCTTCCCATAAATGTCCCAAAGTTACTCGTAAGACCTCATCATCTAGCTTTTCAATTTTCTCAGACTTTAGGGAGTGTGCTACAAAACTATCAACGTGCCCTCGCAAATTTTTGCAGCAATCTAATTCATTTAGTAATTTGTCAAAAATGGAATTGTCTATAATGTCTTCGGGAGTTCTATCGCCGTGTTTACTCTTTGACAGTTTGTCGAAGATAGAATGTAGCTCTTCTGACTTTCCCCAATTTAATTCGTCAGGGATAAATGTTGCTTCACCCATTCTTAAGTTTTTATTAACATACTCGTCGTGTTTTTTCTTTATTTCAGAATAATCGTATTGATATCCTCGATCTTGTAAAATAATAAAATAATTTTTTCTTGTTAGGTGCTTACAGTTTCCTTTCATTTGTTTCAACAATTGACAAAGAGAAATAACATCTGATCCGCTTTCATCTGTTAAACGCCTAATAGCCATCAATTGACTATTAAAAAAACACTTATCTATCAAATAATGCACTGCCCAATTCAGCTTAATTCTGTTTTTGTCATCTTTTGGAGCAATAGACCTTGCCTTTAAAATACACTTATATATAAGTGTTTCAAATAGCATGTTTTGGACTTGCCTTAGGATACAATTTTTATCTTCTGAATCAAAATGCTTAAGCCACTTATTGTATTCGACTTGAAGGTTAATGTTTGCCAAGCTATGTTTCTCCCCTAAGCTATATCAACAAGTCAATCCTGCCAATTCCCATTTCGTAACCCATAAGAGAAATCCCTCTTAATCAAAGTACCAAGGATAATAAGATTCCGCACAGTTTTCAAGAACTTAAAGGTGAGATTTCCCGCCGGGGGTTTCGGCTTATCCAACCCCGTTATAAGTCGAACTTATCCGACGGGGCCTGCCCTCCGTAGCCTTGGCGAAGGAGGGTCATCTCACAAAAAGCAGGGGCAACTTAGGCATAAAATATAATATTCCTATTGTTGAATTCATTAAGTAAACTGTTAAAATAATAAATAAGCTGCGCAATGCGGCTTAAAATAAGTGCGGGGTCGGTTAGGGTGTGGCCACCCCGCACATTTTTATTTATCCGCCGGGGGTTTCAACTTGATGAATTTTTATATACTACGCGACGGTTCACCAATACTATTGTATCTATTGGAATATTAAGTGATAGCCTATTGCGAAGACTGTTATATCAACAATTGCATGACTAATATATCCAGGCCAAATTGACTGATATCTCAAGTAACACCACGACCAAAGTGCCCCTCCAATGAAAATGCCCAACGAAGCAATCGCCACTAATAACCAACCGAAGTAGGTCTGCATTGCAATAATATGGTGCAGGGTAAAGCAAATTGCAGAAACAATAATTGCAGTCCAGGGCGGCATAAATACCCTGCACTGCGTCACAACAAACCATCTCCACACATATTCTTCGAGGGCGGAATTTACCAAAATCCAGTATGCCGCACCGGCCAGATAAATGTATGGATTCGCCAACCCTATTCTAACAGCCATTTCCTTAACCACCTGTGGCTCTATCAGGATTTTCCCGGCTGTTGAATACATGACAAGAATAATAACGCTTATCAAAATACCAAGTCCTGCTGCAACTCCGAAGCCCCCATAGATTGGTTTAGACCAACTAAGCTTTTGTCTGGCAATTACAACCCGCCAGAATATGGGTATTAGTAAAATCCATAATTTAGAAATGAAAAAAACCGATTTGCCTAACACCCGATCTGGGGCAATAACCATTCCTGCCAATATACCGATACTTGGAGCAGGCACTAATAATAACAACGCCAACAAAGAAGATTTTTTTGTCATATAATTTTCAAACCTTCCTTTTTTTCCAGTTGTGTTGACAATATTATCCTCTTGATTGTCGCCAAGGGCAAGGGAAATTGCAGGTGTTTTTGCCTTTGCAAAGCCCGTTAGAAGTCGAACTTATCCGACGGGGCCTGCCCTCCGTAGCCTTGGCGAAGGAGGGTCATCTCTCAAAAAGCAGGGGCAACTTAGGCATAAAATATAATATTCCTATTGTTGAATTCAGTAAGTAAACTGTTAAAATAATAAATAAGCTGCGCAATGCGGCTTAAAATACGTGCGGGGTCGGTTAGGGTGTGGCCACCCCGCACATTTTTGAAAAACTAGGAACAGCCGTTTTTTTTGAAGCGAAGCGGAAATCCCAGGGGTGAGCTATCTAGAATTAGCAATCAGGGACGCATCCCCAATAACCAATTATAAATAATCATTAATCAATAACCTTGCCTACTTTGCCAAAAAAATCTCGTCATTTTCTAATATTTTTTTACCCCTTCCCCCGTAACGACTTGCGTCATTTCCCCCCAAAAATTCCCGCCGCCTAACTCCTTATTTCACCTTATTTCTCGCCTATATATAGAAGGTCATAGTCCTTCGGAGGGGCTGGACCCTGCGTAGTCCCGAGCGTAGTCGAGGGGAGCGTAGTCGAATGGGTCTATTAAAAAGTTCATATCGAGTGCCCCGAAGCCGCAAGCGAAACAGTCAGCTTAAAGAAGAGCGATTAGCTCCTGCGGGCGAAGGCAGAAGGTAAGCACACAAACTTGTTTGGAGCATTGCCTCTGCCAAGAACGCCGAGCTGACTGCTATCTGCGTTAATCTGCGTAATCTGTGTCTAAAATTTTTGTGCTTTTGTGCGGCTAATAAATCCGTGTAATCTGTGGTTACAAAAGTACCCAAAAAGCACTCGTTTCTACTCTTTTTCAAATCAAATCGCTAACTTTTCACTCACTTTTTCTTAAAATTTACGAAAATTTATACTTTTCGTTACTTTTCTTAGCTTCTGTGTATAACGCCTCCTTTGCCTTGTTTTCCCCGCTTATACGCAATTTTCACCTCCCTAATCCCCCTGTCCTGAGCCTGTCGAAGGGCCTACCCCAAAAATGCGCCTTTTTTTCCTAATATTATTTTTCGCTAAGAAATGACTTACCAGTTTTTGGTCAGAGTGGCAAAATCCTTGAAATCAACCCTGCCGGTGTGATTTGTGTCCATACCATCGCACCAGCCGGATGATGAGCAGGATAGCAGCCAGTTATCCGCGAATGCCTGAAAGATATTAATTTTCTCCAGATACAGCGCAGCGCACGCGTCAACGAGGCCATAGCCAAAAATATCGTCCCTGCCGGAATCGCCAAGGTCCTGTGCGGTATCGAAAAGAATGTTAGTAACCTCCGCTGGAGTAATATTGTAATGGGCCGCGGAAAAGATTAAAGCCGCCACGCCCGCGACATGGGGACATGCCATCGAGGTGCCGCTGTAATAGGCATACGGATTCCCAGTGACCGAAGCCGTGCCTGAAATAACCGACGGGGGCTGGGCAAGTATCTGGAGGGCATCGCCATCGGCTTGTGAAATTGATACGACGACGAGAGGTGACCCGTCAGCGAGCGTGCCGTTGAAATTGCCGGAAACATTGTTTGAGATGATTGCTCCGATAGCCCCTTTGGACTGGGCGTGCGCAACTTTCGCTGCAAATGTGATTGTGCCCCTGCGGATATGAGCGATGTTCCCGGCGACATTGTCGGGGCAGGTATTTTCCGGGGATGAGCCGTCGGCGAGGCCGCAGTTGCAGATTTGGCCGCTGGCAGAGCCGGGGGCCGTGCCGGTTACCATATTTGACTGATGGCTTGTGCTGCTCCATACAGCGTCGGCAACGGCAGTGGTATCGGTGGAGATGGGTACAGTCGAGTAAACACTAACACCCGGTGCGGCAAGGTCGATAGTTGACCCGTAATTTGAGAAGCTTGCCTTGTTTTTGCTTGAGTCAACCGCCGCGACAGATATTACGGAAGAGTAGGCGGCCGGATATGAGGGAGTGCTTACGTTGTCGTTTCCCGCTGCCGCAACCAGAACCACGCCGGCGTTGTATGCGTTGCTGCAGGCGGTATCCACTGCCGACGAGTAATCAGAGCTGCCCAAGCTCATGCTGATTACTTTAGCGTTGTGATTGACGGCCCATTCGATACCTGAAATCAGCCAGCTATCCTGGCCATTGCCGGTGTCGTCCAACACCTTGGCGATGAGCAAATCGGCCTGCGGGGCGACGCCAACAACACCGATATCGTTATCCGCGGCGGCGATAGTGCCGGAAGTGTGAGTGCCGTGGCCGTGAAAATCCTCCACCGTTTCACCTGTTACGAAACTGTTCGTATCGACGACGTTGCCCCTGTCGGGATGATACATACTTATGCCGGTATCCATAACAGCAACTCTCACGCCCGCGCCCCTGGTTCGCGGCCATATCGCCGGGGCATTGACCATAGTGATGCCGTAAGGAATGGTCTGGGTAGAAGACATAGCACCAATGTCCGACGACGAATAAGCATTGATATCGGGACCGCCCAGCGCATAAATTTTGTAGTCCGGCTCGACGTATTCAATATCGGGATCTGAGCGAAGCTGTTTGAGCTGGTTGGGATCGAGACGGGCTGAGATAGCGGGGATAATATTGAAGTCGCGGGCTACAGTGAAGGCGGGACGTTTGAGCATATTTTGCTTGCGCGAATGGCTCTTATAAACGATTATGTAATCATCCGATTGCGCTTTGGCAGGCTGAACGCTCAGCGATAATACCGTAAAAAGCACTATCAGGACAATACCAACCCATGTCAGCATCAGCCCTGAATATCTTGTCATACTCACACTTTTCGCATTATACATTCAATTTATACGTATTAGACGAACCAAACGGCAGGAATATGTCATGAATCTTAAAATTAAGGGAAAATAAATTTCTTCCACTTAATCTGTTTGTGTCGTAAGTTATTAATAATAAAATAGTTATAAAAGAAAACTCCCGAAGTACAGGAATTCGGTGGCTGAATTTTTAAGTAATTGAATTTAGTTTAAGATTTGAGCCAGTTTTCGATACGGTTAATGCCTTCTGTAATATTGGCCATGGAGGTAGCGAAACTGAGGCGGACGTTCTTGTCGCAGCCGAATGGCAAACCCGGAACAACAGCGACATTAGCCTGTTCGAGAAGCGCTTTGGCGAAATCCATACTGCCTTTCAGTTCGATGCCGCCTTTTGTTTTGCCGAAATGGGCGGAGACATCAGGGAAGCAGTAGAACGCGCCGGTGGGCTGGGTACATTTGACGCCTTTTATCGAATTGAGACGCTCGACCATATACTGGGCGCGTTTTTCGAATTCGACGCGCATTTTTTCGACCTCGTTATTCGGGTCTTTGAGGGCGGCGATAGCAGCGTCCTGCGCGAAGGTAACAGGGTTGCTTGTTGAGTGGTCCTGCAGTCGCCCCATCGCTTTGATGACATCAACAGGGCCTGCGGTGTAGCCGAGCCGCCAGCCGGTCATCGAATAGGTCTTGCTGAAACCGTTGATGGTGAGCGTGCGGTCATAGGCATCTTTGCTCAGTGCGGCGAAACTGATGAATTTTGTGCCCGCGTAAACGAGACGCTCATAAATTTCATCGGACATCACAGCAACATCAGTGCCTTCGAGGACTTTGGCCAACGCTGTCAATTCCTCCGGAGTATAGGTGAAGCCGCCCGGATTATTGGGGGAGTTGAGAACGAGCATACGAGTCCTGGGACCGATGGCTTTTTTTAGCTGTTCGGGCGTCATTTTGTAACTGTTCTGCCGGCTGGTTTTGATGAGCTTTACCTTCGCGCCTGCGAGTTTTATCGCCTCGATATACGTTACCCAGTAAGGAGTGGGAAGAATGACGACGTCGCCCGGGTCGAGAACTGCCTGCATAGCATTATAGACAGAATGCTTGGCGCCAATGTTGATAACAACCTGCTCGGGCTTGTATTCGAGATGGTTTTCTCTTTGCAGTTTTTCAGCGATTGCCTTTTTTAATTCGATGGTTCCGGACGAATCGGTATATTTGGTTTTGCCGGCTTTAAGTGCGTCAATAGCGGCCTGCTTGATATATTCAGGCGTATCGAAATCGGGTTCGCCAGCGCCGAAACCGACAACGTTAATACCCTGGGCCTTAAGCTCTTTCGCTCTCGACGTTACCGCCAGTGTAGCCGATGGCGCTACGGCCTGTGCTCGTTTACTAACTTTCATAATCATATCAGTCATCCTTATAATAAGTTCGTAAAAGGTGATATTTAACCTGACGTGAGATAATTCGTCAATATCTAAATCAATTGAGACTTGACGGCATCAAGGATGAGTTTTTTGGCGTTGTCGAGCGGGCCGGGAAGATAAGCGCCTGCGGCGGCGGTGTGGCCTCCGCCTTCAAATTGGCGGGCGATTTTGCAAACATCAACCCCCCCACTACTTCGTAGTGAGCAGCGGATTCGGCCATCCTTCAATTCGACGAATAACGCGGCGACCTCGACCGAGCCAATGCGCCGGCACTGGTCGATGAGGTTTTCAGTGTCTTCGTATTTAGCGCCGGTGTTTTTGAAATCCTGCAGGGTGATAAACTGCGAGGCGTATCGGCCATCGAAATGCAGTTCGAGCGTTTCCTGCATCGCGGTCATCAATTTGAATCGTTGCGGAGTAAAGGTCTGGTAGATGAGGCGATAAATATCGGCTGGGTTTGCGCCATCATCAGTCAAGTCGGCGCAGTCGCGAAGACATCGGCTGGTAGTGTTGTTGAAGTGAAACCACCCGGTATCAGTGGCAATGCCTGCGAAAAGCGCCTTTGCGATTTTGGGGGTAATCGGCCAATGGGCAAACCGGAACAGGTCAAGGACGACTGAGCACGCGGCGGAGGCAGTCGAATCGACAATCTCGACATCTCCGAGACCGTCTGAAGTCGCGTGGTGGTCGATAACGAGAACAGGGGTATCGGCCTGCTTGAGATATTCTGCAAAACCGGGCAACTGACTGGAACTATTGGTATCAACAATAATGATAAGGTCGAATTTGTTTTGAACAAGCTGGCCTTTGGAGAGGTCTTTGCCGAGAACGGAAACGGGTTTATCGAAGAGAAAGGCATACCAGTCGGGCAGCGGAGACAGCAAAAGTACCTGATTTTTTTTGCCCAGCGTCGAGAGCGTTTCGGCCATCGCGACGCAGCAGCCGGCAGCATCGCCGTCACCCTTTGTATGAGTGGTAATCAGCACATTGGCCGATTTATTTATAAGCTCCACAGCCTTTTGAAATTCGTTCTTGGTCAATATTGACTTAGTCATTTCCAGCGATACCTCACTTTGTCTTGAGCAGTTTTATTGGCCCCAACAGTCCTGAAGGTTTCAAGGGTTTATCTTTGTCAAGGTACTTTTCTACAGGGGCGGAGGTCCAGATATTCTGGATCTTGCCGAACTCAATAAAGTCCCCTATAAAACGGTTACGATACACATTTGCAACCCTGACTTCCAGCAGATTTTCGGCGTCACTTTTCAACAGGCCCGTCACATCGAACGTCGAGTCCGGCCTCCAGGCAAAGCCAAGTTTGCGTCCATTGAGAGATATCTCTGCTGTTGAGCCGATGACGCCAGGAGACAGTGCTAACGAATCAGTTTTAGAGGCAAAGCCCGCCGGTAAGGTGAAGCGTATGTTATAGGCGGCCGTGCCGGAGAAATACTTGATTGCCGGCTCTTCAAAGTCAGTCCAGGATTTCAGTTCGGTGATTTCGACCGGCTTGATGTCGGCCTTATACTCAGGCAAGAACTCTAAGGTTGCCTTGAAGTCCTTAATCTCAAATACTTCCTGTTTTTTATCTGCGCTCGACGATGCAATATTGCCGCCCGCCAGGCCTTTTTTGAATATGAACAGCAGGGACTGCCGAGGTTTGAACAAAACGTGCAATCGTGCTCTTCCATTTTCAAAAGTGCACCCGGTCGGTTTACTTACCGTCCCCTCTTGGGGGTCCCAGATTTCAGGTGTCTGGTTCATCGTGGCAAACAAACATTCAATGTCCAGCTCAGCATTCAATTGGTTGACTACAAAGAATACGTCGGCGTCGTTGGCCTTCTTGTGAACGTATAGTAAAGTATTTGACCTTTTGGGATTCGCCTCGAAATCAGGCAGGATTTTCATATCCTGCAATACACTGGCAATGGGCTTACCCCATATTACCCTGCCCTTGCCGAAATGATTTTCCGTAATATCTTTTCCGTCTATCCCTCCCCACATTTTATTTGCGAGCGTATCAAGTTCGCGTCTGTTTTCCTCACGATTGCTCAGTGATAGTACGCTGGTCGGCTTCGGCCCGTAGAGGACGACGCCATTATCCACAAATTCGGCAATGCGGCGCAAAGTTGCGGCCTCCATTGAAGCTGCCTTGGGAATGGTCAGAAGTTGACACGCACCGCCGTTCGACATCAGCAGCGAGCCCTCTCCCGGCTTGATTTTGTTCGTGAGGACGTCGAAATTGCAGACTGCAGCGCTGTACCCGGCAGGCAGGGTATAGGGGGCGGCTTGTTCAACGGCCTGCGGAAGCTGGTCGCCGATGAAGTGCAATACCTGAGGCTGAATTGTTCCTTTCTGCAGCACATACTGAACCCTTGCGTGATAATCGAACCAGTCGCTGATATGCTGCCAGCAGAGATTGTTGCGGTTGAAATGCGAGCCCCACATAAAAAGCGTCATACCGGGCTTTTTATCGAACGGCTGATGGACGTAACTGTGCAGAATGAACTGATTGATGCCCGAACAATACGCCCTGTCACCGAATGGTTTCAAGTCCCATAGTGATTCACTGTAATGTGCCTGTGCGGTATATGCCTCCGCGCCCAGCACGGGTTTGTCATACCAGAGACATGCATAAGCGGGAAACACTGCTTCTGGTTTATCGACCGCCGTGTATTCGGGAAATGATGTTTTTTCATTGTGTTTTGCCCAGAATTCGCACATGGGCATATCGGCGAAGCTATTGCATTTCAAGACATCCAGGGGTGGATAGCCGCCTCCGCCATAAATTACTTCGGCGTGCATTTCGATTTTAGCCTTGCGGCATAGTTCGCTGAAGTGCTTGTAGTAGTTCTGCTCGATGAGTTCGGCAATGGTCTTTCTGAAATCATAGAGGAACGCCTCGCTCTGTTCACCGCTGCCGACTGTCTGGCCGCAAAGCACCGGCAACCATGCTCCCAGCCGGTAACCCCTGCGTTTTTCAAACTCCGATGCGAAACCTTCACTCCAGTTCTGATACTGACATTCCCAGCTGTCGATGAGCAAAAACTTGAACGTATTGCCCGCGTACTTGCCTGCCGCATCAACCAGCTTCTGCGGAAAACTCCTGAAGTGCAGGTCAAGCGCCGAGGCGTTCATTTTGTCGCATTCGAGTCCCACGCCTTCTTTAGTGGCCGGGTTATTATTGGCGCCTGTTGTAGTATAGCCGAAACGTATGATATGCCAGTTGCCCGGCGGAGCGTCCCATTTCAATTCGCCGTCACGCGATATGTTGCCGGTCAGTTCGACTACCTTGTCAGGTGATGCAGCGGACTGTTCTGCCCTGGCCGAAACACTGAAGTGCTCCGTCTTCTCGGACTTTACGGAAACTGCCTTCTCAAGATGATATGGTATTGAAGGATTATACAAGGGCGATTCATTTGTTTTGAGCAGCTCCGTCTCTGCTATGTTGAACGGCATATAGGAGTCGATATCGGACAATTCGCCGACTTCAAGCTGATAATACTGTGCGGTTGTTGCGGGAATTTCAAAGGATACGGAACTGTTAAGGCCCTTTATTTCTATATTATTCACCTCCCTGAAATTGTTGCCGTCATCTGAGGCTCGAAGAACATATTTGCTCTTGAACGATTCCATGCTGCCCCATTGGAATCGTTTACGCGGATGTATGACTATTTTATCAGCGTTAAACGGTTTTTTAAATGTGAACAGGATTTTATCGCCGCTCTTGACCGATATGCCGCTAACCGGGTTGCCGTCAGTAAGCCAGCTTGTCTGGTTGCCATCGTTTAAGGTAACTCTTGGTGCGGCTGATTGAAAAGAGCTCATGGGTTCATCGCAAGGGTAAGCGATCACGGCCGCGTCACGGTAGAAGTCATATTCTGAATAGGGTTTTGGCAGTGTTATCGCAATGCCGCGGCCGCCCTTAACGATTGTCTTTGTCCAGACATACTGCTTCATCGACATTTCCGGCGTAATCCATGGGCCGCCGCTGGAGCTCCACCCGTCGCAATTGTGTGCGCCTATGGTTATGCCGAGACGATTGGCCTCCTGCAAAGCCCACTGGAACATCTCGTACCACTGCGGGCTGTTGAATTTGACCTGCGGCACTCCAAAATCCTTCCCATCGAACAGACCGATGTTGAGAACGGTCGCCTGCACGACGCCCGCCTGCTTCATCGCTTCGAGGTCTTTGGTAATGCCATCTTTGGTTATTGCTCCGTCAAGCCAGTGCCACCACGTATGAATCCTGACGCTCTGCGGGGGACTATTGAAATCAGCGGGATTAAACCTGTCCGAGGACATGCAACCGGAAACGGTTATAGCTATAAACGAAAGCATCGCAAGGATTACTATACGCTGCAATTTCCTGGCATTCATTTTGTTCCTTTCACCCGGTCAATTACCGAGTATCCTGAATAATATATCGAGATGTTTTGCGGCAAGGGCGACGGGCATCAGCGGTTTGGCTCTGCCGGCAAGACAATCGAGGAAGTGATTTATCAGGGCAGGGTCGTCACCGGGGTGTTTTGACATATCAACCTTATAGACGGTGCGTTTTTCGACGCGATTTTTATTTACCCAGAACTTTTCAATCTGGGGAGAATCCCATGTTGTGTAGGCAAATCTTAGCGAGCCTTTTGTGCCAAAGATGCGTGTTTCGTTGGGGATTTCGCAGTGGACGCCCGCACCGCGCTCATAATAATACGTGAGGCCTGTGTCGAATTCCATTAAGGCGGCGCCGTGCTCTTCAACATCGGATTTAATTCTGGGGTTGGAGAAGATTTTTATGCCGTTTCTGGCAAAGCGTTTGATTCCGGCAAGTTTTGGGCGGTCGTTGAGGAGACCGAGATGAAAAGAGAGGTCATAGACGCCCCAATCAAGAAAAGGGCCGCCGCCCGCGAGGGATTTTTTCAGTGACCAGATGCCTCGCGGATTATATTCGATGAAGGTCCTGCGCATCAGGTGATTATGGTGGATGTGATAGACCTCGCCGATGTCGCCGTTATCCAGCATTTTTTTGACAAAATGGAATTTTGGCTGAAGGCGGGTGTGGCGGGCGGAACATTCAAGGATGATGAGATTTTTGTGTTTGGCGGTTTCTTTAAGGAGCCGATTCATTTGCGAGCGATTTATCACAAGCGGTTTTTCGATAAGGACGTCCTTACCGGCCCGCATCACTGAAACAGCGGCCTCGAAATGCCCAAAAGGCGGCACGCCGACAATAACAGCGTCAACATCGTCATCACGCAGAATGTCGCGATAATCGGTCGTGCGGTACGGAACATTATATTTTTTTTGTTTTTCAGCAAGGACCCGCTTGTCAACATCCGCAAGCCAGAGGACTTTCGCTCTTTTTGTCTTAAAAAAAGCGTCGAGGTGGATGCCCGCAATCATACCAGAGCCGATAATTCCTATATTAGGTTTATATCTCATTTTTTAATCCTTATGAGTTATGAGACGAGGGAGACAATAGCTTCCTGGAGTTTTTTGCGCCGGAATTTTCTGGGGATAACTCGCAAGCCGTCGGATTCGACTTTTTCGCCGCCTTTGAGTGCGGAGCCGAAGGCTTGATTGCCCCATTCGGCCAGAGTAGGAACGCGGCCTGGAAATTTTTCCGACCAGTCGAGGCCGACGGTTGAGGCAGCGGTAGTTATAGGGACGCCCCCGCCCATAATCCACCCTGAGGGACAGGGATGAATATGCGTGGGTATGCGGTCGAATTCGTCCTCGATTTCGCCTACAAGCTCCTCGATAATATCTTCGAGCGTAATCATGCCAAGCACGGCGTTTTCGGCGGATACAACAATAACGATGTGGGTCTTTTCCTGTATCATCATCTCGAGCAGTTTGGGCAGAGGCATATCATCTTTGACTTTGGTTATGGGGCGGGAGATGCCTTTGATGGTGGGGTCGGAGGGATTTACGCGAAGCGCGGAAACGATATCCTTGAAGTTCAGGTATCGTTCGATTGACTGGGGGTCGTTTTCGGTCACGCAAATTGGGAACCGTGTGTGCATATCAAGGTGGGCATGTACGAGGGCCTGAGAGAGAGTGCAGCCGATGTAAATGGCGGAAATGTCCTTAACTGGAATCATAATATCGCGAGCGGAATGATTTGAGAGATGTGCGGCGGCAAGAACGATTTTTTCCTCGCGTTCGCCCATAAGCTTGGAAGTACGCGCCAGCGAGACGGCTGCGCGAAGCTCGTGCAGCCACGGTGTCTGGGCATCACGCGTTTCGGGCTGCATCTTTGAAATGACGGCGAGGAGTTTTTTGACGACAAACTCGATAACGGAGACAAGGGGGTCGATGATTTTCGCGAGGATTTTAATATAAGGCGAAAGACGCAGGACAATCCATTCCTTGTTGTTCAGTGCGAACATCTTGGGAACAAGCTCTGCAAAGATAATGGTAGCCAGCGTTAGGGGAATAATCACAAATATAACGGCGAGGACCTGTGCGAAGACAATCGAGATATTCCATGCCTGTGCCAGATAGGGAGCGACGGTACCCTGTGCGCCTACACCGCCCGCGGCGGCAGCGATGGCTGCAAACAGCGTGATGCCAAGCTGGATAACAGCCAGGCTGGCCTCCATACGGTCTTTCATAAAGGCGGCGGCTTCGGCGCCTTTTTTATGCTCGTTGACAAGTATGGATATTCTGGCGCGGGAAATGGAAGCCAACCCCATTTCGTAAGCCGCGAATATCGCGTTGAAAACCAGCATCAAAATTATTACGCCAAGTTCATAATCCAACATATTTTTTCACCTGTGTTTAGTGATGCTTCACCAGAATTAGTTTCGCTGAATCGCAATCTTTGGCGATTTGGGCAGCAAGAATTTCCGGGGATTCGAACCGCCGCTGGGTCCTGATGCGTTCAACAAAATCCATAGCGAGCCATTTGCCAGACATATCACCGAGTTTTGTATCGAGGACGTGTGCTTCAATAAGCTGGGAATGCTGGTCGCCAAAAGTTACCGCGTGGCCGATACTGAAGACGGAAGGCAAACGCTTATCAGAGCAGCAGACATCTTCTTCGGAGTCGCCTATAAGTGTGAATCCGGCATAAACGCCCTCCTGCGGGATAATCTGAGAAGGCATTTCCATATTGAGGGTCGGAAAGCCGAGCTGTCTGCCTTTGCCTCTGCCGGGAGTTATTCTTCCTATCAGGCGATAGGGCCTGCCGAAAAGAAAAGCGGCGTCGGCAACATGACCCGACTGGAGCATATAACGAATGGTGGTGCTCGAGACGCGAACGGATTGTCCGGTGTGAAGTTTTACGAGTTTTGAGGGAACGACAACAACATCAAAGCCGTCGGGTTCTGCCATTTGCTTCAGGGTATCGATATTACCTGCGCGATTTGCACCGAAATTAAAATCGTCTCCCTCGACAAGGGCTTTGGGTCGAACGTCTTTGATGAGGAATTTATCCACGAAATCGACAGGTGAGAGACGAAGCAGGCTGGTTGTATCTCTGAGAATGATAAGGTAATCGACGCCACAATTTTCCAGAAGATGAATCTTGAGAGGCAGCGGCGTAAGAACGCCGGGGGCTTTTTCCGGGTGCAGGATAGCAACTGGGTGGGGCTCAAAGGTCATCACGGCCAGCGCGACTCGCTCAAGGGTAGCGATATCACGGGCAACCTTTATATTCTGCTGATGCCCGATGTGGACACCATCGAAGTTTCCGATAGTCAGGACGCAGCCATCAGGCAACTGACCAAGCTCAGATACGGTTTTCAGGACTTTCATAATGATGGACTATCATATCCGGTGCGAGAAAAAAGTGAATAGTAAAATTCTGGTGCGCTGGGCGAGATTGCTATTTTGCTCGTTGGATTTGGAGCATGTCTTCGTCTTCGCGGCTGCAGGGATAGGTGCTGGCGAGGTCTTTGACTATGTCCTGTATTTTGTCGGGTTTGCCAGTTCTTTCGTAGCAAAGCAACAGCATTTCGAGCGAGGCGCGATAGTATGAGAACGAGTCAAAAGCGAAGGCTTCAGGTAATTCAGGCCCGAGGATTCTAATCAGTTCAAAATGAGGGATAGCCCTGTGATAATCATTTTCGAGGGCAAATATCATCGCCACTTTAAAATGCGCGACCTTATTGGCAGGATTGGCGTTAATGGCGTTGAGGTAGGTATCAATGGCGTTTCGCATATCTCCCTGATTTTTGTAGGCACCGCCGAGCAAGTTCCAGGCGCGGACGTTGCCGGCATCGAGGAAAATAACCTTTTGGCACTCCCTTTCAACGTTATTGAACATATTATTTGAGGAATAGGCCTCCGCACGGGAGATAAGCCTATCGATGATAACAGGTTTAAGGGAGAACAGGGCGACCATAATAAAAATAATGCTCAAAGACCATCTCGTGCGCGGCCTGGCAAGCCGGGGGTCGGCGAGCATATCTTCGAGTTTTTCGTCTTCATTCATCATACATAAACTCAGGCGATAACCAGATAATAGATACCAAACGTAACCAGCACGTTGCCCGCGATGAAATTAATGTGGTCCTCGACTCGCTGGATTTTGGAAACGAAGAACATAATGACATCGGTTTTCACCAGACTGGCAGACAGCGCGACGGCGAGGACGGGCAAACTCTGGCCGAGGGCAAAACTCACGAATATCAGAACAGAATACTGCGCCAGATTGTGGGTAACAATCAAACCGGCGAGCATAAGTAGCAGGCCGATACTTGTGGGACAGGTCGGCATTTCGGCAAGTGCGAAGAATGTTCCGAAGAAAAATGCGCCGAAAAGCTTCACGTGTTTGAAGCTCTCGCGGAACTGGAGAATGTACGGGAGGTGTTTTATTCTGAGCAGGCCGGCGATGAACAGGCCGAAAACGAAAAGAAGGAAGCCGAGCAGATAAAATATGTACTTATTGCACTGGATAATCGTGAAGGCGACTCTGCCGACCATTCCAAGGAACAATCCCAGTACGGTATAGATAGCGACGAGGCCGAAGAGAAAAAGAGAAGTCGCAAACAGGGCTTTTTTCTTCGATTCGTTCGCACCGGCGATGAAGCTCAGTGCCACAGGAACACGCACAATTGTACTTGAGCTAAGCGATGTGAGGACGCCCGTCATAAAGACGGCAAAAAATATCATTAGCGGCGTATCAGCAATCAATTTTTGAATACCCGAAGCCATTTAAACCCCTTTATCAGCACCTGCAAAATCCAACAGAACAACACTGTTTTCGGACTAATCCTGCTGCGACTTAAGCAACATCGGCATAAACTAAGGATTGTTTTTAACACAGTCATCCTTGTAGCCTCAACGCATAACTGCTTTTATTATAAATAGTTATAGAAATTTTTTAACTTCTGCATAAATGTTGTTGCAACTAAGTTGCATCTGGTTATAATGACGGGCAAGACCAGAAAATACACGGACAATTATCAAATGGGATAATGAAAGGAATCTTCAGATGTCGGCAAGCAGCAGAACCAGGCAGGTTTTAACGGAACTGAAAGCGCACTCGCCATTTACGTTGTTCGGCGCATTAACAGGCATAGCGATGATGCTGATATTTAAAGATATCGGCCATCAAGCAAGCTATCGGCTGTTTTATATATTTCATCCAGCGCACGTCGTGCTGAGTGCTATGGTAACAGCATCGCTGTTCCGGCTGCACGAGAAGACAAAGGGATTTTTAATCGTTCTGATTGTTGGTTACGTCGGGTCGATAGGCACAGCCACATTGAGCGATTCGATACTTCCCTTCTTTGGCGAGGAGATTATGGGGGTGGCGATTCCAACGGAAGCAGCGGTGCATAGTCATGAGTCAGAAGCAGAAGCCGGTGAATCGCATGAGCACAAACTGCATATTGGTTTTATTGAAGAATGGAAAATAGTAAACCCTGCCGCATTACTGGGGGTTTTGATCGCGTATTTTCTGCCGAGAACAAAACTGCCTCACGCATTTCATATACTGATAAGTACATGGGCATCAGCGGCACACATTATGATGAATACACATCAGGAACTTACGGCGATAGTGATAGCGGTGATTATACTTATTTTGTTCATAGCCGTATGGCTGCCCTGCTGCTTTAGCGACATTGTCTTTCCAATGCTATTGGTAAAATCCGAAGGGGATGAATGCTCGCTCTGTGAAGGCGGACACCACCATAATCATTTATGATTGGTGATTTATTATTTTATAATCAGGCTCATAGATGAGAATTGAGACAAAGGAAAAAATTAACAAGATTTTGGACTCGGCAAGATTAAAGCGAACAGGGCCGAGGAAGGCAATTATTGAAGTTTTGCTGCAAATAAAAAGACCGCAAACAGCAGAGGAGATTCTTGCCGCAACCGGTAAAACCAGAATCAACAAGGTAACAATCTACCGGACGCTTGACAGTATGATTGAAGCGGGTCTTGTACATCGTGCTTTTATATCAGAAGAAAAGTGTCATTACGAACTTGCGGATAAATGCAGTGAGCATCAGTGTCATCCTCATTTTGTCTGCACGGACTGCGGCAAAACAAGCTGCATGCACGATGTGTCAGTTTCGATGGCGACAAGCGCGCCGGCTGGTTTCGTGATACAGCGACAGCAGGTGCGACTCCAGGGACTTTGCCCGAAGTGCAACCAGACAAAATTCTGATACTCGATATTTGATTTTAGCACATCAGACCCGTACGCAGTCCTTGGGACTCCTAACGGAGGACTGGACAATACCCCCCTTCCCGATTAACATAGGGCTATGCAGGTTTATCCGTTAAAATTCGGGCCGATATACAAAGAACGACTATGGGGCGGAGATAAACTGCGCGAGGTATTCGGCAGAGAGATGCCCAAAGGCAAACGCATCGGCGAAAGCTGGGAACTGGCGGATTTGCCGGATGATAAATCGAAAATCGTCAACGGCGAACTTGCGGGCGAAACGCTCGAATCGGCGATCCGCAAATACCCGCAGGAGATAACGGGGGCGGAGCAATTCAAGCTGCCATTTCCGCTGCTCATAAAATTTCTAGATTGTGGAGACGTGCTTAGCGTTCAGGTGCACCCGGACAAAGAAACCTGCGAACGAATGGGTAAGGGAGATTTCAAAACGGAGTGCTGGTACATTATCGAGGCACAGCCGGATGCCGTGATTTACAAGGGATTGAAAAAAGGCACAACAAGAGAGAAATTTGCACAGGCGATAAAAAACGGGAAAATAGAACAACTTCTGCTTAAGGTGCCGGTAAAAGTCGGAGAATGTCATTTTCTGCCCGCGGGGACGCCTCATGCGATTGGCGCGGGATTATTGATAGCAGAAATTCAAACACCTTCGGATACGACATACCGTGTGTTTGACTGGAACCGTGTGGACGACAAGGGCAAACCGAGGCTGCTTCATATTGAAGAGGCAATGGAAAGCATACATTTTGACCCATCTGGCGATAATCTTTCGATAGCATCGGTAGGGCGACTTGTTGACAGTGAATATTTCAAGGTGGACAAGGGACACCAGGCGAGAAGCTGCGAGATGCTGATGAAAGCTGGGAAAATGAAGGCGATTATGATTATGAACGGGTTTGGAACAATTACAGGAAACAGCGACACGGTCGAATTCAGGGCCGGCGATACGATGCTTATCCCGGCGGCATACACCGGAGTGATGCGCTTTTCGGCGGAAACGGAATACCTGACAGCAACGATATGAGACAAGGATGAGGTGAAATAATGCAGGTCGTGATGCTTGATTTGAAGACACAGTTCGCGAAATATAAAAACGAACTGATGCGAGCAGTTGAAGAGGTATGTAGCAGCCAGATACTTTGCCTTGGTCCGGCGGTGGATAAATTCGAGAAGGAGGCGGCATCGTAGTGCGGATGTAAATCCGCATCGGGGGTTTCGAGCGGGACAGACGCCCTGCTGCTGAGCTTGATGGCTGCGGGGGTAGGGCCTGGCGACGAGGTAATCACAACGCCGTTCACTTTTTTCGCTACGGCGGGAACGGTATCGCGAGTCGGGGCCAAACCTGTTTTTGCCGACGTAGATGCTGAGACATATAATATCGACCCGACGAAGATTGAGACGAAAATAACAAAAAAGACGCGGGCGATTATACCTGTGCATATTTTCGGCCAGATAGCACAAATGAAGCCGATTATGGAAATCGCGCGCAAACACAAACTGCTTGTTATTGAGGACGCGGCACAGGCAATGGGGGCGACGCAGGATGGCAAACAAGCGGGCAGTATCGGGGACATCGGGTGTTATTCATTTTACCCGACTAAAAATATCGGGGCATTCGGAGATGCCGGTATGGTAGTAACAAGCAATGACGCGCTGGCGGAAAAGATCCGGCTTATGAGGGTGCACGGCGAAAACCCGAGATATTATTATCGAATGATAGGCGGCAACTTCAGAATGGACAATATCCAGGGTGCGGTATTGAGCGTGAAACTGAAATACCTCGACGAGTGGAACAAAAAACGGCGGGAAAACGCGGCTATTTACAACAAAATGTTTTCCGGAACCGATGTAAAGCCGCAAAAGATTGAGCAAAACAACACGAGCATTTATCACCAATATACAATCACTGTGCCGAAGAGAGAACAATTGCAGGCATCTCTGACGAAAGAAGGTATAGGCAACGGGATATTTTATCCGCAGCCGCTGCATTTACAGGATTGCTTCAAAGGGCTTGGGTATAAAAAAGGCGATTTCCCGGCTGCTGAAGAGATTACAGAGCGCGTTTTATCGCTGCCGATATATCAAGAGCTGACAACTGAGCAGGTTGAGCACGTCGGCAAAACAGTGCTTGAATTTTATAAATAGTATTTGGAGAATCGCGATTTGCTTAAGCCCAGCGACAATCCAGCGATGATTTGGCCCGAGGGGAAATCGCTTCGCGAATTCGCGGGGCGATGGTGGGTCGCGCATACCAAAAGCCGCAACGAAAAGGCGCTTGCGAGCGATTTGGCGGGCAAAGGCATAAGTTATTTTCTGCCGATGACGTGGAAGGTGAGAAAGATTCGAGGCAGGACGGTAAAGTCGCTGCTACCGATATTCGGCGGATATCTTTTTCTCTGCGGAGAAGAGAAGCAGCGAATAGAGACATTAAAAACAAACAGGGTCGCGAACCTGATAGATGTCTCCGACCAGCGGCGATTAGTCGAAGAGCTGTCACAGATAGAACATGCGATTATTGCTGGAGCGGATTTGTCGCCCCACGATTACATCAAGGTAGGCCAGCGATGCAGAGTAATAGGCGGTGCGCTGGCAGGATTGCAGGGAATAGTGGCCAAGGCAAGAAACGCGATGCGGCTTGTACTGCAGATAGATATGCTTGGGCAGGCGGCCAGCGTCGAGATAGGTACGGATATGATAGAGGTTGTGGACGAAACCGATGGAAACTAAAAAGGAGCGTCGAAACAGATGAAGATTTGTGTGGTAGGAATCGGGTATGTGGGTCTTGTTACGGCGGGATGCCTGGCAGAAGCGGGCAACAGCGTCATATGTGTTGACAACGACGCGAAAAAAATCGACCGGCTGAAGAAAGGCGTAATACCAATTTACGAGCCGGGGCTAACCGAGATAGTGCAGCGCAACGAAAAAGTCAAACGCCTCGAATTCACGACGGATTTGAAACACGGAGTGGATAATTCGCTGATAATATTTCTCGCGGTTGGTACACCATCGCAGGCTGATGGGTCGGCTGATATATCAGCCGTACTGGCAGTCGCAGGAGAGATTGCACGAGTTATGCCTGATTACCGGATTATCATTTCGAAAAGCACGGTGCCGGTGGGAACGCACAAAAAAGTAGCGGAGGTTATGAAGGCTCAGAATGCAAAGCCATTCGATTACGTGAGCAACCCAGAGTTTTTGAAGGAAGGTTCCGCAGTCGATGATTTCATGAGTCCGGACCGAATCATAATCGGAACAGAGAAACAGTCCGTGCGTGAGACGATGAAGCAGCTTTATGGCCCATTTATGCGAAAAGGCAACCGGATAATCTTTATGGATCCGATGTCGGCAGAGATGACGAAATACGCGGCTAACGTGATGCTTGCGACAAGGATTTCGTTTATGAACGAGATAGCTGGTTTGTGCGAGAAGATGGGGGCGGACGTGGAATCGGTGAGGCAGGGAATAGGCAGTGATTCACGGATCGGCAGAGCTTTTTTGTTCCCCGGCGTAGGTTACGGCGGAAGCTGCTTTCCGAAAGATATCCGAGCGCTTATTCACACAGGCGAGCTACAAAAAATGGAAATAAAAATGGCCAAGGCGGCCCAACAGGCCAACGAGGCATCACAAGAGAGATTCGCGGGACGCATAAGCGACTATTTCAAATGTAAAGGGGCAACGCTGGCGGTATGGGGACTCGCGTTTAAGGCGAAAACCGACGATGTGCGGGAATCGCCGGCCATTAACTGCGTGAATAAACTATTGGAGCAGGGTTTTAAAATTCGGGCATACGACCCTGAGGCGGCGGAGACGACCAGGGCTGCGCTGGGCGGAAAAATCGAGATATGCGAAAATGGATATGATGCGCTGGATGGCGCAGATGCGCTGGTAATTCTG
>JBFZBL010000135.1:0-5937 GCA_041308485.1 Phycisphaerae bacterium | reverse complement strand
CTTCGCCAATATCTGGCAGGGAGCGAATAAAGAAGAACTCTCGATAGACCTTATGCGTTATTCGCCCGAGAGCCCCGAAGGAATTATGGATTATCTCTTTACTGAGCTTCTGCTGTGGGGCAAATCGCAGGGTTTCAAGTGGTTCAACTTCGGGATGTCGCCTTTGGCCGGCCTCGAAGACAGGCAGCTTGCCCCCTTATGGTCGCAGGCGGGGGCGTTTTTGTTCCGCCACGGCGAACACTTCTATAACTTTCAGGGCTTGCACGAGTACAAAGATAAATTCTCGCCCGTCTGGCAGCCGAAATATATCGCCTGTCCCCGCGGGCTTATGCTGCCAAGAATTCTCGCAAACGTCGCCGCCCTTGTTTCAGGCGGCATTAAAGGTGTCGTCGCAAAATAACCATAACCAACCGGCTAACTGAAAAAATAAGGAACTAAACGATGAAAAACAGTATCACTATTCTCACTGCGGAACTTTTGATTCTCGCCGGTTTATCAATAACAACCGCATACGGAATTGAGCCGGGCACAAAGACGGAGTTGCTCTGGCTCAATGGTGCGCCGGGAGCAAAAGGCAATGATGCTAACGATAAACCGACAATGACGATTTGTCTGCCGGCGAAAGAAAAAGCAACCGGCTCGGCAGTCGTTATCTTTCCGGGCGGCGGATACAGACACGTCGCAATCGACCACGAGGGCCGCCAGGTAGCGAAATGGTTAAACGAATTGGGTATCGCCGCATTTGTTGTCGATTACCGGCACCGTGGAAAAGGTTACGGCCACCCGGCCCCGATTCAGGATGCTCAGCGGGCGATAAGAACCGTGAGAAGCAGCTCGGCGGAATTCGGCATCGAGCCGAACAAAATAGGCATCATCGGTTTTTCCGCGGGCGGTCATCTGGCATCAACCGCGGGCACCCACTTCAACGAGAAATTTTATGAGCCGGTTGACGCAAACGACAGCGCAAGCGCCCGGCCTGACTTTATGATTCTGATTTACCCGGTCATTTCGCTGGGCCCCTTCTCACACAGCGGTTCTCGCAGCGCACTGCTCGGTCCAAACATATCAAAGGAACTGGTTGACAGATTCTCCAACGAAACGCAGGTGGATTCCAACACCCCGCCGACCTTCCTGGTTCATGCGACAGACGACAAAACCGTGCCGGCAGAAAACAGCATCTCCTTTTATCTGGCCTGCAAAAAAGCCCATGTGCCCGTCGAAATGCATATCTGGCAAAAAGGTGAGCACGGATTCGGCCTGGGAAAATCCGGAACTCCAGTTTCCCGCTGGCCCGCCTTAAGCGCCGACTGGATGGATAAAATGGGCCTGTGTAGCAAATAAAGCCGACCTAACGCCAGCCTTCAAATTCCCCCGACAATTGGAGGTTATAGCGAACGAATCGGCTTTTTTTAAGGGTATAGTCGGACTTATGTCTCATAATACCTATATTGAGACTTCTGGCCTGTTAGTATTGCTCTAAATATCCAAAACTGCTATAATGAACAAACCTACATCCAAAATGGGGTCTGAATCGAGAGGTCGATGAAAATGGCAATTAACCGGAAAGGATATTGTTTTTCCCTGCCGGCCGTAATCTGGCTATGCGTATTAACCGCAACCACGTTTGCAGGCTGGTGCCCCTCTGCCGACCTCAACGGCAACTGCTGGGTCAATATCTATGATTTGAAGATATTAGCCGACCAGTGGCTTGATACGGAGGCTTGCGAAGAAGCTGATAGCTGCGCGGATTTTGACGGCCTGAACAGCGTTAACTTCGCTGATTTTGCGTTCCTGGCAAGCCAGTGGCAAATGCACGGCAGCATGCTTTTCATTAACGAGTTTATGGCATCCAACAACAGCGCAAGCGGCATCGCCGACCCATGCGGCGATTATGATGACTGGCTTGAAATCTATAATCTCGGCGATACACCGGTAAATATGGCGGGAATGTACCTGACAGACAACCTCGCCAATAAAACCAAATATCATATTCCAGCAGGCTATTCGTCGCAAACCACCATCCCTGCCCGCGGATTTCTCGTATTCTGGGCAGACGAGGAAACAACAGAAGGCCCGCTCCACACAAACTTCAAAATCTCCGCAGACGGTGAGGAAATAGGACTTTTCGATACCGATGGCGTTACCCCGATTGACACAATTGTCTTCGGCGCTCAATCTGCCAACATCTCTTACGGACGTTACCCGGATGCCGAAGAAACATGGCAGCTATTCCCAGTAGCAACGCCAGGCGCCCCCAACTATGGCAATTTTCTCGGCGAAACAGAAAAAGTCGAGTTCAGCAAAGAACGCGGTTTCTACGACTCTGGTTTCTCTCTCACTTTGGCCTGCACCACGCCGGACGCAAATATCTACTACACCACCGACGGACGTAGCCCCATCATAGGCGAGGCAAGCGCCCCAACCAGTACTAAATATACATCGCCCATAAACATAAGCGGCACAACATACGTGCGGGCGGCGGCCCTCAAAACCGGCTGGAAGCCCTCGCCGGTTGAAACTCATACGTATATCTTCGGAGCCAGCTCCGTTATAAAAGCAATGCCCCTTATTTCACTTGTCGGCGACCCCACCCAGACCCTCTATGAGCCAAACGGTATAATGGCAATTGTAGGCGGCACTTACGTTGACGGTGTATGGACCTCCGGCGGCGACCCAAGCGCTTATAACAATCCTATACAAAGAGGCATAGCTTATGAGCGGCCCGTCTCTTTTGAAATAATTGACCGCCCGGCAGACAGCAACTACCAGATGGACTGCGGCATACGTGTTCACGGCAGCGATTACACACGGCCTCGTTATACAAGAGGCGATGACTGGCTCTGCAACAACAACAAATTCAGCTTCAATCTTTTCTTCCGCAGCGACTACAGTGACAACCGATTTGAGTACCCATTCTTTCCATTTACGCCGGAGGTTGACCGCTATCAAAGCATAGCACTGCGAGGGGGCCACAATGACCTTTGTGCGCCGTTCGTCAAAGACGAATGGACCAGGCGCCTGTTCAAGGAAATGGGCAGAACTCAGGTTACAGGAACATTCGCCAACCTCTATATCAACGGCGCTTATAAGTACTATTACAACCCAATCGCCCGCGACGATGCAGACTTTTTCCAGGAATGGTATGGCTCCGACAACGACTTCGATGTCATTACACAATCGGGAGTCAGAGACGGTGACACTACTGCATGGAATAATCTTATTTATTACGCAAACAACAACAACCTTTCCATCGCTGAAAATTATAATTATTTCGCCGGCAAGTTCGACATCGTCACATTCATAGATTATCTGATTCTCGAAATTCATTCAGGTAACTTTGACTGGCCAGGCAACAACTGGACCGTACACCGCGAGAGGTCAGATACCGGCATATTCAGGTTCAGTATATGGGATGCCGATGGCATTGCTGAATCATGGATATTCGGCAATAATTGCGAATCCTGCAATTTGACCGCATTCGAGAGCTTCCCCAACTGGACAAGTCCTACCGGCCTGAATAACCTGTCGTGGGACCCTACCTCACAGATTTATCGCGCCCTGAAGAACAATCCCGACTTCAGACAGCTCTTTGCAGACCGCATACATAAACACTACCATAACGACGGCATATTGACACAATCGCATCTAATAGACAAATGGTGGGAGGTTCAAAATGAGGTATCCAGTGTCCTTCCGTACCAAAACGCCTATGTGCCAAACATCTTCCTGCCCAGACGAGAACCTTATGTTCTGGCCGCATTCGAAACCAACGGTTTATTCGACCGTTCTTTCGGCGCACCGGTTTTTTACGTCAACGGCTCTTACAAATTCGGCGGCTATGTAACCACCAGCGACATATTCACTATCATCGACCCATGCAGTTCAGGCGGTATTATTTATTACACTACCGACGGCAGCGACCCGCGTCTGCCGGGCCAGCAGAAAACATTTGTGGTTGAAAACGCCTCAAAAAAAGTGCTCGTCCCAGCAGGCGATATCGGCACAACATGGCGAGGCGGCTCAGAACCATATAACGATTCAAGCTGGACAAGCGGCACAGGCGGCGTCGGATATGAAAGGGATGCCGGCTATGACCCCTACATTGGTATCGATGTCGAAACAGCTATGTACGGCGTCCGCGGCTCCTGCTACATTCGCATCCCATTCAATGTAGATGCCCCGGATATCTGCAATATCAGCACACTGACGCTGAAGATGCGCTACGACGACGGCTTCGTTGTTTATATTAACGGAACAGAAGTCAAACGAGTCAATTCGCCCACAATCCCGGTATGGAACTCCATAGCCAGCCAGTCATCGTCCGAAGCTACTTCCGCCTGGAACTCTTATGACATCTCGGCATACATAAGCTCCCTGCATTCCGGAACCAACATCCTCGCCATTCACGGCCTAAACGCCTCCACCACAAGCTCGGACTTTCTGATTTGTACGGAACTTACCACCGGCGTATCAGGCGGCGGCGTCTCTCCGACCGCAATTCAATACACAGGCGCCTTCAATCTGAACAAGAGCACCAACCTGCGGTCTCGCATCTACAAGAGCGGCACAAAACAATGGAGTCCGCTGAATGAGGCGGTTTATGAAATTGGCAGCGTTAAAAATTCTCTGCGGATTACCGAGATTATGTACCATCCGCAGGATACCAACGACCCGAACAAGGAATATATCGAACTGCAAAATGTCGGCGCAGACGCAATTAATCTCAACTTAGTCAAGTTCGATAAGGGCGTCAATTTCACGTTCGGCCCCAACACACTTGCGACAGGCCAGTATATTCTCGTCGTCAAAGACCAGAATGCCTTTACGGCTGAATACGGAACGGGGGACTACATCGCGGGCCAGTACTCCGGCTCATTAGACAACGGAGGCGAAAGATTGCGACTGCTCGATGCGCTTGGCGCAACCATTCACGATTTCAATTACAAAGACAACTGGCGTCCAATCACCGACGGCGACGGCTACTCGCTTACAATAATCAATCCATCCGATTCCGACCTCAACGACTGGGGCAAAAAAGACAGTTGGCGCGCAAGTTCAATTATCCACGGCACTCCGGGCAGAGGTGACCCTGGAAGTATCCCCAACCCAGGTGCAATCATAATCAATGAGGTCCTGGCGCACTCCAATGGCGCCCCCGACTGGATTGAACTGCGAAATACCACTGCAAACTCAATTTACATCGGCAACTGGTTCTTAAGCGATAGCGACACCAACCTTATGAAGTATCGCTTCGCCGCGGGCACCAGCATTCCGGCAAACGGCTATCTGGTCGTTTACGAAAACACCAATTTCGGCGCAGCCAGCAGCGATCCGGGCCGGCTTATACCATTTGCACTGAGCGAAAACGGCGAATCCGTGTGCCTGACCTCGGCGCTCGATGCCAACGGATATTTCACCGGCTATCGCGAAAAAGCTGACTTCGGTGCCTCCGAAACAGATGTTTCTTTCGGCATGTATTACAAAACCAGCACAGGAACTTACGACTTTGTGCCGATGAGCTCAAATACTCTTGGTGCGGCTAATGCTTATCCGAAAGTCGGCCCGATTGTCTTCTCCGAGATTATGTATCACCCCGATTGGCCCCCAACAGGCAGCTACGCCAACGATGAATACGAGTATATCGAGCTTCACAATGTTTCCGGCGCAGCCGTAACACTATATGATTCCGTTGAAAGTCTTCCGTGGAAATTTACCAACGGTATCGACTACACGTTCCCCGCCTCGCCAAACGCTGTCACAATCGCCGCGGGAGCAAGGATATTGGTTGTTAAGAATCCCACAGCGTTTAATGCGCGTTACCCCAGCCTTACGGGTATTACATACGGCCCGTATTCCGGCTGGCTCGCAAACGATGGCGAACAGCTCGAATTAGGCAAGCCCGGTGACGTGAATGATATGGGCATAAGACAATATATT
>JBFZBL010000134.1:0-3850 GCA_041308485.1 Phycisphaerae bacterium | reverse complement strand
TTACGACATGTTCGACGGAATCATCGACGAGAAGTTTGACGGTGGCCTGACTTACCATTTTACCGTAAAGGTCTTTTTCAACAGTTATGTGGAATTTTTCGAGTTTAAAAAACGGTTTGTAAGTGCCCATTATTTTTTTGACGAGCAGCTCAAAACTGGCCTCGGCGGCCTCGAACTGATAGCCTTTGTTTTCGAGGTCCTGCACCTGGTTGAGAATTTTGCGGGCAAGCTGCGGGTCCTGGGTAATATTCGCTTTTTCGAGTTTGGCAAGTATATTAGATTTGCCTGAAAGCTCGGAGATGAGGAACCTTCGCTCGTTACCGACAAGCGATGGATCGATGTGCTCGTAAGTTTTTTTGTTTTTTCGCAGGGCATCGACGTGCAGGCCCGCTTTGTGTGCGAACGCGCTTTCGCCGACATAAGGCATATTCATAGCCGGTGAGAGATTAGCGATTTCAGAGACGAAACGCGAAGTCTCGGTCAGCATTTTTATTTTGTCTGGACTTAATACTTCATATCCCATCTTCAGAGCAAGATTGGGAATAATCGTGCAAAGGTTGGCGTTGCCTGTTCTTTCGCCAAGGCCGTTAATTGTACCCTGAACGTGACGAGCCCCGGCGCCAACAGCAGCCAGAGAATTTGCCACCGCGCAATCAGTATCATTATGACAATGAATACCGAGGGATACTTTGTCGAATTTCTGCCTTACGGTTTTTGTTATTTCGTAAACTTCGTTCGGCAGACATCCGCCGTTGGTTTCGCAAAGGACAATTACATCTACGCCGGCATCAACAACGGCGGCGAGAACTTTCATCGCGTAAGCCGAATTTTTTTTGTAGCCGTCGAAGAAATGCTCGGCATCAAAAATTACTTCCAGCCCTTTTGATTTCATATATTGCACCGATTCGGCGCAGATTTTAATATTATCGTCAAGGCTGCATCGCAGCACTTCAGTTACGTGCAGGTCCCAGCATTTACCGACAAGGGTAGCCACGGGCGTTTTGCAGGCGAGAATAGCGTTCAATGATGCATCGGTTTGGCAGGTGGCGTCGGCCCGGCGGGTATTGCCGAAGCCTGCGATTTTGGCGCCCTTCAGGCCCAATTTTGCCGCCTCAAGAAAGAACTGCATTTCCTTCTGGTTGCTTGATGCGTAGCCGCCTTCGATATAGTCGAAGCCCAGCTTGTCGAGATGCTTTGCAATCGCAAGTTTGTCGTCGAGCGAAAAACTGATGCCCTCAGCCTGCATTCCATCGCGAAGAGTTGTATCGTAGATTTTGATTCTTTCCATATTCTGCCTGTGTAATACAAATAATTAATTCTATAAAAAAGACAGAAAAAGTAAAGGAAAATAAATGTCGACAAATGACTGATTTTATTCGAGATGGATGACGCTTCTTTTGCCGTCGGCGTCGAGACTTGCTTTTTTGATGATGTCGTAAAGCTGTTGTGAGTCGCCTACTTTTTCGAACCTGAATTCAGGGTCGGTCTTGTCGTTGGTAATCAGCGTAACAGAACCTATTCCCACGAGGCGGTCAGAAAAACTTCGATGCATACTCATATCGACAATCCGGAACATATCGATATTGTCGACGTTTCTTGCAAATATTCCTCTTGCCCATTCAATCCTGTCTGAGGTTACGCGGTAGCGAACACTTTTGAGCTTAATGGCCTTAAATAAAAAGACAAGTATTGCGGCAGCCGCCAGCGAAAGAGCTGCAACGACTCTGTATTTTTCTATGGCGGCGATTGCACCGGCGGAAAGCTTTAAATCTGTCAGCAGTTTATTAATCGGCCAAAACGCCATAAAATAGCAGACCGCCAGCAGAATAGCGGTTTTCAAAAAACTCGGGGTAAGTATCCATAGCGAAGGCGAGGCCTCGAAAATTACGGCTGACTGTTTTTCTTTGTCCTGAGTTTTTTCTTGTTTAGGATGCTTATTGAGGAATTCGCCGCAATAGCGGCACTTTATGGCAGCGACGAGAATCAATTCGGCGCAATAAGGACATTGTTTAGTGCCCTGCGGCAAGTTTTGCGGCGGTTGATTGTATTCGGCCATATTGAGCCTATGAATTTATAGTTTCCTGCTGTTGTGGCGGAGAATAATCATAATTGACTTCTTTAACGCTATGCGGCGTTTTGTCCATCGGCTCATCTTCATCCAACTGCTGGTCGTCCTGCCCGTCTCGACTCGGCGTCGAGCCGAGGTCGGACATATCTGAGTAGCCGGCCTGTTTGTCGGCATCCATTTGCTGTTTGAGCCGCTCGTATTCTTCGAGCGTCATCATAACTTCGCGGGCCTGACTGCCCTTATATTCGCCAAGAATTCCTGATGCGGCCATCGCTTCGATAATCCTGCTTGCGCGGGCATAGCCGATGCTGAGCTTTCTCTGCAGCAGAGAGACGCTGCCGCGCTGCGATTCGAGAATAATTCTTACGGACTGGTCGAAGAGATCGTCTTTGCTCGCTTCGCCTGCGTCGATTCGATTGAGCTGCATAAGCTCCGGATGGAACTGCGGCTCGGCCTGTTCTGCAAGATACTGCACGACTTTACGGACTTCGGTTTCGTCCACAAACGCTCCCTGTGCTCGCACAAGGTCGCTTGTGCCGGGTTTGAGAAAGAGCATATCGCCTTGGCCAAGCAGCGTTTCGGCGCCGTTCTGGTCGAGCACGATTCGGCTGTCTATTCTCGAAGCGACGCGGAAGCTTATTCGGCTGGGCAGGTTGGCTTTGATAAGACCTGTAACAACGGTTGCCTGCGGCCGCTGTGTCGCAAGGACAATATGAATTCCAACTGCACGACTCTTTTGCGCGATACGGACTATGTAAGCCTCGACTTCTTTAGATGAAGTCATCATAAGGTCGGCAAGCTCATCGACTATTATCATATAATAAGGAAGACGTTTCGGAATCTTCGCTTCTTCATCGGGACTTTGCGGATTGAACCTGCGTATGATTTCCTCTGGGCCAAGCGAATTGTAGCCTGCGATATTTTTCACGCCGGCCTCGGCGAACAGGGCATATCGTTCATCCATTTTCATCGTGGCCCAATCGAATATCTGTTCGGCCTTGCTGATTTCCGTAACTATCGGTGCCATCAGGTGCGGAATTTTGGAGAAAGCCGTCATCTCGACCATTTTCGGGTCAACCAGGACAAGTTTTACCTCGTCCGGCCGTTTTGTCAGCATAATGCTCATAATAATGCTGTTTATGCATACGCTTTTTCCAGAGCCGGTCGTGCCCGCGATAAGCAGATGAGGCATAGTCGTTAGATCGCTTACAATTGCCTGGCCGGATGAGTCTTTGCCGAGGAACAGCGGCAGTTCCATTTGTTTATAGCCTTCGCCTGCCCGTACAATCAGGTCTTTGAGACGGACAGTTTCCTTCTGGCTGTTCGGCACTTCGATACCGATAGTATGTTTTCCCGGCAGCGGCGCGACGACGCGAACCGCCGGCGCTCCAAGCGCACGTGCTATATCGTTTGAGAGGTTTGATATCTGGCTTACCTTAACGCCCGGTGCAAGGGCCAGCTCGAACATCGTTATCGTAGGCCCGGGGTCGTAACCTGCAACGTGGGCTTCGATGCCGAACTCGTTGAGTACCTGTTCGAGAGCGACGGATTTTGCCTTGATAATTTTTTCCTGTACAGAACCGAAACTATATTCCGGCTCCATAAGCATATCCAGCGGCGGGAGCTGATAGCCGTCGTAATTTTCCGATTCATACGCCTGTTTGGCGTCTTCGGCATTCGGCTGGTCGGTTTTGGGAATCGAAAGTTTCTTTTCCAGGTGGCCTTCTATAGCCTCATCGGTTTTTACAATTTGCGGCTGCGGCTGTGGTTGCTGCTGGATAA
>JBFZBL010000133.1:0-19101 GCA_041308485.1 Phycisphaerae bacterium | reverse complement strand
AGCCTGCAAGCGACATAATAGAATCTCGCGGGCCTAAAATCGTCGAGATGCTCAACAAGGTCGAAACCGTTGATTACATCGCAACCGAAACGGAAGTTGATGCGATGCTCAAAGAGGCCCGTCTCATAAAAGACATTCGCCCCCCCTACAATACCGACCTCGTTGATGATAAGACGTTTCCATATTTAGAGATTACGACTGGCGATGATTTCCCGGGCGTGTATATAACTCGCAAACCTCGGACAAAGGGAAATCGCCTCTTTGGGCCGTTCGCCAGCGCAAAGGACCTGCGGGCAGTGTTCGTCGAACTGCAAAAGATATTCAAATTCAGAAGCTGCAAACTTGAAATCGAAGTCAAAAATGAGAAACGCAGGTTTTTCAGACCTTGTATTCTTCACAGCATAAACCAGTGCGTCGCGCCCTGCGGGGCAAGAATCGAGAAGCCGGAATACAAGACAATCATCAAAGACCTTATAAAGTTCCTGCAATCAAAACGGGCAACGGTTTTGCGGCAGCTTAAAAATGAAATGGAAGAGGCGTCGGCGGGGATGGATTACGAAAAGGCGGGGATGCTGCGCGATCGGATTCGGCTGATTGAGAAATTAGACGCACGCGGCCAACCCGATGAGGACGTTCAGCCGGAGGTGTTCGCGGCGGAACCGACTGAGGCACTGGTGAAACTGCAGAAGATTTTAGACAGCCCCAACCCGGTGAGAATTATCGAGGGAATCGATATCGCCAACATCGGCGGCAAGGAGGCGGTCGGCTCATTGGTGAAATTTATCGACGGCAGACCGTTCAAGGCAGGTTATCGGCGATTCAAAATCAAGACGGTCGAGGGAAGCGATGATTACGCGATGATTGCGGAGGTGATCAAACGCAGATACAAATACGCGCTTGCCGGCGAGGAGCTTTGGCCCGATTTGATTTTGATAGATGGCGGACTCGGCCAGTTACACGCCGCCGAAACCGCTTTAAAGCAGCTTTTTACCGCAGAGCACGCAAAGACCGCAGAGAAATTTAGTAAAAATCTCAAACTGGCCGGCATAGCGAAACGCGAAGAGGAACTTTATTTGCAGGGAAGCAGAAAGCCGTTGAAACTGCCCCGGAATTCACCTGCGTTGAAACTGCTGCGATACGTCCGCGACGAGGCGCACCGTTTCGCCCAGCATTATTTTCATATTTTGCAGCGAAAGAAGCTGCTGGAATGACGACCCTGACCACAGGGGGGTAAAAGCCGGGGCTATACAACAAGGACTAAAAAATAACATTTCATCTGACATCTTGATGTTTTAATGTTATGATGTTATAATGTCGATAGTATGATTATGAGGTGATAATATGAAAACCGAGAACAAAAGAACGACTATATATATATCCCCGGATATTCACCGGGCACTGCGAATCAAATCGGCGGCAACAGAGTATTCGATGTCCGACCTAATCCAGGAGGCAATCCGAATATCGCTCGCCGAAGACGCAATCGACCTTGAGGCCGTTCATCAAAGAAGACATGAGCCGGGTATCTCGTTCGAGCAGGTCCTTAAGGATTTGCGAAAACATGGCAATTTATAAAATCATCTTCAAAAAGTCCGCAGCTAAAGAGCTTAGCGACATTCCTAAAAAGGATCTGTCAAGAATAATCAAACGCATTCAATGTCTTGCCGACAATCCAAGGCCCGCCGGCTCAGAAAAATTAGCCGCTCAGGAGTGTTATAGAATCCGACAGGGCAATTATCGAGTAATCTACATAATAGACGATATAAACCTGACCATCGACATATTTAAGATTGGTCACAGGCGTGAGGCTTACCGGTTTTAGACAACCCCCGCAAACCATTTTTCGTCAGGCCGGATATCCGTATGTCGTCGCGGATATGTTTTATTCCCGGACGGCACAATCGCAAATTACTTGCCGCCCGTGCTATATCTGCGCCGCCTTTCGCGTCCAGTATTTTCGGCGCGACGTATATGACGACTTCATCAGCGAGTTTGGCTTTCAAAAATGATTTGATGACTGTCGGGCCGCCTTCGACAAGCAGATGCTGAATGCCGCGTTTGGCTAAATGATTAAGAAGAACTTTTAAGTTTGAACCAGAAACCGGGCAGGCGATAATTTCGGCCCCCCTGCTGGTGATTTGCTTTGCCTTTTTGGCTTTAGTTCGCAGAGAAGCGGCCCGTGTTACTATGAGCAACGGGAAATCTGAGGCCGTTTTGAGTAATTTGCAATTGAGCGGGATGCGAAGATGATTATCGAGGACGATTCGTATTGGTTTTTTACCGAGAACCGGCCTTGGCGTTAAAAGCGGGTCATCTTTGAGGACGGTATTGATGCCGACTAATATCGCGCCGACCTGTCGTCGCAGTTTGTGGGCGTCTTTTCTGCTTTCTTCGCAGCTTATCCACCTGTGTTTGTCATCGGTTTTGGCCCAGGCGAGTTTGCCATCGATTGACTGTGCCCATTTCAACGTTACCCATGTTTTGCCGGTCGAGGCAAATTTCATAAACGGTGCGTTAAGAACTCGCGCCTCGGCCTGGCATTCCCCAACGACAACTTTAATACCTGCTTTTCGAAGCTGCCTGATACCTTTGCCGTTCGCGTGCTTCGAGGGGTCGATAGTCGCGACGACGACTTTTTTCAATTTTGCGGCGATGAGTGCGTCGGTGCAGGGGCCTGTTTTGCCGAAGTGACAGCAGGGTTCTAGTGTAACGAACATTGTCGCGCCTTTTGGGTTAGCCCCCCGCCTTTTGCAATCCGCCAGGCCGTTGATTTCAGCGTGCGGGCCTCCGAATTTTTTATGCCAGCCCTTTCCGATGACCTTGCCTGACTTGACAATAACCGCGCCGACCGCAGGATTCGGCTCAACAGAACCTAATCCTTTGGCCGCTAACTCCAGAGCTAATAACATATACTTGTTCATAACACTGACTGACACCGACCATAAGACAGCATCTCAGTTTTTTATTTGATATGCTTCTTTCTGTTATAATTTTATTGTTCTAACTTGTTCAAAATAGCATTTCCTAAGTTTTTCTTTGCTTTTTCTACACCTTTCTTTGCCTCTTCCAAAAGATATTCAGATTTCTCTAATTCCGATAAAAGCAAAGGGATTGCTGTTTTCGACAAATGATTCCTGATTGCTTCCAGTTCGTTTTTCTGGTTTTCGTCATAGAGAATTGAGCTGTCTCCAGCTACAATCCGCTTTACATGTTTACATAATTTTCGGTTATCTCCAGCAGGGCAGGAACAAAAAACCGATACTTTATTTTCTTCAAGGTAAAATTCGACAGTATATGGGGTTTCAGAAGAACTACTTTTAGCTAATATCTCAAGCTTTTTTATTCCCATAACAATCCACTCTTTTTCTTTGACTTGGGTTTTTCCCGAATGAGTTGGAGAAATTCATTTTCATCAACCACTTTGACTTGTAACTGGCGTGCTTTATCTAATTTCGAACCTGCATTCTCACCCGCAACCACAAAACTGGTCTTTTTGCTGACTGACGAACCGACCTTCCCGCTGTTATCTTTTATCAATTGTTCAATTTCTTCGCGGGAATAATTTTCAAGTGATCCGGTAACAACGATTGTTTTGCCCGCGAGAATATCGGAGGATTTTCGTTTCGGCGCAGAAGGATTTACTTCCGCATCAAGAAGCTGTTGTATTACCGAAAGATTTTGTTTGTCCTGGAAATAGTCATAAATATTCTTAGGTATCACAGGGTCGATCTTCTTCGATAATACTTTTTTTAGCTCTTCGAATGTGGCATTGCAAAACTTTTCGATAGAATCAAATCCTTCAGCCAAAATCTTAGATCGTTCTGGACCAATATGCTTAATACCAAGTTTTTCAATTTTCTCACAGAGAGGTTTTGTCTTATCCTTCTCAATGACGTCTTGGATGAATTCTTTATTTTTAGGATTTTTCAAAAAGTCACAAATCGTTTTAGGTATAACGGGATCATCCACAACCGTTAACTCTTTTCTAAGATCTTCCAATGTAGCATTTCTTATTTTATCGAGTGTCCTAAACTCGTTGACCAATACCTGCGCGGTCTCAGTACCAATATTAGGAATGCCAAGTGCTGCAATGAATCGCCAGAGAGGTCGTTTTTTACTTTTTTCTATGGAAACCAGAATATTTTCGGCGCTTTTAGTTCCCATCCTTTCTAGCTTTGAGAGTTTGAAAACATCGAGTTTGTTAATATCGGCAATAGTATTAACTAGTCGGTTTTCGACACGCTGGTCTATCAGGGCCGGGCCCACATTTTCGATATCCATCTGATTCCTGCCGACAAAATACTCCAGTTTTTCCTTGAGTTTGGCAGGACAGTTAGGATTAACACAGACAAATGTGTGCGTAAATTCACTTTTACCCTTTGATAGGAATTCCTTGTCCAGTCTTTTTCTTTTAATGACCTTGACTTTTTCCTTGCATACAGGACAAATCTCCGGCAAAGCAACCTTCTCGCCTCGTAACAGTGATTTCTGCGATACTTGCACAACCTGTGGGATGATCTCTCCGGCCTTTTCAATTATTACCGTATCACCAACTCTGACATCGAGTCGTTCAATCTCATCGAAATTATGCAAACTTTCTCTTTTTACCGTTGTGCCCGCCAATTGCACCTGCTCAAGGTTTGCCACAGGCGTAAGAGTTCCGGTTTTACCCACTTGAACAACTATTTTTTCTACTTTTGTTTCGGCCTGCTCGGCGGCGAATTTATAGCTTATGCACCATCGAGGCGAACGACCCGTGAAACCAAGAATCTCACGCTGTTGGAGATTATTGACTTTGACAACCATACCATCGATTTGATACTCAAGCTTATCTCGTTTGTCGTCCCAGCTATTGCAAATCTCGATGACCTCGTCGATATTTTTGGCTTTTTTGATATTCGGGTTGACGGGCAGGCCAAGTTTTTTGAAAATCTGTAACGCTTCATAATGTTCTTTTGCCAACGGCTTTGAAACCTCGCCTGTTGCGTATGCGAAAAAGGACAGGTTCCTCTGGGCAGTAATTTTAGAATCGAGGAGTTTTAATGAGCCGGCGGCGGCGTTGCGGGGATTGGCAAATAGCGGCTCGCCTTCTTTTTCGCGTTGCTTATTGAGGCCCACGAATGACTTTGTGGGCATATACACTTCGCCGCGAACTTCAATGGTCTCGGGCACGTCGCCGGTCAGCCGCAGCGGAATCGCTTTTATCGTCCTGATATTGTGCGTAACATCGTCTCCTTTTGAGCCGTCGCCCCTTGTAGCGCCAAACACAAGGACTCCTTTTTCGTATCTCAAACTCACCGCAAGGCCGTCGATTTTCAATTCGACAACGTAATCGTAATCTTTGTTTTCAAGACCTTTGGCCACCCGTTCATCAAATGCCCGCAATTCCTCGGCGTTGTATGTGTTATCCATACTCAGCATCGGGACGGCATGGCGAACCGAGGCAAACCCCTCAATCGGTCTTTCCGATACCCGCTGGGTAGGCGAATCCGGCGTAACAAGTTCAGGGTGCTTTTCCTCAAGCGATTTCAGCTCCGCAAAAAGCTTATCGTACTGCTGGTCGGTGATTTCGGGCTGGTTGAGGACGTAATAGAGGTAATCGTGCCTGCGTATCTCGGCACGCAACTGCTCAATTCGTTTTTTCGCATCCGCTGCCATAGGTAAGGTAACTTTATACGCCCAAAAGGGCTATTTTGCAATACAAAGGTAGAACCATAGGGTATGGAATGGCGTAATTCATTCTTATAAAAAAGCAATATAATTGTTGTATGTCGGGCAAACAAGCAATAGAATACTGCGAGTTAATTTGTGGCGGTGCTGGCACCGTCAAAATCGGCTTTAGAGATTAAGAAAGGAAAGCAAATGAACATTTATGTGGGCAATCTGGCACCTGATGTAACCGAAGACGAACTTAAACAGGCGTTCGAGGCGTTCGGTCAGGTACAAACGGCAACAGTAATAAAGGATAAGTTCAGCGGCGAGTCCAGGGGATTCGGGTTTGTCGAGATGCCGGCTAAGGCCGAAGCACAGACGGCTATCACCGAAATGAACGGAAAGGACCTCAAAGGGCGTTCACTGAACGTCAATGAGGCAAGGCCCAAAACCGAGCGTCCTCGCGGTGGCGGCGGATACGGTGGCGGCGGCAGACGTGGCGGCGGCGGTGGTGGTGGTTATGGCGGCGGCAGAGGTGGACGCGGCGGCGGCGGCGGTGGTGGTTATGGCGGAGGCGGTGGCGGCGGAAGATACTAACCGTTATTGCCCAAACGCATTATTTTCAGGCAACCGGGATTCAAGGTAAGGTGGCCCTGTGCGACGGCCATCAGTCAATAAAAAAATATAATAGCCCCTTTTCGTTCACGCGAAGAGGGGCTATTTTTTTGAAAATCCAAATCACTAAAAGCTATCGATAGCACAAATGTATTTACTTCACGGTCTCTCTCATAATTTCTACTTTTTCAAGGGTTTTTTTGAGGGAAATGACGGCTTTTGCCTGCCCACAAAGCCAAAAAGATTCCGTTTTTTTGGACGGAATCTTCTCAACTCCCCGAGTAGGATTCGAACCTACGACCTAGCGGTTAACAGCCGCTCGCTCTACCGATTGAGCTATCGGGGAAACACAAATATCCCAAGAGATTATCACAGATTTGGCTGGATTGTCAAGCGAAACCACAGGTTTTGCACGAATATCCACAAAAAAACAGGGGGTAAAACCGCACAGACCACTGGACAAAAAGACAAATACTTTGTATGTTGTGGTTTTTTCCAAGTTTAGCCGGTCGGAGCAAGTGCCGATAATAAACAGGGGTTAGACGCCCAGCTTGTCGGCAGACGAGGCGGACACATAGATTTCAACGGTTTTGAAGATATGGCAAGGGACATACTTGACATAGGCGGATACACTATAAAGAAACGCATCGGAGTGGGTGCGCGTACGACAATATACCTTGCCACCGACGATGCGGACGGAAAAGAAGTGGCCTTAAAGCGAATCATCCTCGAAAGGCCGGAAGACGTTCGTATTTTCGAGCAGATTGAAACCGAATACAAAATAGCGAATAAAGTAACCCACCCCTACATTCGCAGGTGCTACCGGCTCAAGAAAATTCGCAGCATGTTACAAACAAAAGAAATGCTGCTTGCGATGGAATATTTTGACGGACAATCGCTGGAGGAAGGGCCTGCACTTAGCCTGCTCGATGTAATGCTGGTATTCCGAATGGTGGCAACGGGACTTAATGCGATGCATCAAAGCAGCCTGGTTCACTGCGACATAAAGCCCAACAATATCCTGCTGAACAAAGCCGGGGCAATCAAGATAATTGACCTCGGGCAAAGCTGCCGGATAGGAACAACCAAACGGCGTATTCAGGGGACACCCGATTACATCGCACCTGAACAGGTTCATCGCAAACCACTGGGCCCAAAGACCGACATATTCAACCTCGGCGCTACGATGTACTGGGCACTGACAGGCAAAACAGTTCCAACACTGATACCCAAAAAGGACCCCTTCGGTCTTGCCGTGCCGCAGGAGCCGGTTCGCCCCCCAAATGAGGTCAGACCACAGATACCGGCAGGCATTTCCAAATTAGTGATGGACTGTGTAGAGGAAGACCACGCGAAACGGCCTACCGATATGATGGCTGTCATATCCCGCCTGGATCTGATGATACACAGCATATTAAGCGGCAAGTCAAAGGCCAATTCTCAATAAACCTTGACAGCACCCCGCCGGAAAGCTATTCTTCAGCAAGCTTATTCGAGAAGTTGCTGGTTTGGCCATACGGATCCAAAAGATGCCCGAAAAGACAATTGAACTGCTTAACAAAGGAATGGAAGCCAACAATGAGGACAAATTCAGACAGGGCAATATTGTTTGTCTGCCTTCACATGGGGCGTTAATCATAACCGGAGACCTTCACGGGCATCGCCGTAATTTTGAGCGGATAGCGGCATTAGCCAACCTTGAACACAATAAGAATACCCACGTAATCTTGCAGGAAATCATACACGGCGGCCCCGAAGACGAACATGGCGGATGCCTGTCTTACAAGCTGCTGTTCGATTGTGTTTCCTACAAAATCAGGTTTCCTGACCGGGTACACATCATAATGGGCAACCACGACACCGCTTTCATCAGCAACACCGACGTTATGAAGAACGGCAAAGAAATGAACGTGGCGATGCGAGGTGCCCTGGACAGGGAATTCAAGCATGCCAGCGAGCGAGTAAAGCTGGCGATACGGCAATTCTTATTTTCTCAGCCCCTTGCGGTCAAATGCGCCAACCGGATGTTTATCTCACACTCGCTGCCGGGGGACCATTACAGCGACAAATTTGACCATCGAATTTTCGAGAGACAGCTTAGAATCAACGACATTGTCAGGCCGGGTTCGGCCTATTTGCTGACTTGGGGTAGAACCCACAGCCAACGCCTGCTTGATAAAATGGCAAGATCGTTAGACACCGACATTTTTATCCTCGGCCATCAGCGACAGGAAACCGGATGCAGCCTGGCGGGCAATAATCTGATTATACTCGCCTCTGACCACGACCACGGTTGCGTCCTGCCCATAGACCTCGCTAAATCATATACAGTTGAGAATCTGCTGAAACTCATTATACCCTTAGCGGCGATAGCATAGATTTGCCCTAAAACCGCCCTGGGAAAAAATTTGGCACTCTACAATTCGCTCAAAGCATCCTTTGCCCACGATAATTCACCAGAGAATGCCTTTCTGTACCTCAATAATATCGGACCATCTCAACTTTAACGGGGTTCCTTTAAAACACCCTGATACCTCATAATGCCAACCCATATTTTTAGCTCGTAACCATTTTGCCAGTAAGCACTTATGTGCTTTATGGGACAATTGATGATTGTGCCGGCGGTCTGTCTATCCAAACTGCACATAAAAACAGTTCTTTGATTAAATCGGGCTTGGAATATGCCGATGATAGCTCGTCGTAACTGTCTGAAGATTTTGCGCTTGCGAAAAATAATTGCGCGTCATCTGGCGCAGAGTTCTTTTCGGCTTTTTATATCGCTAAATGTTTTGGCCAAAAACTATGAGCGAGAAAATTATAATACTGATTGTTGAGGATGAGGCACACATCAGGAGAGTGCTGGAATACAACTTCAAGCTGGACGGATTTGAAGTTTATCTGGCTGAAGATGGCGCCACCGGTCTGAAACTTGCGCGTGAAAACCAGCCCGATGTAATCCTGCTTGACTGGCTTATGCCAGTAATGAATGGCCTGCAGATTCTCGCGGAATTGAAGGCTGACAGCAGCACAGAGCATATCCCTGTCTTTATGCTTACCGCCAAAGGCATGCTGAACGATGTCACGCAGGCGATAGAGATGGGCGCCGATGACTACATCACAAAACCATTTAACCCGATACATTTAGGCAAAACCATCAGGGAAAAGCTTGAAAAATGCGTAAAGGTAAAAAAGAGCTGAAAAGCGTTCTATTCGTCAGCCGTATCGACGATACAAACGGATTTATGTCAACTGACCCCGTTACAGGGAAAACTCCCCATTTAGAGAGCAGCTTTATGGAAACACGAAAAAACCGACCGGCAATAAAATGGGTTTTGCTGTTATCCGCCCTGATGGCTGTCGCCGCAACTGTGCAGACGTTCGCAGCAGAACAAAAGGACACGAAAGAAAAATCGGATTTGACCGAGTTGTCCATCGAAGAACTGATGAACGTCGAGATTAAATCGACCGCCACGCTGACAGATACAAAGCCGCGTCTTGTTCCTGCGGCAGTAACAACCATCACCGCTGAACAGGTTCAGGGTTCCGAAGCGCGCAATTTGAACGAACTGCTCGATATTTACGTCCCCAATCTGCAACTTATACGGCATCACTGGGAAGGTGACCACATCGGGCTGCGAGGCATTTATGGTGAAAACAAGTACCTGCTGCTGGTCAACGGGCGAGTTATGAACGAGCGCACCCACCTCGGGGCAATAAGCGAACGTGATCTGGTGATGCTAAGTGATATTCATCATATTGATGTCGTGCGAGGCCCCGGCTCTGCCCAGTATGGCCCAGGCGCAGTATCGATGGTGATTAACATTATCACCTACGGCCCTGAAACATTCCAGGGGACAGAGGTTACCAGCCGGCTTGGTGCAGTCGAAGAGTTTTATTCAACTGAATTGAAACATGGCCAAAAATCCGACGACAATGACGGCGGTTTGTTCGTATATGCCGGCGTAGGCAACTATGTTGGCGCAAGCAAGTATGATGCACCTCAGATTTTCCCGTTTTCTTTTCCTTCAGAGTCGGACGTAGAGTGGTGGGACGCAGACCCCTGGCCAGACGGCTGGGGCAATAATCCGTGGGGCGACATTCCTTTGCCGGCCGATGGCACAAAAGCGGGAGAGCCGATGACGGGGGAACCAATGAATCGCGACGGAGAAGACGCCCGACTGACTGAGGTTAAGTTATACACCCAGATAAAAAAAGACAACTGGGACATCTGGGCACGTTACACACAAGGCGGTAAACAGTTCAGCTATGCCCCGGGGCTTTGGGCACGCTCCCGCTGGGGATGGAGCGAAGCGATATTTGATAACTACAATTGGGACACCGGAGTACACACGCCGCTTGATACGAAGCCCAACTTCTATAATTATCAGCAGATAACCGGCTACGCTGGATATAAACAGGAAGTGAGTAATACTCTCGATATCGATTACGCATTCAGTTACGAATTGTTCAATTTCGTGGAATACAGACAAAATGAGATAGATGATGCTTATCGTGAAGACGAGTACTACGGCAAGATAGTGTCGCAATGGCAGCCCAATGACCAGCACAAGATTGCCTTTGGAGGCGAGATATCGCACCGCGAGCTTGGTCTGCAGTGCCTCGGCTGGCCTTATATAGACCCTGTCAGCCAGCGATTATATCCTATGAATCCATGGGCAACCGATATGTATTCACTGTTAGGCGAACATCAGTGGACTATCGACGACAAATGGACGACTTTCGTTGGCGCCCGGCTCGACGACCATACTTATACCGACTGGATGTTCTCGCCGCGAGCGGCAGTAGTCCATACGCCGAACGTCAAAGACACATATAAATTTATGTGGTCACGGTCAGTGCGGGCCAGCACTGAGGAAGAAATGAGGGCCAAGGACATAGCTACCGGTGAGAACAGCGATCCGGAAAAACTCGACAGTGTCGAGTTGCGTTATGAAAGGCAGCAAAACAAGAATCTTGACGTAGCCGTAACGTGCTTTGTTCACTACAACCTCGAGCTGGTAGACTGGAGCCAGAGCGACAATGCTACTGCCCCCGTTGGCACACAGAGGGATTGGGGTCTGGAGTTTGAGGCCACTTATCACAATGAAAAAACACGTTTTACTATCTCTCATAGCTATACGAAACTTTACAGTTTCAGTTTGGACGACCCATGCCAGGTTACCTATGTTACAGCCGAGCCATACGGCTATGGCGATGACCTGGCCGCCTGGTCCAATCACTTAACAAAGCTGACGCTACAACATAAATTAGATGACAAATGGACACTCGACGCGTCGCTGCGCATCTACTGGGGATTTCCGGGGATGAAAGATTATGACAAGTACAATCCCTACCTCTACCCCCCAGCTGCCAGCAGTGATCTTACTTACCCTGATGGAGCTCCCTTCCCAACTCACCCATTTATCGAAGACGGATGGGAAAAGGCGTATCGCGGCAACTACTACCTGAATATCGGTCTGCAATATAAGCCAAGCAAAGATCTTACTATTGGTGTGATGGGTTACAATCTGCTTGGTATTTTCGACAAGGACCTCAACAAACGTAACTACTGGGCGAGCAGCGGCGACTACCGTGATTACGCGCCAGCTGTTGGTGTTTCGCTAACTTATAAATTCTAAATGGAACTGGGAACAAATAGACAATGATAACTCGGGAAAAACCAGCTGACATGATATGCACCCAATCGCGGCCTGCACAGGCGGGAGTTGGTCGAACAAAACGACTGTTCGGGCCAATCCTCGTATTGCTAACCTGCCTTTTGGCGGGTGATGTGTACCCGGAATCCAAGTCCGCCCAGTACAAAGAATACGAGGTCAAAGCCGCCTTTATGTACAATTTCCTGAAGTTTGTCGACTGGCCCGAAGGAAAAATGGCAGGCAACGGCAACCAGATAATCATCGGTATCATCGGCCAGGACCCATTTGGCTCAGCCGCCGATATTCTCAAGGACAAAAAAGTCGAAGAGCATAGCGTGGTAGTAAAACATTTTGACGGCTTTCAGCAGCTAAAAGATGCCGTCGAGAAAGACAAAACAGAGCTGGCTGACAAGATTAAGGCATTGTCTAAAAGTCAGATTGTGTATAGAGACAACGATGGCAAAATCATTATAAAACCGGCGGATGAGTTCGACGAACTGAAAGGTATAACCGACGGAGCTGCACGCGAAAAGAAAATCGAAGAACTCAAAAAACGAGGATTCCTGCTTGCCGACCCGTCAAAAGCAGAGGATATAAAGACAGTCGTCGAAACAATAGCCAACGGGCAAATAGAAACCCTCAAGAAATGCTATTTGCTGTTTATCTGCCCGTCAGAGAAAAAGAATATCAACGAAATAATCGCCCTTGTAGACGACCATAGTGTCCTGACAGTAGCGGACACGCAGGGTTTTCTCGATACAGGCGGTATCGTAAATTTTGTTATCGAAGACAATAAGGTCCGCTTCGATATAAATCTGACCGCATCCGAAAAAGCCGGACTGAAAATCAGGTCTCAGCTCCTCCGTCTCGCGAAAAAAGTAGTTAAAAACGGTGTCGAGGTAACCGGCCTCGCCGACCCCGCGAAAAAGGAGGCCAAATGATAAAGCTTTCTGTCAGAAATATGGCCATTAAGCAAAAGCTGATAGCCGTCGTTATGCTGACCTGTATGTTGGCGCTGATTGTGGTGGGCAGTGCTTTCGTGTTCTGGGAGTGGCGAGGTCTGCGAAGCAATCTGGTGGAAAAGCTTCTGACTGAGGCGCAAATCACCGCCGATAACTGCAAAGCCGCGTTAACATTTGAAGATACAGCGGACGCAGAGAAAACGTTAAAAGCCCTAAAAGCCGACTCCTCTATCGTCTTCGGCTGTGCTTACAAGAAAAACGGCGATATATTCGTCAGCTACGCACGAACCGAAGCCGAAAAAAAGCAACTGACAATCCCGGTTAGAAAACCCGGTCACAACTTCTCAACCAACCTGCTAACCGTGTTCGAGCCGATAGTGCTCGATAATGAGGTGATAGGCACTGTATGCCTGCGGTCCGACCTCAGCCCTATGTATGCCGCATTAAAACGCAACGCCGCAAATACCGTCGCGGTTCTGATACTGGCTGCCCTTGCCGCCTATGTTATCTCGTCGCGACTACAGCGCTTTATTTCCGGACCGATTCTTGGTTTGGCAAAAGTAGCACGAGACGTATCAGAAAAGAAAGATTACTCCGCGCGCGCTATCAAGGACACCAATGACGAAGTCGGTCTGCTCATCGATTCTTTCAATGAAATGCTTGAACAAATACAGCAGCGTGACTCCGAGCTGGTCAAGGCCAAAGTAGACCTTGAGTTGAGAGTTCAGGACCGCACCTCTGAACTCACCACAGCTAACAAACAGCTTACCTCTGAAATAGGCGAGCGGGAAAAAGCCGAACACAAACAGGCGGAACTGGTCAAGGAACTCGAAGCCGTCAACCAGGAACTAAAGGATTTCGCCTATATTGCCAGCCATGACCTCAAAGCGCCGCTTCGAGCGATAAAAACGCTGGCGGACTGGATAGCCACCGACTACGCCGACAAAATCGACCAGGATGGCCAGGAACAATTGAAACTCCTCAGACAACGAGTTGACAGGATGCACAATCTCATAGACGGAATTCTGCAGTATTCCAGGGTTGGCCGCGTCAGAGAAAAGATCACTGAAGTCGAGCTTAAAAAACTCCTGCCCGAAATCATCGATATGCTCGCCCCGCCGGCGAATATAAAGATTACAGTAGAAACAGAAATGCCTACAGTAAGATGCGAGGAAACCCGTATTACACAGGTCTTCCAGAACCTGCTCAGCAACGCCATTAAGTATATGGACAAGCCGCAAGGGCTGATAAAAGTGGCCTGCGTCGAAGAAGGCGAATTCTGGAAATTCAGCATCGCAGACAACGGCCCCGGCATAGAAAAGAAACACTGGGAGCGAATATTCAAAATATTCCAGACACTTGCGCCACGAGATGAGTTTGAAAGCACCGGCATCGGTCTGACCGTCGTGAAGAAAATTGTCGAGCTTTACAGCGGAAAGATCTGGCTCGAATCCGAAGTCGGCAAGGGAACAACGTTCCTGTTCACGTTCCCAAAAGCCGGAGCGCCCGAGCCATCCATGGAAGAAGTAACCGCTGCCGTCGGCGCAGAAGAGGACTCCAACAGCAGCCATGAGACAGAGGTATAGGTAATTGAGTTACTGAATGGCGAAAGATTCGAGATGAAAATAGGACACAAATTAACGCTTGGATTCGTCGGTTTGACGCTGCTTATGGCGGGGCTTGGATACTTCGCCCTGCGCACAAGCCAAACTACCCTCGAAGACGCCATCGGCAAAAATTCTGCCGACCTTGCCGAACAAATACTGGATAAAATTTCCCGAAACATCCATACCCGAGTCGAAGAAATGCAGGCCTTCACAACATGTGAGTTGGCACAACAATACCTGCCCCTGTCAAACGCACAGTTCGAGAATATGTCCGACCCCAACGGTTACATCGCACAAATCGACCGCGACTGGGTAAACGGGGCTGAGCTTCCCATTATCAGCGAAATTACTCACAACGAACTGGCCATAGAATTGCGATCGCGGCAAAAATTCTACCAAAATAAATACGGCTATCCTCTAGTAGGAGAGATTTTTGTAACAAACCGATACGGCGCAAACGTATCGCAGACCGGCAGGACAACCGACTATTATCAGGCCGATGAAGATTGGTGGCAGATTGCCAAAAGATACGGCCTGTCTTTAAGCGATATTAAATACGACGAAAGCTCTGGAATCTTCTCCACCGAAATAGCGATAAGAATCGACGACGCTAACGGCAATTTCATCGGAGTAATCAAAGCGGCCCCGAACATCAAAGAGACAGTCAATATCATCAACGAAGCGAAACTCGCCGCAGAATATAAAACAACACAACTGCACCTGATAAACAAAAACAGCAAAATAATATACTCTACAAAAGGTTATGGCTTCTTTGAGGATGTAAATAACCAGATTATTCCAATTTGTGCTGGTCTCGACCAGCCGAGACACAAATGCTACCTTGTCGGTGAAAAAGTCGACGGAAAAGGAATACTCTTTGCACACGCCCATTCACATGGATACAAAGATTTCAAAGGGCTGGGGTGGACCCTCGTAACAGAAACCGACACCGCTGAAATTTTCGCCCCCATCGTCGATTTAAGAAACACGATGCTGCTGGCCGGAGTGGTAATTATGGGGCTTGCACTGCTGGCCAGTTCGATCACCTACCGCTCCATTGTCGTTCCGATTGCAGAGCTTCAAAAGGCAACCATTCAAATCGCCTCAGGCAATCTGGATACGAACCTGACAAAATCCGGCTTTGGGGAAATAGGCCAGCTCGCCAATTCCTTCCAGAGAATGGCACAGCGTCTCAAGAAAACAATAGAAGACCTTAGTGACGAAGTCGATGGTCGCAAAAATACAGAGGCAAAACTGCGCCAAAATGAGCAGTTCCTTGGCAATATCTTCGACAGTATTCAGGACGGAATCGGCATAATGGACAAAGACCTGAACATCATCAAGACAAATCCCTGGCTTGAAGAGACGCATCGGGACAGTATGCCGCTTATAGGAAAGAAATGTTTCAAGGCCTATCATAATCGCGATTCAGCCTGCCCTGATTGCCCCTGTGTCAAAACCCTCAACACAGGGAAACCGCAAACTATGATTATTCCAAATCCCTGTAAAGGAATTAAAGCAGGATGGATTGAGCTTTCGGCTTTCCCCCTCAAAGACCAGAACGGTAACATCACCGGCGCTATCGAATACATAAAAGACGTTACCGAACGCAATCGCATAGAAAACGCCCTGCGGGAAAGTGAAGTCCGCCTCAAAACCATTTTCGATAATATCCAGACGGGCATTTTCATCATCGACCCCGACACACATAAAATCGTTTACGCCAACCCTATCGCGGCACATCTCACTAACGCCAGCCAAGAGCAACTAGTCGGCTCAATATGTCATAAATATGTCTGCCCCGCTGAAAAAGGACGCTGTCCTGTTACCGACCTCGGCCAGGAAGTGGATAATGCCGAACGTATCCTGCTGACAGTTAAAGGCGAAAAACGCGCGATTATAAAAACGGTTGTGACAATTACGCTCGACGGGCGGAAACATCTGCTCGAAAGTTTTGTTGATGTCACTGAACACAAAAAAGCCGAACTAGCACTCGAAAAACTCAACAAAGACCTTGAAGCCGCTGTCCAGGAACTTAGTCGGTCCAACATACAGCTTCAGGATTTTGTTCATATCGCCGCTCACGACCTGAAAACACCCGTGCGCGGAATCGGCACCCTGGCGGACTGGATTATCAGCGACTACGGCAAACGGTTCGACGACCAGGGCCGAAACCAGCTCAATCTTCTTAAAGCCAGAGTTTTACGAATAGATAAACTTATCAACGGAATGCTGCAATTCTCAAAACTTGTAATAAACAAAGAAAAAAAACGGCAAGTAGACTTAAATATGATGGTATCTGAAATTATCTACGGGATGTCACCGTCAGACAAAATCGAAATAGCCGTGGACAGTTTACCCGATATTACCTGTGAATACGAACACTTAGAGCTTGTATTCCATAATCTTTTGACAAACGCAATAACCTTTATGGACAAACCGAAAGGGCTAATAAAGGTCGGCTGCGTCGAACAAGGCGACTTCTGGAAGTTCTATGTCCGCGATAACGGTCCCGGTATAGACCAGAAGTATTTTGATAAAATCTTTAAGATATTTCAGACACTGACCAGTAAAGACGAGCCGGAAACCACAGGAATAGGCCTGGCTGTCGTCAAGAAAATTATCGAACTGTACGGCGGCAAAATATGGGTAGAGTCCCAGCCCGGTTCAGGCAGCACATTTTTCTTCACATTCCACAGACACATAGAGGAACCTGTATATGCAAAAACCAAAGCCAATACTGCTTGTTGAAGACGACAACGTCGATGCGATGACAGTTAAGCGGGCGGCGAGAGATCTTAAGGTCGGTCACCCTGTGATACATTTGGTCAACGGTGAGGAGGCGATGAAGTACCTGACCAGACCCGATATGGAAAAACCGTTCGTCGTCCTTCTGGACCTGAATATGCCCAAGATGAACGGCATTGAGTTTTTGAAAATTATGAAGACACACCCTGAGCTCAAAACGATACCTGTTATAGTGCTTACGACCTCCAAAGAACAACGGGACATTCTCGGCAGTTTCGAGCTTGGCGCCTCCGGTTATATGGTTAAACCGGTGGATTATCCAAAATTCGTAGATATACTCAGCAGGATTATGCTTTATTGGAGTTCGAGCGAGCTGCCCAAACAAGAGTTTCTGCTCGCCGAGATGAACCACTAACCGGATGATACTTAAACCAATGGAAACAGAACTAATAAATAACGGACAAATGATTGCGGCTAAAGGCGCTGTTGCGAACACAGACCAGTGTCAGGAGCAGCAAACAAAAGAGCAGTTGCTCAACCAGATAAGGTCTTTGCGCACCCGTATGGCAAGCCTTGAACGGCTCGAAAGCGAACACGAACGGATGGAGCAGGCGCTTATCGCGGCAATTCAGGAGTGGGAAACAACGTTCAACGCCACGCGGGACTCCATTATGCTGGTGGACAGGGACTTCAAAATAGTCCAGGCCAATCACTCCACGTCGAGATTTTTCAGCAAACCGCTGGGCACAATACTGGGCCAAACCACACATCATCTGCTTTATGGAATAGACCTGCCGCCAGATAAATGGCCTCTAAAAATAGCTAAGCAAACCAACAAGCACGAGGAGGCGGAGCTTTATGTGTCTCAGAAAAACGCATGGATTATGGTATCAGCTGACCCTGTAGCCAACGATTTGGGCGAAATCGCATATTTCGTGCATATCATCAGGGACATAACCTATCGTAAAACAGCCGAGCAGACACTCGCGAAGCTTAACACTGAACTAAATAAAACCGTCAAAGACCTCGAGAACTCCAACCGGGAACACCGCGACTTTGCCCATATTATCGCCCACGACCTTAAATCGCCGCTGCGAGGCATCGGGTCTATCGCCGACCGTCTAATACGGCAATACTCCGACAAGCTCGACGACGAAGGCAACAACCAGCTCCGGCTGCTCATCATAAGGGCAAGGCGAATGAGCGAGTTCATCGACGGAATATTGCGATATGCCGAAATCGGATATGTGGTTGAAGAACAGCATGACGTGGATGTAAACGCGCTTCTGACGGAAATAATCGGTGAAACCATCATTCCGGACAATTTTGAGGTCGCTATCGAACAGCCCATGCCCACCGTGCGAAGCGAACGACTGCGTCTCAAACAGATATTCCAGAACCTTTTGAATAATGCAATTAAATATACAGATAAGCCGAAGGGGCAAATCAAAATCAGTTGCACCGAGGAAAACGGCTTCTGGAAATTCAGCGTCGCCGACAACGGCTGCGGAATCAAAGAAAAATATTTTGAAAAAATATTCGAGATATTCCAAACACTGACGTCCCGCGATAAAACGGAAAGCACGGGCATTGGATTAACAATCGTCAAAAAAATTGTGGAACTATACGGCGGCAAAGTATGGGTGGAATCAAAAGTAAATGAGGGCAGCACATTCTTTTTCACCCTGCCGAAAACCAACAACCAAGGAGACGAAAAATGTCATTACTAAAACCAATATTGCTTGTTGAAGATGACTTTGTAGATGCATCTACCGCAAAACAGGCACTGCAGGACCTGAGGGTCAGGAATCCCGTCATCCACAAAACAGACGGGGAAGAGGCTCTTGAATACCTCAGAGA
>JBFZBL010000132.1:0-7172 GCA_041308485.1 Phycisphaerae bacterium | reverse complement strand
ACCAGCCGCATCTGCGCGGTCTGCCGGTGGTAGTGCCGTACTCGTGGCCTTTGTCGCGAATGTACTGCCCAATATTGTTATCCAGCTCCGAGGGGAAAGGGCCTGCGCCGACTCTTGTCGTGTATGCCTTGCAGACGCCTATGAACTCATCGACCATTTTCGCGGGGACGCCCGAACCGGAGGGCATACCGAGCGCGCTTACGTTTGCGCTGGTGACGAAAGGAAACGAGCCGTGGTCAATATCGAGCATACTGCCCTGTGCGCCTTCGAAAAGAATCGATTTGCCCCGTGCAATAGCGCCGTGTACATATTCGGTCGTATCGATGGTAAAGGGCAGAAGCCTTTTAGCGTAGGATTTGCACTTATCCATTATCCCGCCAGCATCCATGGGTTCGGCTTTATACAAGGCCGCGAATACATTGTTTTTGTAATCCACAATTGTTCGCAGTTTGGTTTCAAGCGTCGCAAGGTTTCGCAGGTCGCCCATTCTAACAGCGGAGCTTCTGCTCATCTTGTCGGCGTTGCAGGGACCGATGCCTCGAATGGTGGTGCCGATTTTCTTTTTGCCGAGCGACTCCTCGCGCAACTGGTCTTCTTTCTTGTGATAATCCAGGACCAGATGCGCGTTCTCGCTGATAAAGAGGCGATTGTCCAATTTGATGCCCTTTTGGGCGATAGAATCAATTTCGCCGAGGATTGTTTCGGGGTCAACGACGACCGCGTTTGTGATTACACACATTGTTTTGGGCCTAACGGCGCCACTGGGCAAAAGGTGCAGCGCGAATTTATCGTTTCCAACGACAACGGTATGGCCGGCATTTGCGCCGCCGTTATAGCGAACAACAATATCGCTGTCTTCGGCGAGTATATCGACTACTTTACCCTTCCCCTCATCGCCCCACTGTAATCCTATTACGCAACGATTCACATTATTCCTTTCTTTTTTTACCGTCAAGACACGAAGGCACAAAGTAAAAAATAAAAAGTAAAAAGGAAAAACTCAGCGTCTTAGCGTCTTCGTGGTATAAAGTTTAATCGCCTATGCGGCGAATTTCAACTTATTTTCGCGACGAGATGGTCCAGTACGGCTTTCAGGTTGTCGTAGTCCCTGTCGCTGATTTTACGGTCGATTTCTTTGCCGTCAGGGGCTTTGTAAGTAAAGGTGAAATAGCCCTTCTTGTCGAAATCGGTCTTGTCGATTTTCTGGATTGAGTCATAAGGAATGGGTGTTTTACCGTCAATTACAAGGGCGTTGTCTTCGGCGACGACTTTTTTATTGCGAAAAACCAGGATGTACACGCCTAATAATACGGCACCTCCTACAAGATAAGCCGGAGCTTTCTGATTAAATACCATCGTGCCGTCGGGTTTGCCGTCAGGGGAATGCTTTTCCTTGAACGCCTCATTGAAGTAGCCGTCGTAAACGCAATAAGCCGCGAAACCAACGAGGACAGCCATATAAATCAGATATGTTTTTATTTTGTACTTGCTTGCAGGAGCTAACAGTGCCATAGCAAATCTCTTTCAATGTTTTTAAGTCAGTCGTTTTTGCGCGATAACATTGATAAGCGGGCGGACGAGATTCGGGACAATTCTGTCCGCCATCAGCTCATCAGCGAGCATACACTGCCGCTCGAAAGATTCCAGAGTGTCGAATTTGCCGGAGGCGGCGCGATACTGGCGAACGGTAAAAGACAAGCTTATCGCCTCTTCGAGCGTCTGCGTGGTTTTATCGGGGTCGAAGATGCTGGTCCGGGATTCCACACAGATTCTGGCCTGGGTGCGGTTGTCCTCGGAAAGGGCAACAACTATCTCGGGCGAATGGTCAATCGCTTTTGCCATGGGTATATCCAGCAGGCAGTTAAAAGCCGAGGAACCAATGGCTTCGGCGATAATCTGGTCGTGATTTCCTGCGCAATAAAAATCCATAGCGTAGGTGATATCGAGGGAATCCACGTCGAGGTGGCTTATTCCCAGCATATACGGTATAAGGCCGAGGACAAATTTGTCCTGGGTGTAAACCTCCTCGAAATCCACGGGGTTGACGATTCCTGAGCCGACACGGTCCATCTCGAGGGACACCCAGCGATACTGGCCGCTGCCGTGGTCCTCTTCGAGGCAATACTCGCTGTTTTCCCGCCTGGCAAAACACCCCATAGTGGGGTATTGCTTTTGAATGCGCTCAAAAAACGCTAGAATGGTATCGCTCTGGAGAGACAGGTCAAGCTCGGTGTTGACAAACGTATCCAGAAAAAAGTCATCGCACAGGGAACTATAACCATTGGCCATAATTGAAGCCATCCATATATATACATCACCCAAATAACGCCCCGGCAGTATCCGCAATTCGGCGGATAGCCCCAAAAACGAATCTGCTGTTAATTATACGTTAGAAAAGTGTGCTTTGCCAGATTTTTTAAGGCGGATTTTCAGGCAAATATCACGCGAGATTAAATATTTTTTACGCCTAAACGTTTCAGGTCCGGGTCGGGCAGCATCATTTCGGCAATAATGGCCGCGATTGTGGCAAGAACCGCGGAAGCAAAGGTGTGCATCGCACATAATACGACCAGCTTGGAAGTCGACGCCACCCCGTGGTCAAGTATCGCTGCGGCAACGGTGGCAAATATCCCGATAGCCACGCCTGAGATGGTCGCAACAACAATTCGCCTCCACAGTGCCGAGCCGCCTGCGCCGAGGGATACAACGGCCCCGCAAAGCACCGGGGCTAAAATAACGAGCCACCAGAAATCCCGCAATTTGGGCAGTTTCAAGTAATCATCGAGGTAATTGTTATATTCGAAAGCAAAAGCGGCGACGGCAGCGATTACACAGCCGACGGCGTGCCAATAGCGGACAGGATACGCCGAACGGATTTCGGCACGACGGGCCATACGTCGGCGAATGGTCAAAGGCCAGTTATAAAACAGGCAATACACCCAGTGCTCCAATAACGCTCCCCTTTCGCCGAAGACAGGCACGATATGAACCATTTCGGTTGCCCAGTGTCCCGCCATAAATCTCGCGAGGGCCGGATAGCGATAGGTCATTTGAATCGGAAAAGCGAGGTAGCCAATGTATTTGAAAAAGCCCAGAAATAAGGCAATATTATAATCCTTGAAGTTGCGCTCTCTGACAACAAGCCAAACTACATATATGCCGCGACAAAAAGAACCGGGAGAAACAGGTATCACCTGGAACAGCGCTACGATACCCGCGGCTACGGTCCAAACCTGTGCCCGAGGCATATCTGGATGCATTAAAACGTATATAAGAGCCAAACTAAACGATACCATTTGAGTCACAGGCAGAGTCATAAGATGCACGACGAGTGAAACCAAATATTTCTGGATATAAGGCTCATTTATCTGCGAAAGAATTGTGGAAGCATCATCATCCGTAAGCATATGTTTTTTCTGCCCCTCGGCGACCATATCACGAAGCCACTTCTCGCGCAGCGAGGCATTAAAATACAACTTAAAAGGCCTGATGAATATGGCGGAAAGTTTCTTACTTCTGTAGGCCGAATCAGTGAGGAACCGATGCAGACCAGCGGAGATAAGCAGCAAAAACGGCAAATGCACGAAGAAACGCCCGGGATAATCGTGGATTTTTAAGGTTTCGGTCATACTTATTCGCCCGGCCCGATACCAGCCGATTGTCTTTTCGAAAATTTTGCCTCTGACCGCCCTGCGAAAATAATTCCAGCGAGTAAACATCTCTGTGTAGTGACTTCGCCAGTCGGCCCTTGCCCAGAGTCTGCGGAAAATAGTGCCGAGGAAAGGCAGCAGGCCGAGGAGCAAAAACAAAACCACCCGCGATTTTTTGCCGCGAAGTTTTGTTTCGCTTTCGTCGTCGATAATATTACGAACCTTCCAGCCGGTTATAGAACCGGCGAGAATCCGCGACCATAATTTACCGTCGTATAACAGCCGAATACCATTATGTGCGAAATCAGGGACGCTGCTGCGGTAAATCTGTTCGTCGGCCTTAAGCTCTTCGAACATTCGCCGCATATACGCGAAATGCTGGGGGTTTGCCTTTACAAACGATTCGAGTTTTGATATGTCACCGCGGTCGAACTGCACGAAGGAACCGCGCATAATGCCTTTTGCTATCAGCGAGAAATCGCCGGGACTCATCGGCAAAAAAGGAAGCAGAACAAGGCCTGGCCTGAAATCGACCGCGACAAGTCCTTCTTCAGGCCGGTCATTGCCGCCGGTCCGCTTGAGACAGTTGGGCTGGCTCTTGCAGGTTGACCATTCATATTGCCTGGCGAATTCGTACGCGCCGATACCGTGGAGCATATTCACAAAACCAGCCATAAACTTCTTTTTTGCGCGATATTCGGGCGAGCCGAGACGGGCGGGGTCAACAATTTTGCCCCGCCGCCAGAATTTAAGGAGGTCCATGTGATCATCGACTTCGAGCCGCCAGGTGCGTCCCTCTACCCATTCTCTTAACTCGCCGCAGCTTCCGATTTTTTCATCAACGAAGGTGGCATAAATATCGGCAACGGTTTTTTCATCGCCGAAGCGGATTTGGGCCACCTGCCTGATGAATTTTTGCCAAAGGGAGCCGGCCCTTGCGGCGGCAGGATTGACTTGAAGCTGAAAAGGCCCCTGAAAACCAATCTTATAAAGGACATCACGGAACAGGCGTGAAAAGCCCGAGGGCGGGACGAGAATTTTCACCGCATAAATCCCGCCCGGCTCAAGACCTGCAATTGGGCCGGCAACGTTTTGAATATCGAGAAGTTTAACCCTGTAAACCTGGCCTGCGAAACCGCCGCCGACGAATTTTTCTATAAGCAAACGAACACTGGCGGTATCAGGTTTTTCAAGGCCCGTGATATTGTAAACCAGCTCCGTGCCCGCGTCATATCGGCTGACTCTCATCGGCCGATGAAGGCCAAGAGACTGATACTTTGCCTGAAGTTTCCTGCATATATCAGGACTGTATTCGGTTGTCGCCATTAATTGTTCCTGTTATAAAATTATTTTAGAATCCAGAATTTAGCGGAAACGAAAAGCGCGATTCCCGCATACAGGCCCGCCATCAAATCATCAGCGAGAATCCCCCAGCCGGCAGGCAGCTCTTCGAGCCGATGCGAAGGCCAGGGCTTGACCGTATCAAACAAGCGAAACAAAAAATAACCCAGCGCTACAATCGAAACAATCTGCCGGCCCGAAATATCACCCATCATCAGCGGCATCACCAGAAAAGTCAACGCCTGACCCGCAATCTCGTCGGCCACCACCTCGTTGGGGTCTTTATTACCCGTCGCTGTGACGGCGACATATGAGAATTTAACGCATATAAACGAACCGGCTGCTATAAGCGCAACCATCAGCGATACCATAATCGCCACTGAGCCGCCGAAATAACAAGCGAGACCAAAGATAATCGCGGAAGGCAATGACCCCCACGAGCCGGGAGCCAAAGGCAGCCAGCCAAGTCCGAAGCAAGATGTAAGAAGACGTTTCATAAAACCATCACATCCGCAGAAAAATTAAATGTAAGGATTATAGCGATTCGGTCTTAGATTTCCTCAACCATTTTGAGGCAGAAACGGTCGGTCATACCGGCGATATAATCGCAGACTGCCCGCTGGAGACCCTGTTTTTCAATGAAACGCTGAAAGTAACCGGGCATAAGTTTCGGATTATTACAGAAATGCTCGAAAAGCCGGGTAAGCCACTGCTCGACCTGTCTGGACGTGGAAAGAAGTGAAGGATGCTGATAAAAATTCGCGAGAAGGAATTGTTCCAGCTCTTTTAACCGGTCGCCGCTTTTTTCGGGCAGGACAATCAGACATTCCCGCCGGCTGTATATGTCGTCGAGCGATTTAATTTCCGCATTGCGAATTACATTATTACTTTCCTCGATGCACTCGCCGACAAGTATGTCTATGATGGCCTTGGCGGTCCTTGTCCTGCGGATGATTCTGTCCTCGATCCTGTCGGCCTGCACGCGTTGTTTTGCCTCCTCGAACAATTTTACATCTTTTAATTTTTCCTCGTCAATCAGGTCAGCACGCATACCATCCTCGAGGTCGTGCGAATTAAAGGCAATCATATCGGCGACATTGGCTATCTGGCCTTCGAGCGAACAATTAAACTCAGGAAAATCGGCGTCCTCAGGCTTGTCATAGGGACTGCTGTGTTTTGCCAACCCCAGCCGGGTTTCGTAAGTCAGGTTAAGTCCCGCGAAATCCGGGTAAGGATGTTCGAGCAGGTCAACGATACGCAGGGACTGGCGGTTGTGCTCGAAGCCGCCGAAATTAGACATCAATTTATTGAGGGCGCTTTCTCCGGTATGGCCGAAAGGTGAATGACCCAAATCGTGCGCAAGGCAAATCGCCTCGGTAAGTTGTTCGTTAAGGCCCAGCGCCTTTGCGATTGTCCTGCCAATCTGGGCGACCTCGATTGTATGGGTAAGGCGGGTGCGGTAATGGTCATCGAGGCCGGGCGTGAAGACCTGTGTTTTACCTTCGAGCCTGCGAAACGCGGCACAGTGAATTATCCGGTCACGGTCTCGCTCGAAATCCAGACGGTAAGGATGCGGCTCCTCGGTAAACAGCCGGCCTTTAACCGATTTCTCACTGACCGCGTAAGGGGCAAGCTCTGAACGCATAATTATAGAATGGGAAGATTGTTTTTGTCGCTGGTTTGTTTTAATGCCGCCAGAAGTTCGGACAAGCTCTGGCTGATGAGGTACGTATCGCTGCAAACCCGGACGAAATTTGTGTCACCATTCCAGCGGGGGACGACATGTATGTGCAAATGGTCGGGCAATCCGGCGCCGGCGCACCTGCCGAAATTGATACCTATATTGAAGCCGTGGGGCTTAATCGTTAGAGAAAGGACTTTCTGGGCGTCTCTTGTCATTTTGGTCATTTCAAGAAGCTCCTCGTTGTTTGCCTCATTGTAATCAGGGATGTGTCGAAGCGGCGCTATGAGCAGATGCCCGTTGTTATAAGGAAAACGATTAAGAACCGCGATACAGTTTTTGGAACGCCACAGGACGAGATTGCTGTCGTCATCTTGCGGAGTTCTGACATTTTTGCAGATGAAGCACTCGTTTTTGTCGGCGAGGCTTTGGATGTATCCTATTCGCCACGGAGCCCAGAGATTTTTTCGTTTCAATTTATTTACACCTCCATGCGCTTC
>JBFZBL010000131.1:0-8399 GCA_041308485.1 Phycisphaerae bacterium | reverse complement strand
CTGTATTATGCTGGTATTTTATCATTTTGTGAAGAAATATGAAGTTAACGTCTTATCCTATTATTCTGAGGCCGATGGCAAAGTTGAAAAAACCAAAAATGGTCTTCGGTTTACCAGCGTCGTAGTAAAAGCTAAAGTGTCGCTTCATGATAAGAATCAAGCTGAAAAGATTGAAGAAATAGCTAAGTTGGCAGAAAAGTATTGTTTAGTTTCCAATTCTTTATCATGTCCTGTTGAATATTCAGTTGGTGTTATCTGCCAAGATGGATTCACCTAATGAATCCAAGTTTGTAAAGATTGTAACGGGTGCGTTTTTTATGGTATGCGGTTAACAGCATTTAATTGCAGAAAGGATGGGTATTATGCCAAGAGGTGACGGGACAGGGCCAACTGGTCAAGGACCAGGTACAGGACGAGGCAAAGGCCTGGGGCGTGGCCAAGGTAGGCGCAAGAAACGACCCGCCAGACGACCGTGCAAGGTCAGAAACAAGCCGAGGTAAAGGCTTAGGTCGTAGTCATGGTAGAGGCAGAATGGGCGGGCCATTCGCTGCAGGACCGGGTGGAAATTGCGTATGCCCTAACTGCGGCGCAACAGTCCCTCATATTGCCGACAGCATTGCAATCAAAGAAGCTGTCCTAAATGTGGAACAAAAATAACAAAAAGTTAACATTTTTTTGAAAGGAGATTTATTATGCCAAGAGGTGACGGGACAGGCCCGGCAGGTCAGGGCCCCGGAACAGGTCGCGGCAGGGGCTTAGGTCGGGGACTGGGCAAAGGTCGAATGGGCGGACCTTTTGCTGCGGGGCCGGGTGGAAGTTGCGTGTGCCCGAATTGCGGAACAACAGTTGCTCACATTGCCGGACAGCCATGTAATCAAAGAAATTGCCCTAAGTGTGGAACAAAAATGACAAGAAGTTAATATTTTTTGAAAGGAGATTTATCATGCCAGGTGGAGATGGAACAGGTCCGGTTGGAATGGGACCAATGACAGGTAGAGCTGCTGGTTTTTGTGCTGGTTTCCCGGCGCCGGGATACGCAAATACTGTCGGCGGACGCGGCTTTTTTGGGCGAGGCAGGGGCTTTGGTGGCCGAGGCGGCGGTCGCGGCCGGAGAAACCGTTTTTTTGCAACTGGGCTGCCCGGCTGGGCAAGAGCCGGATTCGATTATCCGGCAGGTTTCGCGGGCGTTGCGCCTACCGCAGAACAGCAGCATGAAGCACTAAAACAGCAAGCTCAGTATTTAAAGGATTCCCTCGACGCGATTAATAAACACATCGGCGAATTAGAAAAGGAAAAGTCAGAGTAGTTAAATCACGGACACGGGATAGAACAAACAAAATAGGGATATTTAACAAGGAGAATATATATGGGGACTAAAGGAAAAGAGATAGTCAAGTTGGATGCGGAAAATTTGGTCAATCTTTTGAATAAGGCATTTGCGGACGAATGGCTGGCGTATTACCAGTACTGGGTGGGTGCACAAGTTGCCAAGGGGCCTATGCGAGGAGCGGTTGCGGCGGAGCTGAACGAACATGCCCAGGATGAGCTTAAACACGCGGGAATGCTCACTGAGAGAATCATCCAGCTCGGAGGGGCTCCCCTGCTCGACCCTGCTGAATGGGAAAAATTGTCGAATTGCGGGTATGACGCACCGGATAATCCATTTGTAAAAGCTATCCTTGCACAGAATATCAAGGGCGAACAATGCGCTATTGAGGTCTATAACAAACTTCTTACAATGACCAGGGACAAAGACATTGTTACTTACAATATGGTCGCCGAGATACTCACGGACGAAGTAGAGCACGAAGAAGACCTGCAAGCTCTCTTGGAAGACATTGAAATCTCGAAAAAACAGAAATAGCGTATAACAGAAAAAAGTCAGCGTTTTGAAAAAACTTGTTTGAACATAGTCGGCGATAGACGCTAGGTGCGCCATTTCGCTTTTTTTGCTCAAAGAATCAGAGTGTTTAATTCATCAGGTTTTGGAAAGGTTTATGCGTGGCTAAGAGGATTGTTATTGTAGGCGGTGTAGCAGGCGGGGCCTCGGCTGCGGCAAGATTACGCCGTTTGGATGAAAATGCAGCGATAATAATGTTTGAAAGAGGAAAATATATCTCATTTGCCAATTGCGGCCTGCCTTATTACATAGGCCAGGTCATCAAAAAGCGGGATGATCTGCTCGTTCAGACACCGGAGAGATTTAAGGCAAGATTTAACATCGACATCAGAGTCAGCAGTGAAGTAATAGAGATTGACCGCAAACGTAAAGAGGTCAAGGTAAAGGACCTGTCCGCCGGCACCATCTATATTGAGAAGTATGACAAGTTGATACTGTCTCCCGGAGCGGAACCGTCAAAACCGCCTATACCGGGGATAAATTCGCCACGAATATTCACCCTGCGAAACATACCCGATGCGGATGCCATCGACGATTTCATAACAAAGCAGCAACCTAAACGGGCTGTAGTTGTCGGCGGCGGATACATCGGCATCGAGATGGCTGAGAATCTTCGAAAACGAGGTATGCTGGTAGCAATTGTCGAGATGCTCGACCAGGTGATGCCCACACTGGATAAAGAGATGGCGAATCTTCTGCATGAGCACCTGCACAACCAGAACATTGCACTTTGGCTAAGTGACGCGGTGGCGGGTTTTCGTGAAAATGATTCAAAATTGTTTATTGCCCTGAAATCAGGAATGGAGCTTTGCAGCGATATGGCAGTGCTGGCAATCGGGGTAAGGCCGGAAACCGCACTGGCTAAAAAAACAGGTCTGGAAATCGGCAGCACCGGAGGCATAAAAGTAAACGAGAGCTTACAAACCAGCGACCCTGACATCTATGCCATTGGTGATGCAATTGAAGTTCAAAACGTTGTGTTGAAAAGGCCTGCTCTGATACCTCTGGCAGGTCCGGCAAACAGACAGGGAAGGATTGTCGCCGACAATATATGCGGCAGAAACGTTCAATACAAAGGCACTCAGGGGACGGCAATACTTAAGGTTTTTGAGTTAACAGTTGCTATGACGGGTGCGACGGAAAAGGAATTGAAAAAAGCAGGTTTAGATTACGAAAAAATATACTTACATCCTGCCAACCATGTTGGATATTACCCCGGCGCTCAGCAAATGCATATTAAAGTCCTTTTCGACAAGCCTGAAGGCCGGGTTCTCGGGGTGCAAATTGTTGGCAAGGATGGGGTTGATAAGAGAATAGATGTATTTGCTGTCGCCATTGGCACAGGTATTACTGTTTTTGATTTACAGGAACTCGAACTTGCTTACGCACCTCCGTATGGCAGCGGTAAAGACCCGGTAAACATGGCCGGTTACGCAGCAGCCAACATACTGGATGGCACCGCAGTTATAGGGCATTTTGAGGAATTAGAAACGGATTCATTCATAGTTGACGTTCGCTTGGATTCGGAATTCGCGAAAGGGAGCGTACCAGGAGCAATGCATCTACCGGTTGACCAAATGCGTGATAGATTGGATGAATTACCCAAAGATAAAACCATCAACTTATATTGCTCCGTAGGTATTCGAAGTTATATCGCCTCAAGATTTTTAAGGCAAAAAGGTCTTGATGCCAAAAGCATATCAGGCGGTTACTCAACTTATATGGCAAGAACAAGCGAGAAACTTCTTGAGGGACAAACCGCTCAGCAGCTCAGGGATGAATTCTGCACAGGACTTTAACGGTAAAATCCGGAAGATGAGTGCGAACTGGTGACATAGAACGGATATACGTTGGACAACGAAATAATTGAAAATCACAAAAGGTATATTGAAAGAAAAAACCGTTATAAAGGTTTTGGCTACGACATAGATAAGGAAAGGGATTTTATATTAGAAAAGGCAAAGCCTCTCTACGGGAAAATCCTGGAAGCCGGAGCCGGTAAAGGGTATTTTTCACTTACTTTGGCAAAACAGGGATATTCGTTTGTTGCCTTCGATATTTCGCAGGAGGAACTGCATTTCGCAGAACTTAATTTGGCATATTACGGTGTTGATAGAAACGTATGTTTAAAAGTCGAAAACGCGGAACACACAAGTTTTACCGATCAGAGTTTCGATGTAATATTTTCCGTCAATACTATCCATCATCTGCGCAAACCTTACCAGGTAATAGATGAATTAATCCGGCTCCTTTCCCCAAAAGGTAAACTCGTCTTGGCTGATTTCTCAGAACATGGTTTCAAGATTATAGATAAAATCCACACCACCGAAGGCAAAACGCATGAAGTATGCAAAACGACACTTTTAGACGTCGAATCATATCTTGTGAAAAAAGGGTTCTCAATTAAGAAGCAAAAGAGCGTCTGTCAAAGTGTCCTTTTGGCCGAAAAGGAGCTTATGTAAGACCTATGAGAATTGCGATTCCAAGCGGGAAAAGTGACATAGACAAAACAATCAAAAGCCATTTGCAGTTGGAAATATATCCGGGCAGCCAAGTACTGCGGCAAGTGGCGTACCCTGTGGAGGTCTTTGATAGTGACCTCATGTTGCTTGCGGGCCAAATGCTGGATTTCATGCGAAAGAACGGCGGTATCGGTCTGGCGGCGCCACAAATCGGGCTTTCACGCCGCATTATAGTAGTCGGATTTACTAACCAGAGTATTTGCGTTGTTAATCCGCAGATAACTCTGGCTGGTGATTGTGACTGGATGAAGGAAGGATGTCTTAGTTTGCCTGGAAAGATTGTAAATATTAAACGGTATAAAAATATCGAAGTGCAGGGATTTGATATTACCGGCAAGTCCTTAAGCTTTACCGCATCGGACCTTTTGGCAAGGGTTTTCCAGCATGAGATAGACCATCTTAACGGGAAGCTGATATGTGATTATGTGACCCAAGGCGAGGAGGCAGTATAATGTCGCGAAATACAGCTAATTTTATTTTGGATTTGGTGTCGTTTTTGAATTTGCTGGGGCTTACTTTTACCGGTTACATAATAAAATATGTATTACCGCCCGGCACTGGCGGCACGGGTAGCATTCTCAACGGTGGTTCTGGACGAGGAATACGCGTAAATGAATTATGGTCGATGACACGTCACGAATGGGGTGACATTCATTTTTATTTAGCGATAGTATTTGTTGCTCTGATGATAATCCATATCATCCTGCACGGAAAGTGGATTAAATATTTTGTGACATCGGTCTTTAATGAACAGTCGTCCAATAATCAAGTGGTTTGATGAAATAGGTAGGATATACGAAGGTCTATGATTATTTCAGTTGCAAGCGGCAAAGGTGGGACAGGCAAGACCACGATATCAACAAATCTGGCTCTGTCTCTCGCAAGAGCCGGACAACAGGTTCAATACATTGACTGCGACGTTGAAGAGCCCAACGGCCATATTTTCCTGAAACCTGTTATAGACAGCACTGATGACGTTACTGTTGGTGTGCCTGAAGTCGATTTGAAAAAGTGTACCGGCTGCGGCAAATGCGGCCAGCTTTGTCAGTATAGTGCAATCCTCTGTGTCAAAGATTCCGTTCTTGTTTTTGAGCAGTTATGCCATTCCTGCGGCGGATGTATGGCAATCTGTCCGGCAAACGCCATCGCGGAGAAACAGCGAAAGATTGGAATCGCTGAATTCGGCAGTTCAAATGGAATAGCTTTTGGTCAAGGCAAGCTGGACATCGGGGCAATACAAAGCCCGGCGGTGATACGGTATGTTAAAAGAAAAATCAAAAACAACAGCATTGTTGTACTTGATGCGCCGCCCGGCACGTCGTGCCCCGTAATAGAAGCCGTCAAAGGAAGCGATTTTGTTCTGCTTGTTACAGAGCCAACTCCGTTTGGCCTCAATGACCTTGAACTGGCGGTTGGAGTGGTAAGAGAACTGAACCTGCCATTTGCCGTGGCAATAAACCGAAGCAACATCGGGAATGATGCAGTAGTGCGGTACTGTCAGCAGGAAAATATTGAAGTGCTTATTCAAATACCAAATGACAGAAAGATTGCCGAAAGCTATTCACGAGGTGTGATGATAGTAGAAGCAATGCCTGATTATAAAAAGAAGTTTTTGAAATTATATGAAGATATAAAAAAGCTGGGAAAATGTAGATGAAACACGATCCTGATTTCATGGATAAAATAACCAGTGACATAGAAGCACGCAAAGCTGCCTGCAGAATTCTTGATGTTAGCGAATCGGCAGATGTGAATGAGTTAAAGAAGGCTTATAGAAAAGCCGCCACTAAATATCATCCGGATCATAATGGTAATACCCCTGCAGCAAATAAGAGATTCGTCCTGATTAAATGTGCTTATGAGCTGTTGGCTTTTGATAAACCATGTGAAAAAATACTGCAAGAAATTAACTCCTGGCCGGGTGTGCCGGAGGATGGCAAATACAGACTTGAGAATTCTTGGGGGCATTTTTTGTGGTGGAGGGAGAAGTTTTTTGAATCAAATGAGAAAAATGAAAAAAGAAAGAACGGTAAAGCAGGTTCCTGTATTTAGTAAACGTCAGGAATTCGAAGGAAATTTGGTTTTATGAAGGAATTAGTCGTAATAAGCGGTAAAGGCGGGACGGGTAAAACCAGCATTGCGGCAGCATTTGCATCATTGGCGCAAAAAGCCGTGGTTGCGGATTGCGACGTGGATGCCGCTGATTTGCACCTGGTTTTATCTCCAACAATAAGACAGCAGTTTGATTTTTCAGGCGGTAAAAAGGCCTTTATTAATACCGACAAATGCGTTGGTTGCGGCAAGTGTGCCGCTTTGTGCAGATTTGAAGCTATACATCTTAATGGTAAAGCAAATGACATTGTAGAAAAGACATACACTGTGAATCCTTTTTCCTGTGAGGGCTGTAAGGTGTGCGTGGAATTCTGTCCTGTAAACGCGATTTCATTCGAACCAGCCATCAATGGAAAGTGGTTTATCTCCGATACTCGTTTCGGGCCTATGGTCCACGCAAAACTTGGTATCGCAGAAGAAAACAGCGGCAAGCTGGTTACCCTGATAAGGCAAAAGGCCAAAGAAATTGCTGCGGAACAAAAACGTGATTTTATCATTGTCGATGGCTCGCCGGGCATCGGCTGTCCGGTTATTGCCTCCATAACCGGCGCAGATTTAGTGCTGGTAGTGACCGAACCGACGTTATCGGGCAAACACGACTTAGAAAGAGTGGCCGAGCTTACGAAGAATTTTGGAATCGAAACAATGGTTTGTATCAACAAATATGACATCAATCCGCAAATGAGCGACCTTATAAGCGAAGATGCGGAAAAAAGAGGTCTGAAAGTGATTGGAGTCATACCTTACAACGAGGTTTTTACAAAAGCCCAGATAATGAAATCAACAGTGATTGAATACACCTGCGGCGATATAGCAGATAAAGTAAAAGCATTGTGGAGAGAGGTTGTTTATGCTCTCGGTTGAAAAACAGCGAAATTTGGAGCAGAGGCAGGAGTCACGTTTTGATTTTGGCAGGATAGCCGAACACTATGACGACTGGTATGAATCGGCGCTTGGTTCTCTTTACGACCGTCTGGAGAAAAGAGCCGTTGACAGATTCTTATTTGAGAAAAGATACGAGGGACAGTTTTTGGAGGTTGGCTGTGGAACGGGTCATTGGAGCGAATATTTTAGCAGTAAGGGATTTGAGGTAACAGGAATCGATATCTCTGCGGATATGATAAAAGTTGCACAAAGAAAAAATATAGTCAATAGTCGATTTGAGATTGCTGACGGAGAGAATATCCCCTTTGCGGCTCAAAGCTTCGATATTGCTGCGGCAATAACAACTCTTGAGTTTACATTAAATCCGGCAAAGATGCTTTCCGAGATGGCCCGTTGTGTGAAGAAAAACGGGTGGATAATAGCAGGCGTTCTAAATTCGTTGAATAGTTTCAACCAGAAAAGAAAAAACAATCCAGGCAGAGTATATTCATCCGCAAACCTGTTTTCGCCGCAGCAGATATACAATTTGCTGGCACCTTATGGCCAGCCCAATATTTTGACTACGGGATTTGTTCCGGAGAGGAGATGGTTACTGCGACTGCCAATATTATGTAAATTAGCAGGCAATTACATATACAGCGAGCGTGGGGCATTTACCGTAGCGAGGGTTATTTTATGAAAGTGCAGGCGGAAATAAGCATTTACCCTTTGAGAGTTAAAAGTTTGTCTGAACCAGTTGAAGCATTCTGCAACGCCCTTCACGAACGCGGATTGGAAGTAAAGACGACAGCGATGAGTAGTTACGTGGCGTGTGAATCGGATGATTTGTTCAACGCCTGCCGGGAGGCCTTCGAGCAAATAGCTGAAAAATACGACGTGGTATTGAATATGAAGGTCTCAAACTCTTGTCCCGCGTGCACACGCGATTAGTGTTCTAAAGGAAATATCAATATGGAAAAGCAAACTGTAGAAGCAGAACA
>JBFZBL010000130.1:0-3264 GCA_041308485.1 Phycisphaerae bacterium | reverse complement strand
ACAAATGCCGGAAATGTTCGACTTGTGTCCAGGTGTGTCCTGGTGTTAGCCTGGTACATAAGCCTTTCCCGTCTGGTGCTATCCCATCGCTTAAAACGGCATGGGGGCCAGTACTGGAGGTATGGGAGGGCTATGCCGTCAATGATGAGATTCGTTACAGGGGATCTTCCGGCGGAGTGGCGACAGCGCTGGCCCTTTTCTCGCTAGAGAGTAAAAAGGCGTGTGGTGTGCTGCATACAGGAGTTGACTCCGAAAACCCGTTGCGAAACATCCCGGTTTTCAGCCGCGATAGAGATTCTCTTATATCCTGCACCGGCTCGAGATACGCCCCGGCAACCCCTTGTGAAAGACTTGATTTGATAGAGCAGGCTGAGGGGGCTTGTGTGTTTATCGGTAAACCCTGTGATGTAGCGGCTCTGCAGAAATATCAAGCCATCAATCCAAAAATGAAAACCAAAATTGGCCTGACTATCAGTATATTTTGTGCCGGCACACCTACTACCAAAGGCACTCACAAGATATTGCAGCGATTTGGTCTGGAGCCTGATGAAGTGGTGGAGTTCAGGTATCGTGGCCAAGGCTGGCCGGGCAAGACAACCGCTATAGTACGCAACGACGGCAGCAGGCAACAATATGAAATGACTTACGAAGAGTCCTGGGGCGATATTCTCAGCAAGCATGGCCAGCTAAGATGCAGACTATGTCCCGATTCAACGGGTGAGTTTGCCGATATTTCCTGCGGCGATCCTTGGTATAGACAGCCGGAGCCGAACGACCCCGGCCGTTCGCTGGTTCTGGTTAGAACAGCACGAGGGAGACAATTTCTAAAGGAGGCTATACAGGCTGATTATGTCTCGCTCGAACAAGCAAAGCCGGACATTCTGCCCCGCTCGCAGGTATCTCTTCTGAACCGTCGCCGTCATCTATGTGGCCGAATGTTGGCAATGTGTACTATGCGAATTCCGATGCCGCGTTTTAAGGGATTTTCATTGTTCTCTAATTGGCGGGACTTATCAGTAATTGGAAAAACACGTTCGCTTATGGGAACTTTTAAGCGAATAATCCTTCGCAAATTGTATAAGCCTTTCACAAGTTTTCAGAAATAATATATGAATGAAGAAACCCTTATTACTTGGAAATCCGCTTATGTGGGGCATACAACGGTTCATCCGCTGGGGTTATTGGCGGTTGCAATGCTGGGGAGTTGCGTCTTGCTGTTGCCGCGGCGATGGGCTGCCGTACCACTTTTGGTCATGGCATGTTTTATTCCGTCGGCGCAGCGGATTGTAGTTGTCGGGCTGGATTTTGATTTTTTGCGGATAATGGTGCTGTTTGGCTTTGGGCGGTTGCTGCTTCGTAATGAGCATCTGGCCTTTTCATGGCAGATGCTTGATAAGGCCCTGATACTATGGACCATTAGTGCGGTGGTTTTTTTTGTCATACAGCATGGGACTGTTTCGGCCCTTGTTAATCGTCTTGGCTTTGCCTTTGACGTGTTTGGAATGTATTTTCTCTTTCGCTGTCTGGTTCGGGATTGGATAGATGTGGATCGTATAATTTTAGGATTTATTTTAATCAGCATTCCTGTAGCATATTTTTCCCTGGTCGAAAGAAGCACAGGCCGGAATATGTTTGCGATCTTTGGCGGCGTTCCTGCAATTACAGTTATTCGGGAAGGACGTCTTCGCTGCCAGGGAGCCTTTTCGCACCCAATTCTGGCTGGGTGTTTCTGGGCGTCTGTGATACCGCTCATTGCGACTCGTTGGTGGAAATCAACTCAAGATCGCGTCTGGGTGATAACCGGACTCGTGAGCGTAATAGTCATTGTCATTTGTTGTGCATCAAGTACTCCGACGCTGGGGATTATTAGTGCATTGGTTGGCGGTTTGATGTTTTTTCTGCGTAGGCAAATGCGATGCGTTCGCTGGGGCGTTTTATTGACCTTAATCGTCTTACACATAATGATGCAGGCACCGGTATGGCACTTGATTGCACGGATTAGTGCTGTGGGGGGATCGACTGGTTGGCATCGCTATAATCTGATCAATCAGACGATCATACACTTTGGCGACTGGTGTGTCAGTGGTTGTTTCGGCCAGACGGTGGAATCCTGGGGTATTTGGAAAGGTGATGTTACCAATCAATATATCTTAGAGGGGATTCGTGGCGGCTTCACTACGATGTGTTTATTTTTTGCGATAATCGTAATCGCCTTTAGCAAGGTAGGGAAGCTATGGCGATTACAGGCTGACAGTAAATATCGTTTGGCCCTGTCGTGGGCATTAGGCGTTAGCCTGTTTGCCCAATGTATGATGTTTATTGGCGTGTCGTATTTCGGCCAGATTATTATAATTTGGTATTTGCTTTTAGCAATAATCGGAAGTTTGTCTGTTCCGCAATCAGCAATAAACGATAAGATGGTTCCTGCAAAGACGCTAAGGAAAGAATAAAAGATAATAATCGAGTTGTCGTTTATGGAAGAACTTAAAAATATTCGTCGCAATGAGAAAATAGCAAACATTGAAAGATTGCGTATTTTAGGGGCTTTTGGCATTGTGTGGTTTCATAATCAAAATGCTCCATTGCGGTCTATCGGTTATGCAGGCTTGCCAATTTTTTTATTGGTATTTATCTCGCTGATAGTTAGATATTCCCATTTTCATGATTTTACAGGATTCACTAAACGCCGAGCTTATCGACTATTATTGCCATGGCTTTTTTGGTCTGCTGTTTATGGTGTATGCATGATAAGTAAGGCTGTTTTGCAAAGTGAACCGATTTTGGAGAATTTTTCGGCAAGTACTTTTCTGGTTGGTACCAGAATCCATTTGTGGTATTTGCCATACTCATTTGGTATAGCTTTGTGTTTGTATTTTATCAACAAATTTAGTTCAGAAATCTCAGATTTAACTATTGTGTTGACTATGCTTTTCTTTTCTGTAGCAACATTAGGTGCTTCTTCTGCAACAATGTCTTACAGTATGCCCGTTCCGCTACCTCAGTGGCTTTTCGGTCTATCTTCGTTGCCACTTGGCATTGCGATCGGACGGTGTTGCTATATTATAAATAAAAGGACTGAAATTTTACTAATGACAACAATTGCATCGGTCGCAATTATATCGTGTTTGCTACTCGTCAAAATGGGATATACGAATTTGGCTTTACCCTATAGCATAGGGACTGTTCTGGTCTGTATTGCGCATTTGTGGCATGGCCATTATGGTAAGTTGACTCAATTTGCAGCACCTTTGACTTATGGCATAT
>JBFZBL010000129.1:0-3369 GCA_041308485.1 Phycisphaerae bacterium | reverse complement strand
ATTCTACCTCAACGTCGCAAGCAGCGTCGGCAGTGCTGGTATTGTTCAGCTTGTCGTGGATGACTGGGCAAGAGTGGGGCTGCGGGTTATACCTAAAATTAAGGAGCGCCGTCTTTTCTATGTCGAAAATATGTCCCTGCAGCTTGACCTGACTGTATGGATAGGCAACGGCGAGTTTCTTCCAGTTGTATCACCCCGTTATTTTGTTCCCACTGAAAACGCATGCAACTACGCTGTCGGCTACGCCCGATGGTTCTTTAAAGGCGGCCTTTACGGAGACCCCAGGGCGCAAACTATCGGATGCATTGCTCCTCCGCCCGATAGTAACATTCTTAAGGTAATGCAGTTATATACCGAACTCTGTGCGTTCAGCGAACCGGAGCAACAGAAGGAAGTTCTTGACCGTATTCTGAGGATTAATGCCGAGAACCTGTGGACGATTAATGTCTCCACTCCGCCGCCTGTTTTGGTTATTGTGAAGGATGGATTTAAAAACGTTCCTCCCAAAGCCGTCGCCTGCTGGGAGTTCAAATCCCCGGGAAATGCAGGAATCGAGACATACTATTTTGAAAATCCTTACAGTCACCCGAGTGCAGTGGATGAAGTCAAGGATTCAATTCTGAATGTAAGAATGCCGCCGGGTTCAACAGCAAGCGAACAAATGCACGGGGCTTCGCTATCATCGGGAAAATTTGTACGGGCATTTATCAAATACATTATTTTGTGCATTATGATTCTTTTTCTTGTCATGGCCGCGGTCAAGCATCCTTTTGTGGCAAGGCGTCTTGTCATACTCATCCCGACTCTGTTTGTAATCTCAGTGGTGATATTTGTGATAATACAAGCGCCGCCAGGCGATTATCTCACATCGCGCATAATGATGCTTCAGGAGCTTGGCGATGCTGCAACCCTGCAGGAGGCTAAAGACCTAAAAGAGATATTCTGGCTTGATAAGCCTGTTTACGTTCAATACGCGCGATGGCTCGGTCTGTACTGGTTCGCAACCTTCGATGATAAAGACAAGGGCCTTCTGCAGGGCGACCTCGGCAGGAGTATGGACAGGGGCAGGCCCGTTAATGACATGGTCGGTGACAGGATAGTCCTGACTGTTTTGATTGCATTAGGCACTATACTGCTCACCTGGGCAATTGCGCTTCCAATAGGAATCTATTCCGCAGTCAGACAATACTCGCTCAGCGATTATCTGTTTACCTTTATAGGTTTCATAGGTATGTGCATTCCGCCTTTCCTTCTGGCTCTTATCGGAATGTACGTAGGCAAAGTGGTTTTTGGAGTGACTGTATCGGGCCTGTTCAGCAGCGAATACGGTGCACAACCGCAGTGGGACTCGGGCAAGGTCGCCGACCTGCTCAAGCACATCTGGCTGCCCATAGTAGTTCTCACCGTAGGCGGCACCGCAGGAATGATAAGAGTTATGCGAGGCAATCTGCTTGATGAACTTCGCAAACCTTACGTTATGACTGCAAAAGCGAAGGGGCTTAGGCCCGTCAGAGTTTTGTTTAAATACCCGGTGCGGATTGCCCTTAATCCTTTTGTATCAGGTATTGGGACGCTTTTCCCACAGTTAATTTCTGGCGGCGCAATTGTTGCAATAGTGCTAAGCCTGCCTACCGTGGGCCCATTAATGCTCAATGCACTGATGATGGAAGATATGTATCTGGCCGGTTCAATGCTTATGGTCCTTAGTCTGCTGGGAGTTTTCGGCACTCTGGTAAGCGACCTGTTGCTTCTCTGGCTTGACCCGAGAATAAGGTTCAGAGGCGGCTCGAAATAGTTGAAACCTGCAATGCAAGAAATAAAAGAAAAACATGTTGAAGCAAAGTCGCAATGGCAACTAATTGTCGCCAGATTTGTAAGACACCGGCTTGCTGTTGCAGCTTTTTTCCTATTACAGGTGCTATACATTGTCGCGGCTTTTGCTGAGTTCTTCGCCCCTTATGACCCGCACTGGCATAATCTTGAATATGCCTATTGCCCGCCGCAAGTTCCGCAAATCAGTTTCTCGCATGGATTGTACTTTTACACTTTGAGGCAGCATATAGATCCCATAACACTGAAGAAGACTTACACCGAAGACAGAACAGCAGCTGTGGCAATATCTTTTTTTGCCAAGGGACAACCTTATAAATTGCTTGGGATTTTTTCGTCCTCGCATCACTTCATAGGGATCAGTAATGCGAACACCAAACATAGCGATAACGAACAGGCACGCGAAGTATCACCCTTTTATATACTCGGAGCAGACAAATACGGCAGAGATATCCTGAGTCGGCTGATTTACGGCGCCAGAATCTCGTTATCGGTCGGCCTTGTTGCAATAGTCATAACCTTTGTTCTAGGATTAACCGTCGGCGGTATTTCCGGGTATGTCGGCGGAACTGTTGACACATCTATTCAACGATTCATCGAAGTTATCGACTCCATACCCAAGCTCCCGCTGTGGCTTGCTATAGGTGCGGTCCTTCCGAGTGACTGGTCGCCGCTTAGGATATATTTCGCGATAACCATTGTCCTCGGTTTTATGGACTGGACCCGGCTGGCAAGAGTTGTTCGAGGCAAACTGCTTTCGCTTCGCGAAGAGGATTATGCCCTTGCCGCCTATCTTCTCGGGGCCGGCCATACGAGGATAATCTTCCGGCATTTGCTGCCCGGTTTTACGAGTCATATCATCGTCGCGCTCACTATGACGGTGCCATGGATGGTTCTCGGCGAGACCACACTGAGTTTCTTGGGGCTTGGACTGAGGCCCCCAGTCATTAGCTGGGGAGTTATGCTGCAGGATTGTATGAATATGACCACAGTAGCCAATTATCCATGGCTGATGCTACCAGTAGTCTTCATAGTAATAATGGTTCTGTGTTTTAATTTTCTCGGAGATGGTATTCGTGACGCGGCGGATCCTTATTCCGGTAGATGAAACCGCTGAACGAACAAGTTTGAGAGTTTGGATTAAACAGTGCTATGAATGATAAAAACGACGATTACGTTCTCAGGATTGAGGACCTCCATGTTCATTACCGCACCGACCAGGAATTGGTGCGTGCGGTTAACGGAGTATGTCTGTCTGTGCGAAGAGGGACAACAGTGGCTTTGGTTGGCGAAAGCGGCTGCGGAAAGACCGTGACTGCTTACTCGGTGCTGAAACTTATTGAAAAACCCGGTGAGATTGTAAAAGGCAGGATATCGCTTTTTCCGCGAACTGGCGGCCCTGTAGATGTTTTATCGCTGACCGAAAAATCGCAGACACTGTACAGGCTTCGTGGCGGTCTTGCGAGTATCGTTTTTCAGGAGCCTATGACCGCACTTAGTCCTGTTCATTCTATCGGCAACCAGATATGTGAGGCCGTA
>JBFZBL010000128.1:0-5187 GCA_041308485.1 Phycisphaerae bacterium | reverse complement strand
GCTCTTCCGATCTTAAATATCTTCCAGGTTCACCAATGTAAGTGCTTTGCCTCCGGGACCAAGGACTTCGCCAACTTCGGCCAGGCGATAAAGCACCCTTCCGCGAACCGGGGACTTGAGCGTCGCATCGTCGATGCGGGTTTGGATGGTCGCCACGTTTGCCGTGTTTGTCTCCAACGAGGTCTTGCGACCATCTAATTCACGCACTGAGGCGGCGTTTGCGTCGACAAGTTTTTGGGTGCGATCGAGCTCGACCTTGGCGAATTCAACCTTTGCCTTGGCCTCGGTCAACTGAGATTCCAGCGTAGAGGTATCCATTCGCACCACCACCTGGTCCCGCTGGACGAGATCGCCTTCCTTGACGAGGATTTCCTTAACCCTCAGCGATTCCTTGGGGGAGATATTGACTTGTGTAGCTTCAATCCGGCCGTTACCTGAAGCGATACCTTTCGGCAGCGCGAATTGCTGCGATTTCCAAACCTTATAGCCAATGAATGCAACGACCACAACAGCAACTAATAGAATGATCTTGTTAAGTGACTTTTTATCCATGGGATACTCCATAATAGTTAACGGTTAGAGAAAATAAACAGTCAGTGCTGGCGGCCCGGGCGATTTCGCTCGCCGTGCACGTCCTGGCGGAATCCACCGCCAACACTCCGATAATTGACTCCCCTGACAATTCCACAGCTTTCATCCTCATTAACATCCAACGTATATCATTCATTTTGGCACGGACTGGAAGTCCTGTCAAACCAATTTTTATTTACCAGTCTGGCGTTTGTAAAACCGGTATCTGACTGGCCGGCGGCGGCGGAGTTAATGTTGCTGGCGCCGGTTGAGACGGTAACAACTTGCCCCAGTTGGTTCGCTTTTTCATCTCGGCTTGTGTACTTTCAGCTACGATTGGTTGTCCCTGGCGTAATTCCCAGCCTCCGCCAAGAGCTTTGTACATGGCAATCAAATTTGTGGTAATGGATGAACGCGTCTGGGTTAAGTTGTTTTCTACCACCAATTGTGAGCGTTGGGCATCTAACACACGCTCGTAATCTACGGCACCTTCCCTATATTGGGCCATAGATATTTCCGTGGACCGTCTGGCAGCTTTTACTGCATTTTGGTCAAAAACAACTGTCTCCTGTGCTCTGAGATAACCAGTCATCGAATCTTCCACTTCCTGAGCCGCTCTGAGTACAGTGTTTTGATAGTTGACAATCAATTGCTGGTACCTCGCGTCCTGAATGCGTACAAAGTTCTCTATGCGTCCGTAATTGAAAATTGGCCAATTAATTCCCGGGCCATAAGAATAGAAGAAGCTGTCGCCGTCAAAAAGATTGTGAAATTTCGCATTGCCGGACTGTACACCGCCTTCGCTGCTCGTTTGAAACCCGAGTTCACCGAAAAATGAAATGCTCGGATAAAGTTCCGCTGTGGCAATGCCGATGCGTGCACACTGTGCAGCGGCAATAAGCTCGGCGCTGCGGATATCCGGACGCCGCCGCAGCAGTTCAGCCGGTATACTGACAGCCACTTCAGCAGGTGCTGCCGGAATTCCCTTTTGGCCATCCAGTAATGTCTTAACGACGCCCGTCGGCTGACCTAACAGCGTGCTCATTGCATTTTGCGACTGCTGCAGTCCGGCTTGCAGTTGTGGAATGGTAGCTCTGGTACTTTCTAATAAAGTGGTAGCCTGGGTAACATCCAGTTCCGAGGTAGCGCCATTGCGGAAACGAGCATCGGCGATCCGCAATCCCTCCTCCTGAAGCTTGACGTTTTCACGTGCAAGGCTAATGAGTTCTTCAAAGGTACGAATCACAGTATAAGTGCGAGCAACTTCAGCGGTAAGCGAGATAAGCGAGTCATCGTAGTCTGCTACCGATGCGATGAAGCTTGCCTGGGCTGCTTCCACATCACGCCTGACCTTGCCCCAGAAATCCAATTCCCAGCTCGCATCAAAGCCCACTTGATAATCCCCAAAACTCCGATCGAGACCGGCACCATTGGCCGCATTTTTACCAAGACCCACACCGGTTGCACTGCCGAAAAGCTCCTGCTGGGGATACTGCCCGCCGACGGCAATACCTAACCGAGCGCGGGCTTCAAGAATCCTAAGACCGGCAATCTGCAGCGGCAGGTTTTGCTGATAGGCCATCTGAATTAATTTATCGAGCGTCGGATCATTGAACGTCGTCCACCACTGGCTGTTAACCGCACTCTGGGTCGCAACCCGCGGGTCGCTTTTCTCGCTCCAGTTTTCATTAACTTTTTTTTCGGGTTTCGCATAGTCGGGACCTACAGCGCAGCCGCTAAGCACCAACACTACGCTCAGCAGTAAAACCGCACTGACAATGGCTAAAGGCCCTCTGTGCATCGTTTGCTCTATCCTGTTATTACTGCACTTCAGTGACTTTTGGAGGGTAGCTTGGGACATATGTAGACTCCTTTAATTACGTCGTTATATTTTCCCCTTATTTTTCACGCTCTGCGTGATTATAGTATATGCATGCTGCGCAATCAACATTTCTTCATTTGCCGGTATGTTCATCAGCCGGACAACGGAATCATCAGAAGATAACATGGTTTCATTATTCTTATTCTTCGCCTGGTCTATATATGCGCCAAGATAACCAAAGTTGCCCATAATACGCGCCCGTATGCTCGGACTGTTTTCTCCGATTCCGCCTGTAAATACGATTACGTCAACGCCGTTTAACGCCGCTGCATAAGCCCCGATGTATTTCTGAGTCCGGTACACAAATATTTCAATCGCAATTTGTGCACGCTTGTCTCCTTTTTCAGCCATCTCGGTAATGTCACGCATATCGTTATGACCGCATAATCCCAGCAAACCGCTTTTTCTATTGAGCAAATCCCTTACCTGTTCGACCTGTAATCCTATCACCTCGATTAAGTACAGAACTATGGAGGGGTCTAAATCCCCGCAGCGGCTGCCCATAACCAATCCCTCCAGAGGCGTCAGCCCCATAGAGGTGTCAATGCTTCTGCCCTGCTCAAATGCCGTAATGGAGCAGCCGCTTCCAAGATGGCAAGTAATAACTTTAAGATCATTCAGCGGTTTGGTCAAAATCCGGGCAGCCTCATTCGCAACGTAACTATGGTTTATGCCATGAAAACCATATTTGCGAATTTTGTATTTTTCGTAATATTCGATTGGAAGAGCATATAAAAACGCCTTGGGTTCCAGTGTCTGATGTGCAGCCGTATCAAAAACAGCAACATGAGGAACATCTGGCAGCAATTCTCGCGAAACTTCAACTCCCGTTACATTGGGCTGACAGTGCAGCGGAGCGAACATTGCTGATTCCTTTATCTGCTCCAGCACCTCTTCATTAATTAAGGCGGGATTCCTGAACCGTTCTCCGCCATGGACTATCCTGTGTCCTACGCCATCTACTTTGCCGATGTCCCCGCTCAAGCCTGATTTATTTTCAGCCAGTGCCTGATGCAGCGCCTGCATCGCGGCCCGATGGTCGGGAAGATATTTTTCTATTCTGTATTCAGGCTTGTTTTCTATTGTCTGACAAATCGAAGAAGACTTCTGGCCTATTCGTTCGGCTATCCCCTTGGCCAATACCTGATAGTTCCTGTCAACATCAAATAACTTATATTTGATACTGCTTGAACCGCAATTTAAAGCCAGTATTTTCATGCCAGTCACTTTCGAAAACTTAACTCCGCATAATACTATTTCCGCTGCAAAGTCAGCACTATTACAATCTCAAAATTGTCGATTGCACAAATAGAACCTCGGTTCATTTACCCGCTAAAATCATTTTGGCGGAAAATTCTTCAATAATTCGTGTACAGCGTATCCCACTCTTTCCTGCTTCTCCTGCTCACTTACCGATGTAAGCACCATATCAGCATTAAACGCCCCAAGCCATACCGGCTCCATGCTCTTGGCATCGATTATTTGCACCAGCAGAGCGCCGGTAACATAATCATTAGGGACAACAACTGCGCTTATCCACTCCTTGCCCTCTGTCTTGCTTTTACTTATGAGAACATCGACTTCATGCTGGACAAGAAGGTTGTAAGCCACAAAGTAACGGATGTCCGAATATTCTCCCGCCTTGTACCCTTTTTTCTTCAATTCTTTAGACAACGCTGTTTGTATCCTCTGGTCAATCTTGCCCACCTCAGTACCCTGGTCGTCAGAGGCGAACGTCACAAAGGCATATTTGCCGCTCGTTGAAAATTTTTCGGTGGGACTGTAAGCTGTTCTTACGCTCACGTTCGACAATGTTGACGGCATAACAGCCTTCTTTTCTAAATTACAACCGCCAATAAACAAAGCCGCCGCCAGCATGATAAATACAATTTTCTTTTCCATTTATCTGCCCTTATATTAGAGTACCAGGTCTTTATTTTGCATACTACGCGTATGCCGTTAAAGACACACAATCCGTTATTTGCCTTTTTCTCGTCCATCAGATAATCCGGTTTAATTCTGCTTAATACTACTTAACTGGATTCTTCAATTTGTTTTATCTCGACCTTCAACTATCGCGATTTCGTCAGGCGACAGGCCGTAGAGGTCATAAACAAGCTTGTCGATCTGCTCATCCGTCGAATCTATCTGCCGTTAAATTCGCGTCTTTTCATCAGGATTCTTTATCCCCGCAAGTTTCTTATTCAATTCCAACATACTTTTTGCAAATTGAGCAAGTGTATTCATTTTGGGATTGGTTGATGCTATGGTTGGGAAAGGCAGAGTTTCTAACTTTGAAGCCTTTACCTGTGGTATTACCCGAGATTCACCTTGGTTTGCTACATGATACAAAAACAAAAAGACTCGCGATTGAAGTATTGCCATACAAGCCCAAGGATTGTACTCTGGAAGTACTCGGAAAACATACATTGCATCTGTCACAAAAGCGGATTTGTGCTCATCATAAATCACCTCGATTGTTTTTGAGGTAGTCAAACCGACAAACTTAGGCGAAGAAAATATTTCAGGATCGCGCGGCCGATGAAGCCTCCAGTAAGAGTGCTTGCCTTGCTGTACCTCTTTGCAAGTATTCATATCTTTATGGCTTTTTAAGTACTTAGCTGCATTTGGAAATCGTGTAATTTCAGTGAGGCTGTTTGTATAGAGAATAAGTTGGTCACAACTCCAAGGTCGGTATCTCTTGATTTGTGTCCCGCTCAGACTAGGCCGAAGTA